>DYJF01000047.1 GCA_020723205.1 Bdellovibrio sp.
CGGTAGAACATCTCGAAGAACTCGAAAAGGCGCTTCGTCTTTCGCGTGATGAGCTTTGTTTTGAAGCGGTGGTCGTGGACGTAAACGTTGACGATCGATTCCACGTTGCCGGGGACCGTGTAGCGCTCCTCTTTGGTGTCCTGCGGAGTCGGCATTATGGAAAGAATGGAGAATTTGATGTTGGGCATGCCGGTGATCATCTGGTGGACCCACGACGACACGCCTCCCGCGACGTAAGGGTAAGTGCCTTCCAGGACCAAGCAGACATCGCTCATAATATGCCTTCCCTTATGATCTGCCGCGACATCTCCTGCGCAAGCGGTTTGAGTCCTCCGCCCTTGTCCTTATGAACCGCTTCGATGACGAGCGGAAGCACGGAGGGGTCCTTTATTCTCGTCAGAAGTTCAAGCGTCATGCGGCGGATCTCGCCGTCCTCTTCGTCCAGCATGTCCACAAGCTCGTTCTTCACGTATCCGATCGCCTTTTCGTTAAGCGTCCGGGAGAACATGTCGAGAAAGTGTTTTTTCAGTTCGGCGTCGGGAAGGGCGCGCACGAGCTCGCGAAAGGCCTGGGGTATCTCGGAGAACCTCGCGAACACTTCGCTGCAAAGCTCCGTGGCCCCCGCGTCTTTTTTGAATTCGGCGTATTTCGTAAAAACGGTCTTTGCAGCGGAACGGTAAAAGGACGCGTCGAGGTCCGGCGGTATGTGCTTGAACAGGAGACGGCAGGTATCCCTGCCGCAGACCTTCATGAGCTCAAGGAGATAATCGCTGTGGTACGTGGCTATGATATTAAGGGAGTTGTCCGTCGCCGATTGAATATTAGGGTCCGTTTCTTCCACGTAAAGGTTCAGAAGGTAGTCTACGGTCTCGGCCGACGGAGCGTAACGCAAGAGGCACGCTCCGAGATAATGGACGTTAACGTTGTCGTCCTTTGAGAGCACATCGGCGACGGTTTCCAGCAATCTAAACGGGTTGGTAGAAAATCCGCGACGGCGCATGAGATATTTCATGATGACCTGTTTTTGGACCGGATAAACGCTGGTTCGCAGTATCTCAAGCACGTGTTCTGCGTCGCTCAATCGCCAGATGCGCGTCAGGGCAAGCGTCGCCTGATAAGAGGTCAACGGGTCCTTGGAGAGGAGCGTTTCGAGAAGCGCTATGTCGCCCCTGTCGCTTATCGAGCCCAGCGCCTGAATGCAGGCCTGCGTGATGAGCATATCGTCGCTTTTCACGAGCGTTTCACGGATGAATTCCTTGTGTCTTTCGATATCGGAACTGAACTTTCCCAAACGAACGATGAGCTCCGCGCGCATCTTGACATCGGGTATCCTCCTGAAATGGAAGAGCACGCGCGGCGATATGAGCCCCTGCAGGCGGTCCATCGCGCGTGACGCCGCCAATCGCGCCTTCTGGTCGGGGTCGGTCGTCATGATCTTGAGCAACGGCAGCACCGAAAGGGAGCTCGGTATCATTCCCAAAAATCGTATCAGGTTCCTTCTGACGAGCTTGTCGGGTTCGCGGTAGATCACGCGCAGTATCCATTTTGCTGACTTCGGGGAGCGCCGCAGCGCGATTGCGAACGCCGCCTCGGCCGTGATCTCCGCGTTCTTCTGGAAGAGAAGCGGAAGGAAGACCTTCCACGGGACGGTTTCCGTCCAACGCGCGAGCTTCTGAACGGCGAAGACGACTATCAGTTCGTTCGGGGCCTTAAGGGCCTTCTTCATCGTTCTGGTCCCGAGCGGGTGGTTGATCTTGTTCAGCGCCTCTATCACCGTCATGCAAAGTTTCGCGTTCGAGATATCGAAGACGTCGTCCAGCGCCGGTATGGAGGAGGGCTCCTGCAGGACGCCCAAAAGCTCTATGCTTGCCAGCACCAGCTCATTCTCGTCCGCCTTGAGCTGGTCTATGAGGAACTCCGACTTCTCTTTTTTTCCGGTCCATGAAAATATCCTTCTTACCTCGTGGGAGATCTCGCGTTCGCCGGAAAGATACAGGAGCAGGACCTTGGCGTTAGATATATCGTCGCCCATCTCGCTTAAGAGCTGGGCGTCGCGGAGCTTTTCGCTCAAGCTCATCGAAGGCAGTCCCGCCTCGTACATCGCGATCTCGCCGCGCCGGGCCTCGGAGGAGAGGACTATGCAAGAAGTGTATTCCATCTTTCAGCTCCAGAACGTCAAAAGCGAATCGGAAAGGAGCGGCGGCCAGTTTCTTCTGGCCGCGTCAAGGTTGTCCAGAAAACCGTCGTAATCGCGCATGGCGAAGAGTATGTCGCACAGAAGCTGGCGGTATGCGGGATTGTTCTCGTCCTTGCCTATGCAGCGCATGGCGGCGTCCTTTGCAGCGCCGTATTCGCCGAGCGCATAAGACGACCTTGCAAGGAGATGATCCGACTCCTTTGACGGCGGCAGGGACGAAAGGATCTCCACGGTTTCCCTATAATAGTAAGTGCGGGCTATCTCGTCCAGAAGGCCGCTCCGTGCGTATGAATAATAGATCTCCGCCAGATCGAGTTCCAAGGCGGAATTTTCGGGATGTGCGGCGCTCTCCTTTTTCTTCATGTCTATCTCGCTTGCGAACTTGTCCTCTATCATGTTCAGGACCCCAGCTGCGTAGAGACGCACCTCGATGTCCTCGTCCATGAGAGCAAGATTTAAGGTCCTTAGCGCGGCATGCGACCTGATCTTGCCCAAAAATTTCACCGCGCTCTTTTTGAGCTCCGACTGTCCCCTTCGGAAGATATCCACGAACGGTTCGATGTCCAGCCGGTCGAGGACCTCCAGCTGGCGGGAACGGCTGATGGAGCGTGCGAAGACATCCGGCGGTTGCACGGTTATCTCGTCGCTTACCACCGGCGGCGGTCTTCTCCCCCTTATCCCCTGTATGACGTATATCATGAGCGAGGCGGCGACGCCGTAGAACGGCATTGTGATGCAAACCGCCAGCGCGAACAGCCACCATATGTTCTTTTTCCTGATGCCGTGCGGGGGTTGTGCGGTGAGGAGGTAGAAACCGAGCGAACATAGGGCCGCGCTGAAGAGGTGCAGAAAAATCGCCGTTCCTAACGGCATGGGTCTCAATTTGAAGAGAGCCATTCCCACCGGAGCCGCGGCGAAAAGCGAGAACAGCAGCGTTATCGTTGCAAGTGATCGCCTCATAGCTTGATGCCGACCGCCTCCAGAAAATCACGGGCGCTCTTCATCGTCTTGGGGTTGAAGGACGCGACCGTTATCGTTTTGTCGAGCGGGCCGCCGGCCAAAAACCGGCCGAGATCGTACTGGCCGATCTCCTCGACGATCTTCTTTTTGACGTCCTCCGCCTGCGGTCCCGATGTCGTCGCGAGGAGGAGGACGAGAGGCATATCCTCCTCCGGTCCGCGTGCGAGCACGTCGAACGGGCGCAGGCGCCCTTTGAGTATAGTGATCACCGAATCGGTGACGGCGCCTCTTTTTTCCTCCGGCAGGCGCTCGAGCTCGGGCCACCTGAAGGCCATGGCGGAAAGAGGTATCATATAGTTCATGCAGCGCAGGAACTCCTCTTCGGAGCGCGACAGAAAGTAGTGGTATTTGTAGATGTCGTGCGCGTCCTCTTTTATCTGTTTCGCCTTTATGTCGAGGAACGCAATGGCGTTGTTGAGGGCCGCGGCGGCGAGGTCGCAGATCACCTTCCCTGTCTGGATAGTCGACTCGGTCAACTTCAAGAGCGGGATCTTCTCGACGCTTGCCACTCCGAAGACCCGGTTTTCGAAGCCGACCACGGGTATCGCCAGCACCGTATCTCCCACCATGTGGCCGGAGAGATCCTCCGATTTGTGTCTTTTGAGGACGATATCCTTCAAGCTCACGGGCTTTAACATCTTTGCGGCGAGGCCGATGAGTCCGTGACCGAAGGCGTATTCATTGGGTCTCCGGTAATATTCCTGCCAGCCGAACTGTTTGTAGAGCTTGAGCGTTTCTCCGTCCGTTTGATAGAAGGAGCACTCCTCTGCGTCGACGAAATCGCGGAAACACGTGAGTATGTTCTCGAAGATCGCATCAGGGTCCAGCGATTTGAGGCGTCCGGTGATCTCGTTGAGTATCGTTATAGTCTCCTGCTTCGTTGCGACGTCCACGGTCAGGTCCTTGTGCGCCTCCTTGACGATATCCACCTCTTTTTGCAGGCGCTCGCTCATCCCCTGAAGCTCCTCGACGCGCTTTGTGAGGTAGTCCTCCCTCAATATGAAGACGGTCCTTACCTCGCCTATGAGAAAGCCCACCAGTATGAAGAAGAAGGGGTAGCGCAAAAGCCAGAGGTCGTCGTAGAAGACCTCGATGCCCCCGAACCAGAGATAGTGGGTCACGAAAACGAGCGAGGTCAAAACCGACGCCAGAAGCCCGCCGTTCCTGCCGTAGCGGGCGGCCATGGCCAGCACTATTATCCAATATGGATTGGGCTGGATTCCGTCGAAGGCCGGCCTGTCGGGAAAGAATACGACGTTGATCAGGGCCAAGATCGCAAGGCCGGCGATCGTTTCGATGAGATAATATCTCGTCCGTCTTATTTTTACGATGCGGTCATACATTGATTATTCGGAGATGTTCTCCCTGACCTTTTCGAGCAGACGCGGCGCCTCGAAGGGCTTTGCCATGACCTCCGCTCCCAGCGACGAGAGAAGGGCCGTCTCGTCGTTAGAGAGGTCGCGCCCGCTTAGTATCAGAACAGGAAGTTTCCTGAACGCCTCGTCTACGCGCATTTCCTTGAGCACCGTGAAACCGTCCTTGTGCGGCATCATGAGGTCCAGAATGAGCATGCTGTACTTGCCGCTTGAAAGCTCTTTCACCACCTCGCGCGAATCGTTGAGGCGAGTGACGTCGAACCCGGAAGTGGAAAGTATGAATTCCACTATGTAGGTTATGTCCGGCTCGTCGTCCACGAGCAGGATGTGTTTCGCTTCGGTTCCCATATATACCCTCTCTAGAATCTGTAGACGAAATCTACGCCAAAAAGCTGATAACGTCCAGAAGTGTTGAACAGGTCCTCGCTCGAATATTCGTAGTGCCCCCCGACCTCGAACTGCTTGGAGATCCGGAAGCGGAGCGCCGCCTGAAAGCCGTAGAGGTCCATGCTCGTGAAGCTCAAGTCCCTCTTCGGATCGGCGCCCCAGAATGCACCGAGGTCCGTTATTATCCAGTCGTCCCACTCGTTGTAGAAGCCGAACATTATGCTGGAGCGCATCTGTTCCTGTATCAGCGGGATGATGTTCAGGTAATTGTTCACGATGTGGAGCTGACTGTAGAGAAAGTCGTAGCCCAGCTGTATCTGCGGGCGCTTTAGCACGATGAAGTGGAGTCCTCCCTCCGCGACGTCCTCGCGCCCGAAGTCGTTGCCCATGTTCAGTCCGGTCTTCGAGCCGTTGACGCGGTACCAGTTGCTCTCGTAGCGGGCCGTGAAGACGATGCGTTCTATGAACGTGTTGTCGTAGGTGAAGGTCGCCTGATCGCGCCTGCCTCCGAAGTAGAGCGCAGATTCGGGGTCGTCCAGCACCTTGTTGTAGCCGTAGCCGGCGTGGAACAGGCCCAGATCCGGATCGTTGTAGTCGAAGTAGAGGAAGGGGTACGGCGCATAATCGGAGCCGACCAGCTGGTTGGCGAAACCGGGCACGACGGTGAACTTATTGAACGGACTGTAATATGCCCTGAACGCCACGACGTTGGAAAAGACGGTATAATCGGGGTCATAGTTTGGCACGTTGGCGTCGTAGTAGTAGAGCTGGTAGGCCGCACCGAAGGCCCACGTCTCGTTTAGGGGATAGAGATAGTCGGCGTACGGACCGTATCGCTGATCGCCGCCTATGAGGCGCATGTCGAAACCCCATTTCAGGCGCGGCCGGTGGGCTCGGTACAGTTCATCGTATGTGGTCTGGTAGTCGGTGTTGTCGGGATAGCGCGCCGTGAGGTCGTCTAAGTAGGACATCGCCTCTTTCCAGTCCCCCTTTTCGAACTCAAGATATGCGTAGTCGCCCTTCAGGGCGTCGTCAGCCGGACGGTCCGCCATGAGCCCTTCATATATCTTTTCCGCCCTCGCGTAATTGCCCTCCGCCGCCTCGGCGCGCGCAAGCGTGCGCTTGAACTGATAACTCTCGGGATATTTTTCCGAGTACGCACGCGCCTCTTTCAGCGCCGGTTGCGACCGCTTCGTATCAAGGAGGGTCTCAAGGTGGAGGTTTGCGATATCCTTATTATTCGGATCGGCGGCGATGAGCTGCGAGAATATCTCGTCGGAGCGTTTTGTCTCTCCGCTCAAGGCGAGCATTCGTGCCTCGGACATCTCCGACGACGCGTCCTTCTTGGCACCTTCTATAAGGGAGAGCGCTTTTGAAAAATGCGCCTTTGCGGCCTTTTCATCTTTGTCGGCCCATGCCATCTCGCCGAGCTTGTAGTGGGGATAATAATCGGAAGGCCTACGCCTCGCGTATTCCTCGTAGAAGCGCCTTGCTTCCTTCTTGTTCCCCTTGGCGGCGTAGATGTCGCCGAGATAGCGGTAAATGTCGGGGTCGTCGGGCGTCTTTTCAAGCAGCCGTTCGAATATCTTCTGGGCCTTTTCCAGATTGGAAGCGTCCACCGCCGCCGCCCTGCCTGAAAAGGTCGCGAGCATTATGAACACAGCCGTAATGGCCAATATCCTCTTCAACGGCCTTCCTCCGCGTTCCACAGATATCTCTCGCCCAGACGTTTCAAGAGCTTAGGATCGTCCGTTCTTTCCGCCGCTTTCTCGAGAAGGGAAAGCGATTTTTTAGATTCGTTCCTCTGTTCGTAGACGGACAAAAGCATGTCGATGTATTCACGCCTGTCGGGATTCATCGAGTTCAAACGTGACGCCACCTTTTCGGCGTCGTTGTAGCGCTTGAGGTCCATGAGGAGCCAGAAGAGTTTTTTAGCGTTCTCCCCATCGGAGGGGTTCTCGTTGAAACGCGCGGTGTACGGTCCGACCAGCTTCTCCTTCACGTTGTTCCATTCGTAGAGCTTCAGGAGCGTATCCTGAAAGCGCCGGTTATCCCGATATTCCGGCGGAAGTCCCTCGATGTAGGCGATGGCGCGCTTTTGCTGTTCGGTGGCTATGAGCCAGTCGGCGTAACTCTGTTTGAGATTGAGGTTTTCGGGGTTCTTTTCCATCCACTTCGAGAACCACTTGTCGGCCGAGGCGTAGTCCTTCTGGTTAGTTTCGAAATCGATCATCTTCTTCCATACTCTTTCGTCGTCGGGATGCTCTTTTATATTCTCCGCAAGATAATATTCCGCGGCCGCCTTTTTTCCGGCCAGAGGCGCCAGCTCGACGTATGTGTCGACGGCATAAGGGTTCCTGCCCCCCTTTTTGAGGATGTCCTCGAGAAAGCTGATGGTCGCGGGAAGATCACCGGTCCTTTGATGGAGCGTTATGAGATCGTTCTCTATGTCCCTCGTCTCTTTTGGAAAGAGGTCCTTGCGGAGGTTCAATATCTCGATCGCCTTCCGGTAGTTCTGTCCGGTGAGGTAGAGCGCGTAGAGGTCGTCCAATATCTGCTGCCCGTCCTCGTCGACGAACGTCTTTCCTTTGGAGCGCCTGAACTGAAGCCAGTTTTCATACGTGCGCTGCGCCTCTTCGGGCTGCCTTGTCCAGAGGTAGAATCTCACGGCGTCGCGATAATTGTCCTCGTTCGGTTTGATCGAGAGCAGCCGTTCGTAAAATACCTTCGCCTCGTCGGTCCTTCCCAGCCCCTCGAGGGCCAGCGCCATTATTCTTATCGCGCGGTAGTTGTTCGGGTCCTTTTCGTAGATATCTTCAAGCTTTTCTATCGCCTGATGCACAAGACCGCTCTTGGCGAGCATCCATCCTACGCGGAGCCGCGTGGGATGCAGTGCGACCGCCACGGTCAGCATGACGATGACGAACAGCGCTATGTGCCACCACTTGATGTTCATCGCGCCCTTATCGCTATCTCAAGGGATTCGAACTTGCTTCCCGGAAGGCCTTCCGCAAAGACGAGCTGTCCGGTCCTGTCAGCACGGGCGTTAACGGTTTTTCCTGCGAGGCCGATCGAATATTCCCCGTTCGCCTTGAGACCGCCGGCCGCGAACTGCGCGCGCCCCATCGTCTTGAGAGTGAACTTGAAGGCGCCTTCCTCGCGCCTGAAATTTTCAACTTTTCCGTTCGCCTTAACGATATAGGGCAGGGCTTGCGGCGCGTCCGTCAGGCGTATCTCCGAGCGTTTCCCGTTGTCCAGATGGACGTAGAGCGAGCCCTGATATCTTAGAAAACCGATGACGCCCTTCGAGTTGGCGAGATCCACGGCGTTTTTATTTCCATCAAAACGCACGGTCCTTAACTCACCGTTGTCGGCCACGACCCAGTGGGAATGCGCTATCCTCTCGATCTTCGCGGAGAGAAATCCTTCGAGGGTCTTCAAATAATCCGAAACGAATACCGGCGTTATTTCCTGTTTCAGCGACCAGTCGTACACCTCATGGATCGAATTGAGCGAAGATTCGTATTCGGTGATATAGAAATGATAATAGACGTCGATGGGACGGATGCGTATCGGAGACTCCGTGTTCTTGAACGTTTCTATCACGTCCCTGAAGCCGTAGAACGGTCCGGTCCAGATGTTCGTGAAGATGACCTCGTTTGTATCGGGCGAATAATTTTGCAAAAGTCCGTCCACGTGGCGGAAGAAGGGGGCCACATAGGTGTAGCTGGGATACTGCTTGTCGAAGCGCGAATCGCCCCCGTTGATATTGCGGATGCCGTTGTCGTGTGCGTATTTGAGCGCCTCGTAATCCGGCATGCAGTCGCCGGTCCAGAAAAAGAGGTCGGTCTTTTTATCGGGCGGGACGAGATATTTGTTTATGTATTCGATCGAGGAGCCGATCTCGCTTGCCGGCGAATACATGTAATCGTCGATATCGAAATACGCCATCTTGCGCTTCTCTATTTTCCATATGAGCGGATGCGCGTAACCGTGGCTCGCCGGTTCGATGTTCGGAAGCGCGAAGATCTTCCGGAAGAGATCGGCCAGCCGCTGCTTGTCCTCTCCCTTCGCCGTGAGGATGTCGCCTATCAGGGCCGATACGGATATCGGCAGCTGGTAGTGTGAGAGTATCTGGCTGAAGACCAGATCGCCGCACGACGTCTTGTTGTCTATCCGGCTTTTGCTCCTGATGCCGTCGCCGTCTATGTGGCTCATGAACATGCGCATGCCGTTTATCGTCGTCACGTCGGGTTTCGGAAAATCGGCGTTAAGCGCTTCTCTGAAGAATGCGAACGGGTCGATCCGCCAGCGTGTCTGGTAATTGATGAAATTCTGATACAGCGCGTAATTTCCGATCGCCATCGCCCCCTTTGAACTTATAAACACGGCGTCCGAAGTGGTCCCGGTGTCCTTTCGCTTAAGCTTTAGGAAGACCTTTGCCTTGGGATCGGTCGTCGTGAGGTTCAGAAAATAATCCGCCTCGCCCTGAAGGGACCTCTCGAACTCGACCATTGCGGGGTCTTTTTTCACGACCTCTATCAACAGCGGATTCTCCGTCTGGTCGGACGTGTTCGTGGAAGTTATGAGGAACGCCCTGAAAAAGGCCTGAAGGACATCGTTGGGTATCGGTTTGACGTTCTCGTCCAGAGCGAAGCCGAGTTCGTCCAAGATCACGAATTTTTTGCCCTTGGATATCTGTTTTGCGGCCCAATTGGCGTAATCTGCGGCGTTCTTGAGCGTATTGTCCCGAAACCAGCTTATTACCGCCGCATACTTTCGCATCGCGGCGTCATCGGGCAGGCCCTTCGTAACATCGACATATTCGAGCTTGAAACCCAAGTGGTTCAGCGGCGTCTCGGCGTATTTTGCGATGTGGTTGTCAAACTCGTGTTTCATCTCGGAGCCGTCGATGACGCCCAATATGTTCCTGTTTATCTCTTCGGCTCGCGACGGGAGCGGCGCCGACAGAAAAACAATTAAAAGATACAACCACTTAAGGTTTTTCATGATCGAAGCAATTTAGCATTTCTTGAGAAATGCGGCAATAAGCGGGTAATCGCGGCTGGAAGGCGGCTCTAGGGGTGGAAGAAAATCGTCTTGAGATGAATGTCCGATATGTAGGGGACGAAGCCGTCCTTCACGGCCCTTGCCCCCACCTTTTTTGCCGTGGCCGCGTCGGCGGGTTTGGCATAATCAAGCGTCAAAACCGGCTTTCCGTGTCTTCGAGCGAACGACTTGAGCTCTGCCGTCCTTTCGTCGGTCCACTCCTTCGCCGCCGTCTTGTACCTCCTGTTCTTGAAATCATAGAGCGTGTAGACGTCCTCAACGAGCAGGGCGTCTATCGCGTCGCCGGCAAGATCCGCGACAGGCAGCGCGTTGTTCAAGACGATCACGGCCTTGGGGAATTTTTCACGGATCTTTCTGATGAAGCCGGCCGCGGCGGATACCGTGCCCGCCATTCCCTTCGTCGTTTCAAGATAACTGGCCACGTCCATAGTGTCCAGGAACACGCCGTCGAACCCCTTTGCGATCACGTCCGGTATGACCTCATCCAGAAGTATGCCCTGCCACCTTTCGTCCTTCATGTTGACGCGGTAGGCGCCCGCCCAGTCGGGGTTCTTTTCGACGATGAGTCCCGCCGCTTTGACCTTTCCGAAAAAGGGGTCGGCGCTGTTGACCTCGCCGGCGCTGACGTAGCCGATAGCCAAGCTTTTAGAGGCCTTCAGCGGAGCGATGTCGGGGTGGTTGTCGCGGCTCAAGATGTAGAGGTCGTAGCGGGCCGGCTCTTTTTGAGGCCAAGCGTCGCCGTAAAAACAGAGCCACGAACCGACGCCCGAAAGTTTCCCCTGCGCGGATGCGGCAACGGAAGAAAGAAGACCTAAAGCGAGGCACGACATGATGACGGTTCTCTTCATGATCCGAGCAGTTGTTTTATCTTCTTGAGGAACATGTCTATTTCGTAGGGCTTGATGAAATAGTCGGTCGCGCCCGCTTCCATCGCCTCTTTGACGTCCGATTCGCGCCCCAGCGCGGAGAGCATGATGATGGGGATGCCCTTAAGCGAGCTGTTCGAGCGGATGACCTTGGTCATCTCGATGCCGTTTATCTCGGGCATCATGATGTCGGAGATGATGAGGTCGGGCTTTTCCGACATCGCCTTGAGTATACCGTCCTTCGCGTTGTCGGTGGCGATAACGTCGTATCCGTTCATCTCCAGCTGCATCTTGGTGGATTCGAGCAAAAGGATCTCATCGTCGATGACCAGTATCTTCTTCTTACCCATGGGCCGGTATCATATTGGATGGGAGAACAATTTACAAGAGGCGGGTTGAGTGTTAAATAAAAGAATATTCGGGGGGCTTATGCCGATATTGTTCTCAAGATTGGGAATGGCCTTCAAGGCGGGGAGCACGGAATATCTGTCCGCCGAAAGGAGCACGGAAGAGGAGATAAAGAACAGGGGCCGGCTCGTTGCGGAAAAGCTCCTGCGCGATTCCCCCGTCCGTAACATCCTCGATTCCGTCTTCGACCTTGCGATGATACTCGACCTCAACCGGCAGGCGGTCTTCGTCAACAGGGCCATGCTCAAGTTCTTAAACTCCGAGGGCGGTGAGGGGATCATAGGGTTCCGTCCGGGGGAGATGTTCGGCTGCACCTACGCGTACAGTTCCGAATCGGGGTGCGGAACGACGAGATTCTGCCATTTGTGCAAGGCGCCGAAGGCCATCGTCGCAGCGCAAAGCGGAAGGCCCGACATGGAGGAGTGCCAGATACTCTTGAAGGACGGGAACGCGCTCGACCTTTCGATAGTGGCGACGCCGATACGGCTGGATAACGAAGAGCTCACCTTTGTGGCGATAAGGGACATCAGCGACCAGAAGAGGCGCGAGGCGCTCGAGCGGGTCTTTTTCCACGACGTCCTCAATGTGGCGGGGGTGGTCTATTCGCTTTCCGATATGATGAGGTCGGTCCCGCCCGAAAAGATGCCGGATGTGGGCGCAAAGATATTCACCGCGTCCAAGCGCCTTGTCGAAGAGATACAGGCGCAGCGCAATCTCTCCGTGGCGGAGAACAACGAGCTTGTCGTCGACCTTGAAACACTCGGTTCCCTCGATATGATAAGGCAGGCGGCCCAGATCTACGAGGGCCACGATGTCGCGCGCGGCAAGGGCGTGGCCATAGACCCCGCGTCGGAGGCGATCGGGTTCGAAAGCGACCGTGTGATACTTAGCCGCGTTCTGGGCAACATGCTCAAGAACGCCCTTGAGGCGTCAAAGGCGGGAGACACGGTCACTATCGGTTGCAGGCATGAGAATGATTCGGTTGTTTTTTGGGTAGGAAACTCGTCCTTCATGCCGGAGGACGTGCAGCAGCAGGTTTTCAAGCGCTCATTTTCGACGAAGGGAAAGGGAAGGGGGCTGGGCACTTACAGCATCAAGCTCTTGAGCGAGCGCTATCTCAAAGGAAAGGTGTCTTTCGAGAGCGATCCGCAGAAAGGAACGACGTTCTTTGCCGAATATCCGGCGAAAAAATGAAACAAAAGGGGGAATTATGAGCACAGTCTGGAGACCATCGTTCGGGTACATGATCTTCGCGTCGGTCGTGGCGATCGTTCTGGGCCTTGTCATGCTCTGGTATCCGGGCGGCATAATGGCCCTGATAGCCGTCACGTTCTGGGCGCTTCAGGTCATGATCTCCATTTTTATCCTGTCCTATACGATCACGGAGGCGGTGAGGTATTTCAAGGCCGGCACGGTGTTGGGAGGTATAGCGTATGTCGTCATGGGTATCGCGGCAACGCTCCTCGTCTGGTTCTTCAAGGTGGACTTTGTCTATCTGATAGTCGCCCTCTTCTTCATTATAAGCGGGGTGGGCGAAATCATCGGCGGATTCAAGTTCAATGCGGGAAAATATTTCTTCGTCTTTCTGGGCGTAATGAACGTGATGATAGGGACGATCATGCTCCAATACCCCGTGATACTTCCGCTTCTTATCGCGTGGTACGTCCTGTTCTGGGGCATCTCGCGCCTTTTCTTGGCGTACGAACTGAAACGGCTCATGGCGTGAATGAAGTGAAAAGATATTTCTGTCTTCTAGCTGTTCTTATCGCCGTCGTCGCAGGGCGGACGGGCGCGGCCTTGACCGTCGAGGAGGTCGTAAACCCCATGGCCGCTTCGGGAAGCTTCGTCGAGGACGAGGCCGGCGTTCTGGGGCGGGAATACATCTCTCTCATAGACGGCATCTGCAGGAACCTTGAGGCCAAGACGTCGGCCGAACTTGCCGTTGTCACGGTCGGCGATCTTGGCGGAATAACGGTCGAGGATTTCGCGGTTCGGTTGTTCGAGCGTTTCGGCATCGGGAAGAAGGGGAAGGACAACGGCGTTCTCATTCTCTTTTCGCGCGATGACCGAAAGGTCCGGCTGGAGGTCGGCTACGGACTGGAAGGAACCATCAACGATGCGAAGGCCGGCCGGCTCTTGGACGCCTACGCCGTCCCGAAGTTCAAGGAGGGCGAATACGCGCGCGGTCTTTACGATCTGACAAAAGAAACGGCGCTGATTATTGCAAAGGGTTCGGGCGCAGCGCTTGACTTGACCGATCCCGAAACATGGCCGGCGCAGGCGCCCATAGAGGTGTCGGCGCCTGAAAAGGCGCCCCCCGAGATACTGAACGTCGAAGCGGCGGTCGTTATCTATGCGGCGTTATTTCTCGGGGCATCGCTGTTGAGCTTGGCCGTCGTTCTGATGCGCGTCTCGGGAAGCAAGGCGATGGCGGCAAAGAAGAGGGCGCTGGGCAAGGGCCGGTTCGTGCCCGTCGTCGTTTTTTTCGTAGGGGCCGTCGTGATGTTCATGATAGGGGCCGCAGCGGAGAAGGTCCTCCTTCCGGCGGCGGGTTATCTGGGCACGGCCTTCGCCTACCAGGACCTGGCCGGCCTGGCCGACCGTTTCGCGGCCGGCCTCCTGGCCCGGGGGCTCCAGCCCGGAGAGCGGGTCGTCCTCTACCTGCCCAACTCGGTCCAATGGCTGGTGGCTTGGCTGGGGG
>DYJF01000048.1 GCA_020723205.1 Bdellovibrio sp.
GTTCATCCGGCTGGGCGTGGACCTTTTTCCCAAGATAGACTTCCCGATAGTTTCGGTCAGGACCGATCTTCTGGGCGCTTCTCCGGAGGAGATCGAGACGGAGGTCAGCAAGAAGATAGAGGAGTCCATAAACACGATCTCCGGTCTAGACGAGCTCCAGTCCTTCTCCTTCGAGGGACGCTCGATGATATGGGCGCAGTTCGTCCTTGAAAAGGACACCGACGTGGCGGCGCAGGACGTGCGCGACCGCGTCAACCGCGTCATCAACGACCTGCCGGAAGGCACGAAGCAGCCGGTCATAGAGAAATTCGATTTTTCAGGCACGCCGGTCGTGCAGATAGCGGTCAGCGGCGACATGCCCGTCCGCGAACTGACAAGGATCACCCGGAAACGCGTCAAGGAGATACTCGAGACGGTCGACGGAGTCGGCGACATCAAAATGATCGGCAGCCGTGAGCGCGAGATCCACATAAGGATCGATCCCGCCAAGCTCGCCGGCTACGGACTGTCCATCTTTGACGTGCAGGCGGCGCTGCAGAACCAGAACATCGAGCTGCCGGGCGGATACCTGACCGAGGAACCGCGCGAGATAGTCGTGCGCACGATGGGAAAGATAGTCGACTCCAAGGACTTCGGGGCTATCCCAGTCGACACGTTCGGCACGACACCGGTCCTTATCCGCGACATCGCGGTCGTGGAAGACATAGACGAGGTGATGAGAAGTTTTTCCCGTTTCGACGGGATGCCCTGCATCAACATTTCCATAAGAAAACAGTCCGACGCCAACACCGTTGACGTGGCCAAAAAAGTCGCGGCGAAGCTCGAAGATATAAGACCCACCCTTCCCCCTACGATGAAGGCGGAGATAGTTCAGGACCAGTCCATATTCATAATGGCGGCCGTCCACTCCCTTGAAGAGGATCTCGTACTGGGCGCGATACTCGTCTCGCTGTGCGTTCTGCTCTTCATCAAGAACCTGCGCGGAATGATAATCTGCGCGATCTCCATACCCGTCTCCCTCATCTCCACGTTCACCATGATGAAGGCGCTGGGCTTCACGCTCAACAACTTAACACTTCTGGCGCTCTCTCTGGCGAACGGCATCGTTATCGACGACGCCATCATCGTCTTCGAGAACATCTTCCGCCATCTGGAGGAAAAGAAAGAGGAGCCGTTTACCGCGGCGTCAAAGGGTCTTGATGAAATCGCACTTGCCGTCGTTTCTACGACGCTTTCTTTGATGATCATTTTCGTGCCCTTGGCCTTCATGTACGGAATCGTCGGCCGATTCATGTTCAGCTTCGGACTCACGATGGCCTTCACGATCGGCGTCTCCCTCGTAGTGGCGTTCGTGCTGACACCCATGATGTGCTCGCGTTTTTTGAAGGTCGGCAAGCACGCGGAGAAGACCTCGCGCGACTCGGCCATCAACCGCTTCATGGACGTTCATTACACGAAGATGCTCAAGTGGTCGCTCGCGCACAGAAAAACAGCCGTGATCGCGGCGGTCCTCATCATGTTAAGCTCCATTCCGTCGCTCATCTTCGTCGGCAAGGACTTCATTCCGAAGGACGACAGGAACGAGTTCAATATCCACATAAAGGCGCCGGAGGGCACTTCCATAGCGGAGATGGACCGGATCGCCCGCGACATGGAAAACAACCTCCGGAAGATGAGGGGGGTCACGCACCTTCTCACCTCCATCGGCGGCGGCGACACGCAAAAGGTCAACGAGGGGGATATTTTCGTCAAGATAGTCGACCTCAAGGAACGCAGTTTCACTCAAGAAGACGTGATGGGCGACGCGCGCGCCATGCTCAATGAATATCCCACGCTTCGCACCAGCGTGCAGTTCACCGGCGGCGGGGGAGGGGGAGAGGCGGAATTCCAGTTCCGGTTGACGGGCCCCAGCTTGGAGCAGCTGAAGATCTACGCCGACAGCATAACCGAGGCCATGAAGCAGAAAAAGGGCTTTGTGGACGTTGACACGTCGCTCGTCTTCGGAAAGCCCGAGATCCGAATCAATATAGACAGACAGCGCGCCGCGGATCTGGGCGTCACTGCGGACGACATATCCCGCGCGATGCAGCTTCTGGTCTCCGGCGAGATGGACATTACGAAATACAAGGTCGAGGACGAGCTCTACGAGGTGCGCATCCGCCTGCAAGACGAGTTCAGAAGCAAGCCCTCCGATCTCTATCAGCTCCCCATCCCCGCTCACAAGGAACATATGCCCAAAGGAGTCGTGCGGCTGGATTCGATCGCCTCGTTCGATGAGACAACCGGCCCGTCGCAGATAGACCGTTACCAAAGACAGCGCTCCATCCAGATAGAGGCGAACCTGATGGGCCTGCCGCAGAGCGATGCGAAACGTTTCGTCCTGGAAGAGGCGGAAAGGATCAATGTCGCGCCCGGATATGATTTCCTTTTCGTAGGCCACGCAAAATACATGGAAGAGATGCAGACCAGTTTCACGATGGCCTTTTTGCTCTCGGTCATTTTCATGTACATGATCCTCGCTTCCCTTTTCGAGAGCTGGCTGCACCCCGTGACGATCTTGGCGTCGCTTCCCCTTGCGTTCCCGTTCGCCATTTTCTCGCTGCTCATCACGCACATGACGCTGCACATTATCTCGATCCTGGGGCTTTTTCTGCTCATCGGCATCGTGAAAAAGAACTCCATTTTACAGGTGGACTATACGAACACGCTGCGAGCGCGAGGAGAGCCGAGGGAAATAGCCCTCGTCGAGGCGTCGCGCACCCGGCTCCGCCCCATCCTCATGACGAGCTTGGTGCTCGTCGCCGGCATGATACCCGTCGCGCTGGCGCGGGGCCCCGGATCTGCGACGCGCGCTCCGATGGCGGTGGTCATCATAGGCGGACAGAGCTTGTGTCTTCTCGTCACGCTCCTTTTGACGCCGGTCTTCTATTCCATCTTCGACGACGCGCAAAAGGTGTGGATACCCAAGTGGATAGAGGCCCTCAAAGGAAGGTTCGCTTTCATCCACAATCTTGCCCGTCGTTTCAGCGAGGCCGGCTCGCTGATTCTCGCAAAGCAGATCACTAAGATAAGGAATAGAAAGAGGAAATAAATCGGGGATGGGTCCGTCAGTTCGGTTTGCCCTCTTTTTTTGCCGCCTCGTAAAACTCCATCGCCTTGGGAAGCATCTTATGCAGGTGTCTTGCCCGCTCGCCGCTCGTAGGGTGCGAGGCGAAGATGCTGGCCATGTCCTTTTTCTTCTTCGCCGCCTTCTTCCAAAGCTCCACGGCCACCCTCGGGTCGTAACCGGCCTTGGCCATATAGAAGAACCCCAACTCATCCGCCTCGAACTCGTTTTTTCGCGAATAGCTGGGCACGAAAATATCCATGCCCTGCGAGAATATCTGTCCGAACAGATCGCTCCCTTCCTGATATCCGCCGGCGGCGACGGCCGTCTGGACCGCGGCGCCGACCATCATGATGGTCATATTGCGGCTGATGGATTCGGTGACGTGCCTTGCATTTGCGTGCGCCATCTCGTGCGCCATCACCGCTGCGTACTGGTCCACGTTTCCCTTTTCGACGAGCCCCTTCTTGGGGTCCCAGAGCCCCTCGTAGACCATCATCTTTCCGCCCGGCGCGCACCATGCGTTGACGACGTCAACATCGGCCAGGTAGACCTCGTATGGAAAATCGGGGTAATGGGAAACGGCCGCGATGTTAGCGACGACCCTTCTCAATTTTTCAAGCTCCGCTTTGTTCTTCTCCGAGTTCACTTCCTTCTTCTTGTTCTTGAGCGCCTTCTCCTGCTGCAAAAGAACCTGCTGCCCCAATTTGGGCTCGTTCTCGAGCTTGTAATAGTTGAGGGTCGTCTTGCCGGTCACTATGTCCTTGGCGCAACCAGACATATATAATGATAGGAGGACCAAAAAGAGCAGTGATCTCTTAAGTATGCGTTCCATAAGATAACCCCTTTATATCATTAAATATTTTCCATGCAAGGGCGGGACTTGAGACCCCACTTCCACACCCCGAAAACCCCCGTAAAGAGCCACCCTAATAAATAATATTCAATAATTACAATGGGTTATGTTTTGGCCCGCCTTTTGCTTAATAGACAGGGGTATGATGAAACCAACATTTAAAATACCGTTCCCGAATGCTCGCGAGACGACGAAGGTACGCCGCACAAAGCGCCTTGAGAAGGAATTCGTCACCGACATCATCTATCTTCCGCCGAAGCGCAATAAGATAGCCATGCTGGCCCTTATCTTCTTCGTCTATATCTTCTTCGCGCCGCGCCTTTTCGGATTGCTCGAGCTCGTTAAGAAAGAATGCACTGGCGTCGTGAAGTATCAGGAATCGATCGAGATGCTTTCGAAGGAATATAACGTCCCCGCGGCGCTCGTCGCTGCGGTCATCAAGACCGAATCGGACTTCAGGCCCAACGCAGTTTCTCCGGTCGGGGCGCGCGGACTGATGCAGGTCATGCCCTCGACGGCCGCGTGGCTCAAGGTCGGCAATATTTCCGACCCGCACGAGAACATCCGCGCCGGCACGAAATACATCCGTATGCTCTTGGACCAGTTCCGCGGAAACCTCGTTCTTGCCATCGCTTCTTATAACGCGGGCCCCGGCGCAGTGAAGAAGTTCGGCACGGTCCCGCCCTATCCCGAAACGCGCAAGTACGTCCAGAAAGTGCTGCACCACTACAAGGAATTCAAGAAGACCTTGGGCGCGTAATCCCTATATCAACAGAAGGATCCGGCTACTCTTTGAACACCTGCGCGGAGAATATCTCGATCTTGGTCTTGGGATCTTTCCATGCGTCCTCGGGAAGCCCCGCCTTCACACAAGTATGCTCCAGAAATTGCGTGCGGTTCCATTTATATTCGGTGGCCACCTGCGGGAGCAGTACGCCGTGATACATGCCTCGGCTCATGAGTATGCCGTGTTTGCCGACCTCAATCTCGTTCGCGTCTTTGATCTCCCGCATCGGGGAAAGAACTGATATCTCGATATCGATCTCCTTCAATTCCTCCTCGGACACGGGGCGAAAGCGCGGATCGCCGGTGGAGGAAGCGATGGCCATCTCCTGTATCGTCTCTACAAGCGGACCGTGGCCCACCATGTTGCCGATGCAGCCGCGCAACTGCCCCTTCCTGTGGATGGTCACGAACGCGCCGCACTTCTCGCCGAAAAGCCCTTTTGCCTCCGGAAGCGGAGGTCTCTTTCGCTCCCCGACCCACATCTCTATCGTGTCCCTCGCCAGTTTTAAAAGGACCTTTTGCTCCTCTTTTGAAAGCATCTGCTCCATATCCCCTCCTCCTGCCCACTGCCTGCTGCCCACTGCCCACTGCTTACTGTCCTCTTGCTTCTCTTCTCTAATACCACTATGTTTCCTCCTTGTCAGGAGGCAATATGAAGGATCCGTTCAATAAAAGGACCGTGGTGTTCGGGATCACGGGCGGTATAGCCGCCTATAAATGCTGCGATATCGTAAGGGGCCTTGTGAAGGCCGGAGCAGACGTTCATGTGGTCCTTACGAAGGCGGGCGCCCAGTTCGTCACACCCTTGACGCTTCAGGCCCTCTCAAGAAACGCCGTTCACACCGATATGTTTAACCTTATACAGGAGGCCCAGATCGGCCACATATCTTTGGCCGACAGGGCGGACATCGTGCTCGTGGCGCCCGCCAGCGCAGACATCATAGCGAAGGTGGCGTGCGGGATATGCGACGAGCTTCTGCAGACCGTTATCTGCGCAACTAAGGCGCCGGTGGTCTTCGCGCCATCGATGAACGTCCACATGTGGGATAATCCCATCACGCAGGAGAACGTAAAAAAACTTAAAAAATTGGGGTACCGTTTCATCGAACCGGCGACGGGCGATCTTGCCTGCGGATATCAGGGCAAGGGGCGCTTGCCCGAACCCAATGAAATTATCAAGGGACTTTCGAAATTCCTGAAAAGATGAAGAACTTGAATGTCCTCATAACGGCGGGGCCCACGCGGGAATATCTGGACCCCGTTCGCTACATCTCCAACGACTCCTCCGGAAAGATGGGTTTTTCCTTGGCTGCCGCCGCCAAAAAGCTCGGCGCCGAAGTAACGCTCGTGACCGGCCCCGTTTCTCTTCCTACCCCGAAAGGTGTAAAACGGCTTGATGTGACAAGCGCCGCCGAGATGAAGCGGGAGGTCATGAAAAGATCGGCCGGAGCTGACATCATCGTCATGGCGGCGGCCGTCGCAGACTTCAGGCCGCAGAAATTCTCGAGGCAGAAGATAAAGAAACAGGGCCGGAGGGCAAGGCAGGTCCTGAATCTCGCGCAAAACGCCGATATCTTGGCGGAGCTTGGAAGGAAAAAACGCCCCGATCAGACGCTGATCGGCTTTGCGGTTGAAACTGAAGATCTGGAAGACCGCGCCCTCAAAAAATTAAAGGAAAAGAAATGCGACTGGATAGTCGCGAACAGGCACACGGTCATAGGAAAGGATAGGGGGCACGCGATACTCCTGTCGAAAAAAGGAAGGCGCGTCGTCCTGCCGGAACTTCCCAAAGACGAGCTGGCGTTCATAATATTTTCGCACATACTTGACTGAATTCGCAGGTTCTCGGCCAACTCTTCTCGGGTCCTATTCAAAGGAGTATAAAGCATATGCCCATTTACGAATATAAATGTGAAAAGTGCGGCAGCGTGAGCGAGTTCCTTGTGGGTGTCACGCGGGACGGAACGGACTTGAAGTGCAGATCCTGCGGCGGCGCGGAACTTAAGAAGATACTCTCGAGAAGCAACGTCTCGACCGGCGCGTCAGACGGCCCGTATGAATGTGGCGGCTGCGATGTTGGAAAGAGATCCTGCTGTCCGCACGGGAGCTGCAAACACTGACCTGCGCATGACGACGGCCGGCATAAATCTAAAATCGGTGAGCAGGTGCGCCCCCGCCTCTCCGGACGGCATAAGCCCTTCCACAACATGCGCGCTCGTAAAATAAGAGATGTCGCTCTTTGAGGCCATGCCTCCTCCGCCTTCGGTCTGCGCGCCGCCGGTATCGGGTGAATCGTCGCTGTAAACGTCGCCCGGCTTCGGGTGGATGATAAACGATGAGCCCTTTTCAGGTTCCGATTCAAGTTCGATCTTCCACCCCAGCTTTTCTATCCTGTCCTTGACGGCCGCCAGACCGGTCCCTGTCCCGGGAATGCCGGGATTCCTGTCGGCCTCGCGATAGCCGAACTCAAATACCTTGTCTATTCTATGAATGCCCCTCCCGTTGTCCTCCACGACGAGCGCATACCTTTTGCCGTCCCACCTTATCCTGACGTAACGATCGCTCCCGTTGTTGAGAATGTGATATTTGATGCCGTTATGGATGAGCTCGTGCAGAACGAGATCCACCTCCGAAAGTTCGAGTCCCTCGCGGTAGCGCAGATACCTGTCTATATCCACTTCGACGCCCACTTCGGTCATCGCCCCTGAAAGCACGTGCTGCAGCGAGGTCCTGAACGCGCGCGCGCGGACCCTGAAAGAGGCCTGCGAAAGCGTGCGCATCTCGGAGAGCTCCCTTATTCTCTCCGCGGTCCAGACCTTTCTAAGCCCCGCCTCGTTCTCAAAGAGCTTGATGTCTTCTATCCGTGAAACGTCGTGCTTGACGGCGCCCGCCGCACTGTCCCCCTCGCGAAGGAGCGTTCCGAACTTTCTTCCGAACATCCTGTAAATATATCCATTGGGCCCGTGAACGGTCTCCTTGACGTGAACCGTGACCTTTTTAAAATTATCGGGCCCGTCCTCCAACAACCGCGCCACCTTTTCCATGACGCGGTCGAAATAGACTTGGACCTGTCTTCCGAACTCCGCCGGATCGTCGGTATGATACATCTCGAACAGAAGCACAAAATTATTGTGTATCTGGCGCGCGACGCCCGAGGCGGGGTCCCTGCTCGAGGCGATGTGCATGAGGTCCGTCTCCGCGCGGGGGTTCGCGCCTTTGAGTGCGTCGGTCGTTATCTCATAGAGATAGTCGAGGTTGCTCTTGCGCTGCGCCGAGGACATCAGATCGAACTCCTCCGCCGGCGCAAGCGTCGTGCGCCGCGTCGCATTTATGAGGCGCGTAAGGTCGTCCTCCTTCATGGAAAATGAGCTTGAACCGCGTCCGCTTCGACCATCTCCGTCAGGGTTCGGAACGAAGGCGGCGAACGGGCCGGGTAATATGTTTCGAAGCAATCTGAATATGGAATCGAGCATTATCATCGTCTCGCGTTTCTACATGAACATTGCCGCCGCGCGGGCCGGGCCGAAGCGAATGAACTTGGGCACAAACACCCCCGCCGCGCCGGCGAACATCCTGCCTATCATCGGCAAAGACAAGAGAGAGGTCTTGACCGCCGCCATTCGTGTACCCCCCGCCTGCGCTGTGTCTCCGTCTTCTCCTGAAGGCATCAGTCCGCCGATCTCGACGCCTCCAACTCCGCCGGCCGTCGGCGGCGTGTTGTTCCCGCTGTCGGTGGAGCGAAGCATATCCACGGCGTGCCCCACGTCGTGCGCGAACAGGGCCGAGAACACGGGAAAGTATTTTACAAAATATGCAGTTGCCGATAGCCCGCTCCCTTCGTTCGTGACGCCCCACTCGATGGTGCGCGCCCTAGGCGATGGCCGTCCCACAAAACGGACGTCGGCCTCTCCCTCCTTGTCCGCCTCCTCCACGAAGCTGATCGCGAAGCCCAAGAATTTTCCGCCGGACGACAACCTGATGCCGGCGTCCTTCCAATACAGTTCGTTTCCGTCCGCATCCCTAAGGTCCGCCTCCACGTGGAACGGCGCGGGATTGAGCATCCCCGATATCCTTTCAGCTTCCCGTTCCGGCGTGTTCTGCGCGATCATAGTTTCAAGGAGCATGACGACGTCGGTCAACGTGTAGTTCCTCACCGATTCTTCCACCTCGCGCTCCTTTTTCGCCATGAACAATTCGAAATAGCGCTCATACTCGTCGGGTATCCTGGAAAAAGCGCCGGGATGGAGAACCGCGCCGTAGAGGCCGGTCCCGTGATTGAGATACGGCGAGAACGTGAGATTTTTGGTGCCGAAGTTGGGCTCATGGGCCCCGTCAGGCACGTCGCCCCTTATATGACGCGCGACGGAAGAGAGCGACCAGTCCACGCTCGCCCTGTAGACGGCGCTTCCCGATCTCTTCGCGTCGTCCTTGAGCATCATCTGAACAAAGGAGGCAAGATCGTATAGATCCCCCTCGACGGTCAACCCGCCGCCTTCCAAGGCGTGGACGCGGAGAAGAGCTCCGCTTTTCGCCTCGATCAATCTAAAACCAACGTCCGTGTTGAGAGATCGCAGCGCGGAAACGTCGCCGCCGAAAAGGACCGGAAACGCGGGCCGTACGAACGCGCCGATCCTGTTCAAAAAACTTCCGGCAATGCCGCTGAAATGTTCTGATCTTGACCGGCCGGACCCCTCTTCGGCCGAGTTTGGCGTCACAGGTTCTGCAAACGGTTGATCCGGCGGCCGGCCGCCGTCCACCCTGCCGGCGCCGTCGGCTGCTCCAGAGAGCATCTCATCCTCCCCACCCCCATACGACCTCTATCCCACGCGCGACCTATATTTCAAGGGGAAAGCTAGATGAGCCCCATGAATCTCGTCGCGCCGATATTGGCTGTGAGCCCTGCCCTGAACAGGGTGGGCTGAAATCCGGGTCCCGCCATGAATGCGGGCATTTGATGATAACGATACGCCCCCTGCATCCCCGTGGAGCCGCCGGACGGCGCCAGCGTTGGCGGCGCCTCTCCCGAGGGCAGAAGGCCGGTAACTCCGCCGCCGCCTCCCGCGGACGCTTCGTCAATGATATCTCCCTCTTTGGGATGAAGGGTGAAGAGCGTTCCCACACCCACCTCTGACCGGACATCTATCTTCCAGCCCAGCCGTTCTATGCGGCCCTTGACCGATGCGAGTCCCAAGCCGGTGCCTTCCACGCCTTCATGCCTTTCGGCCTCACGAACGCCCCTCCCCCATACCGCCTCGACGTCGGCTATCCCCTTGCCGTTGTCCTCGACGATGACCGCCTTATCTTGCGCATCCCATGATATCCTGACGAAACTATCTTTTTTGGCCCGATCCCTATATTTACGGGCATTGTGAACAAGCTCCAAAAGCACCGAATCGAACTCGCTCACTTCCAATCCTTCTCTATAGCGCAATCCGGACGGGATCTGAAGATCCACATTCAGAAAACCGAACAACATGCAAATAAGCGCTTCGGGCAACAACACTTTCATCGAGCGGGAACGCACATCTGAAGATAAATCCATATTATCGACGATGAATTTGAGGCGCGCCGTCTTCTCGTCGTTCCACAATCTCTCAAGGATTATCGTCGATTTGAAAAAGTCGGCAAGGGAGTTGAGCCGGCTAAGATGATCGTGCCACTGTTCGCTTAGATCTATGCCTCTTGCCGAAAACTCCGCCTTTCGGCCGTAGAACTTCTCTTTGAAGAGGCGTTTGATATAATCAAGAGAGCTTCCGGAGTTGCACCTGATATCTTCCACCGCCTCATCCCAGTGATCGGGACCCAGCACGATATTTCGGGCGGTACGTTCCGCGATCCTGTCGAGGAGTGCCATCGAACGGCGGGCGAAGAGGACCGGATCGTCCGCAGCGTAGAGGTCCCTTAGTACGTCAAGATTGGAACGGATGTCGAGCGCGGGAGCGGCAGCACTTCCGCCCTCCGCAACGAGAAGGTCAAGCTCCTGCATCGCGCCTTCCTCATTGCGCAGGACGGCGCCGGTGATCTCCACCAACGTCCGCTTGTTCAGAGGTGCGTCCCCCGAAGGCGCGTCCGGGCCCACGTACTTGTCCGCGCCCTTGTCCCCGGGACCGTCATCCGACGGAACGAGGGCCGCCAGCACCGGCAAGGCGGCCGGCGCCAGAACAAGACCCAGATATTGTATGAGCGCATCTATGCCCATTCCCATGACCTTTCATCGGCAGGGTGAAAGAAAAGTTGCTAAATTATTTCAGAGATACTCCCCGAACATGAGAAGCGTCAGCGTAATGACCGCCGCTATGGTGAACCACGAAACGCCGTTCCAGAGCTTCCCGTTGGTGTGTTCCGACATGACGTCTTTGCGGTTGATTATGAGCACCATGAAGATGAGCATGAAGGGAAGGACGATGCCGTTCACGACCTGCGTTAAGACCATCATCGTGAAGAGCGGGAACTTGGGGATGAGGACCAACCCCATGCCCAGAAGGATCGTCGCCGTGAATATCGTGTAGAACTGCGGCGCCTCCGAAAAACGCTTGTTGACGCCCGCCTCGAATCCCAGCCCTTCGCAGACGTAATATGCGACGGACAACGGCAGAACGACCGCCGCAAAGAGCGACGCGTTCAAAAGTCCGAACGAGAAGAGAAGCGAGCAATAGTGCCCCGCAAGCGGCTTGAGGGCCAGCGCGGCGTCGGCCGCCGTCTTTATCTTTATCCCCGCCGGATGGATGGTGGCCGCGCAGGCGACGATGATGAAAAAGATGACGACGCCCGCCATGATGCAGCCGATGAGCGAATCGAAGCGCGAGTGTTTCAGGTGCTCGACGCCTATCCCCTTCTCGACAACGGAGGCCTGCATGAAAAAGAGCTGCCAAGGCGCTATCGTCGTGCCGATGAGACCGATGAGCATGTAGAGATACTTTGGGTCCAGCTTGATCTTCGGCTCTATCATGCTTGCGCCAACTTCGCCCCAGTCGGGCTTTGCGAAGAAGCCGGACACGATATAGGTGAGATAAAATATGCAGAGGACCAGAAAGACCTTCTCCACGGTCTTAAAGTCCCCTTTGACGACGAGCAACCACACAAGGACGGCGGCGATAGGCACGCTTATGTATTTCGATATACCGAATATCTCCATGCTGGCCGCCACGCCGGAGAACTCGGAAACCGTGTTGCCGATATTGGAAAAGAAAAGAGCGCCCATCGCGTAGAAGGCGATCTTCGCACCGAAATTCTCGCGTATGAGATCGGCCAGCCCCTTGCCGGTCACGGCACCCATTCTGGCGCTCATCTCCTGCACTATCATGAGGATGAAAATGACGGGAACAACCGCCCACAAAAGATCGTAACCGAAATGCGCGCCGGCTATCGAATACGTGGCGATGCCGCCGGCGTCGTTGTCCACGTTCGCCGTGATGATGCCGGGACCCATGACCGACAGAAACAGGATCAAACCCCTCCACCGGCCGTTCTTTTTAACTCTCTCTTCAGCCATCATCATCTTCCGCCCCAGACCTCGTCGATAACGACCGCCAGCACGTCGTCGATCGTGATTATCCCCTCCATTACGTTCTCGTCGTTGACAACGGGGACGGCGAAGAGATTATATTTCGCCAACACCTGTGCGACGTCCTTCAGGGGATCCCCGACATTGAGCGCCGGCGGCTTCTTGAGCATGACATCGGACACCTTTGCCTCGGGGGATTCGATCAAGAGCTTCCTCAAGGAGATCATTCCGGCGAGCTTCGCGTCATCATCTATTATATATCCGTTGTGGATCGTCTCCGCCTTCTTGATCTCCGTTCTTCTGATGTGTTCGAGCGCCTCGCCCACGCTCATGTTTTCTTTTAGAGCTATATACTCCTTGGTCATGAGGCCGCCGGCGGAACGGGCCTCGTGCTTTAAAAGTTCGGATAGCTCCCTCGACTTTTTGGGAGAGAGCATCTGCAAAAAACGGTCGGTCTCCCGCGGCGGCATCGAGCCCAAAAGGTCGGTCGCCTCGTCGGCCGGCATCCTTTCGAGCAGGTCGGCAGTGGTTCGCGGATCAAGCTCGTCTATCAGGTCCCGCTGCCATTTCATGTCGAGCTCCGTCAGGATATCTATCTGGCTCTGCGGGTCCAATGTCTTGAAAAGCGCGGCTCGCTGGTATGTGTCCAGTTCCATGAGCATCTCGGAGAGATCGGGCGGAGGGATGGAACGCAGCTGATCCTGCCCCACGTTGAGCTGTATCTTTCCGGTGAGCGGCTGCACCGACAGCGGCTGCACGTACTTCCATGAGATGAACTTTTCCGCCGTGAGATAACGCGAGTGGCGGTGCAGGGTGCGGACGACCCTGTCGATCATGCGCTCCCAGCCGAGCCGCCTCACAAGCCCGCGGATCCCGACGTCAACGTGGGCCATTCTAAGATCATTGTCCACTTCCAGAAGATGAATGTCGTTCACGCGGACGACCTTGCGGTTGTACGTATCGACGACCTGCTGGTCGAGGATGTTCTTCCTCAATGTGACGTCGTTCCCTTCGCGGTATGATGCGACAAGTTCCAGCGATTCGAGCGGCGTCTTGAGTTGGAACTGTCCGCCCGCGTGATGAAGATCGTTCCACGCTATCATGTAATATTTTTTGCGGAGGTATCCTTTCGAAACGATCAGAGATGTGAGACGCGGATATGCCTCGTCTAACTTAGCCACAAAGTCGAAGGGTTTGCCGATCCAACGGCCGTGTCGGTCAACGACATCCTGTTTGATGACTTCGGTGAAAAAGGTGAACATAGGCCGCCCGCAAGTTCCATAATTCTCGCGCCTATCTGGCACTTATCATATAAAAAATCAAATGTAAAAAGCGATCAAGGATTATGATTATGACGAAGATCGCTGATTTATGACTGAAGATTTAAGATCACCGGAGCTTATAAAGCATTTTGACGACCTGAAGAAGCTGATCCTGAAGATATTGGGCGTCAATTTCAGTCATTAGCTTGAGTGCCAACGCAACATCGACGCAAGATGCCGATTCGGCTGCAGATGCCCTTGCGATAGCAAAGAACCTCGCCCTCTCTCCTATACCCTTTCTTGCATTTCCTTCCGCAATGTTGAGCAGGACGCTGGAGATGGCTCTTTTGAGCTGATCCTCAAGATAATAGGTCCCCTTGGG
>DYJF01000049.1 GCA_020723205.1 Bdellovibrio sp.
GATCCAGATGCGGCCGCCGTGAATATCCATTATTTGGCGAGCAATCGTCAAGCCCAAACCTGTGCTGTTGGGGTTCACGTCCACCGCCTTCTCGCTCCTGAAGTGTTCCAGGAACACCTTTTCCAGATGCTCCTTCTTCACGCCTATCCCCTTGTCTTCGACGGTTGCGACCACGGACGCCTCCCCGCCGTGCACCTCCACCTTTATCTTCGTGTCCGGATAACAATAGGATACGGCGTTGCCGATGATATTGTTCAAGAGTATCTGTATCTGCTCGGCGTTGGCCTCGATGAAATTATGCCTGAACGAAAGATCGTTCGTTTCAAAGGAGACCTTCTTCTTCGCCGCCGTATCCTTGAACCTCGGCAGTATATTTATGATTATCTCGGAGAGATCCACGCGGGACGTCACGACCTCCTGCCGCCTCTCCTTCAGCGACGTGATATTGGCGAGCTGTATCATGTCGGTGATCATCTGGACCAGAGTGTTGCAGCGCGCCTGTATCTTCCAGAGTATCTCCCTTAACTTGTCCGACAGGTCCCCCGCATAACCGTCGAGGGCGACGTTCACATAGCTCTGAATCACCGCGAAAGGCGCCTTGAGCTCGTGCGTCGTGACCAGCATGTAGCGCGTCTTTTCGCGGTCCACTTCTATCATCTCGTGTATCTTCTCCTGAAACTGTCTCTCCCGCAACTTGAGACTGTCGGTTATCGCGGAGACCAGATACCACGCGATGACATATATGGAAACCACGCCCGCAAGATAATAAGCGCCGAACCGCGGCGGTACGAAGGTCACCGCGGCAAACGACGGATCTATGAAATGCTTTTGCGGGATCACGTCCAGACTGGTGAGCGCGAAGATCGTGATGATGATCGTTATCGAGAGCATCGTGTGCAGAAAACTGATGTATCTTTTGAAAAACAGGCATGAAAGCGTATTGTGAAAAAGGAAAAAATAGATGAGGGGGGATTCGATCCCGCCGCATTCATAGACGATGTAACCGAGGATCAAAAAGTCCAGGATTATCTGAACGTGAATGTTCCCCGCCACCATCTTCGTGTACACGGGAAACTCGTGATAGGTGATGGCCCATTGATAATGGAACCAGTAGAAGATGTTGAGCATGAAAAGGATAGCGGCGATGACGAAGATCCCGACGACGCTCACGCTCAAATGCGGGATAATGATCTTCTTGGAAAGCCCCAGGAAGACGAGGATCGCTATCACGCCGAAACGCAGGACTACGAACCAGAGAAAGCGCCTGTTGAGCTCGATCAACTCGACATTTTCCTGCCACAGGTCGGGCGCGCGATCGAGGAACGACGCCGCCTTTTCCAGAAATCTCATTTTTCACCCCACGTACTCCGACCAAGATTTTGACGCGAGATCCTCGAACCTCTTCCTCCCTAACGATTCCACGAGCCGTTTTGCGAGCTGGATGTTCGTGATGAGCGGCACTCCGAAATCGGCCGCGGCGCGCCTGATCAGATAACCGTTGGTAAGCTCCTCTTTCTGGTAATTCTTGGGTATATTGATGACGAGGTCTATTCCGCCCTTCCGTATCCTCTCGTCCGCGCGGTTGCCCGCCTCTTCATCGGGCCAAGCGACCGTCTGGGCCCCGATACCGTGCTCGTTTAAGAACTTAGCGGTGCCGTTCGTAGCAAGGATGCTGACCCCCCTGTCGGCAAGGGCTTTGGCATACGGCAAAAAGTCGGTCTTGCTCTCGAGCGCGCCCGCGGAGATGAGCACCGTCTTAACGGGCATCTTGAATCCCACCGATATCATCGCCTTCAGGAACGCCTCTTCGAAGTCGTCCCCGATGCAGCCGACCTCGCCGGTGGAGGACATCTCAACGGAGAGGGTGGGGTCCGCGCCTTTGAGGCGCGTAAAAGAGAACTGCGGCGCTTTGACGCCGACATATTCGAGATTGAACGGCTTGAGCTTGATCTCCGGCACCGGCCAGTCGACCATCACCTTGGTCGCAATGTCGATGAGGTTCGTGCCGCACACCTTGGAGACGAAGGGGAAACTGCGCGAGGCGCGCAGGTTGCATTCGATCACGCTCACGTCGTTGTCCTTTGCCAGGAACTGTATGTTGAAGGGGCCGTTGATGTCGAGCGCCCGGGCCACCCTGTTCGCGATCATCTTTATCTGCCTTACCGTTTCAAGATAGGTCCGCTGCGGCGGGACGACCATCGTCGCATCTCCGGAGTGAACGCCGGCGTTCTCGACGTGTTCCGACATCACGTACGCAATGAGCTCTCCCTTTTTTGCAACGCCGTCTATCTCGAGCTCCTTCGCGCCCATGATGAACTTGCTGATGACAACGGGATGCTCCCGCGAGACCTTGGCCGCCTTGCCCAAAAAGCGGGCGAGATCGTCATCGTTCAAAGCGACCGCCATCGCGGCGCCCGATAACACGTATGACGGCCTCACCAGCACCGGATAGCCGACCTGTTCGGCAAATTTCTCGGCGTCGGCGACCGTAGAGAGCTCCTTCCACGGTGGCTGGGCTATGCGAAGTTCATCCAGGAGTTTTGAAAACTTGTGCCTGTCCTCCGCCTGGTCTATCGATCTTGCCTGCGTGCCCAAGATGCGCACACCCGCATCCGCGAGCCGCATAGCGAGATTGTTGGACACCTGCCCGCCCACAGCGAGCACTATTCCCGCCGGCATCTCGCGTTCGTAGATCTCAAGAACGGTCTCGAACGTCAGCTCCTCAAAATAGAGGCGGTCGCATTCGTCGAAATCGGTCGAGACGGTCTCGGGATTGCAGTTGACCATGATCGTCTTGAACCCCATCTTGCGCAGGGACTGCACCGTGTTAACGCAGCACCAGTCGAACTCGACGGAGCTGCCGATCCTGTAGGCGCCACCGCCCAGAACCATGACCGAGCCCCTACCCGCCATTTCGACGTCGTCCTCGGTGCCGTTATACGTGCAATAAAGATAATTGGTGCGTGCGGGATACTCGGCCGCAAGCGTGTCGATCTGCTTGACGGCCGGCTTTATCCCGAGGCGCCTGCGCTCGAACCGGACCTGTTTCTCCGTCGTTTTCGTCGCCGCGGCGATCTGCCTGTCGGAAAAACCACAGCCCTTCGCGCTCGAAAAAAGACCGGGAGGGATGGTCCCGCCCGCGCACGCCGCGATCTCTCCTTCCATTCCAACGATATTTTTCACCTTCGACAGGAACCATGGGTCTATGTGCGAGAGATCATGGACGCGCTCTATGGTCATGCCGTTCCTGAACGCCTGATATACCGCAAAGACGCGCTCGTCCGAGGGAGACCTTATCTCCTCCTCCAGGTCCTCGAACGCGATCCCAACGCTTCCGCTTAGACCGTCGACTCCGATCTCGAGCATTCTGAGGCCCTTTTGCAGCGCCTCTTCGAACGTGCGGCCGATGGCCATCACCTCGCCCACAGACTTCATTCCTGAACCGAGGCGCTTCGAAACGAGACGGAATTTTTTGAGGTCCCAGCGCGGTATCTTCACGACGAGATAATCGAGCGCGGGTTCGAAACAGGCCTTGGTGGCGCCGGTCACTATATTGTCGATCTCGAGGAGCGACTTGCCGATCGCGATCTTTGCCGCGACAAAGGCAAGCGGGTAGCCGGTCGCCTTCGACGCCAGCGCAGAGCTCCTCGACAACCTTGCGTTCACTTCGATGACACGGAACTCCGTAGAGGACGGGTGGAGCGCATATTGTATGTTGCATTCGCCCACGACCCCAAGATGTCGCACGGTCCTTATCGCGACCTCGCGAAGGCGGTGGTACTCCTCGTTGGTGAGCGTCTGCGAAGGGGCGACGACTATCGATTCGCCGGTGTGTATCCCCAAGGGGTCGAAGTTCTCCATGTTGCACACCGTGATGCAGTTGTCGAACGAGTCGCGCACGACCTCGTATTCGACCTCTTTCCATCCCTCGAGAAATTCCTCGACCAGTATCTGCTTCGTGTGCGAGAACGCGGCGGATGCCCGCTCCGTCAGTTCCTTTTCATCCACGCAGAGGCCGGAACCCAAGCCGCCCAGCGCGTACGCTATCCTTATCATTATCGGATAGCCGATCTCTTTTGCAGCGCGTTTCGCGTCATCCAACGTTTCCACGGCCGTGCTCCTTGGGACGGGGACGTCGATCTCCGCCAAGCGCCTGCAGAACAGTTCGCGGTCCTCCGTGTCCTCTATGACCTGAACCTGCGTGCCCATGACCCGCACGTTGTGTCTCTCAAAAACGCCCCTGCGATAAAGCTCGACGCCGCAATTCAGCGCCGTCTGGCCGCCGAAGGACAGGAGTATCCCGTCGGGGCGCTCATTCTCTATGACCTTCTCGACGAACTCGGGCGCCACAGGGAGAAAATATACGTTGTCGGCAAAACCCTCGGATGTCTGGATCGTGGCGATGTTGGGATTCACGAGGACCGTGGATATCCCCTCCTCCTTGAGCGCCTTTATCGCCTGGCTCCCGGAATAGTCGAACTCCCCCGCCTCGCCGATCTTGAGCGCGCCGGAACCCAGCACTAGAACTTTTTTCAGCTTATCAACCATAAATCAAACCACCGGCCATTGAGATCTCTTCATCCGCTCGCCCTGAGCCTTTTGACTCGCAAACCGCTCGCCCTGAGCCCTTTGACTCGCGAACCGCTCGCCCTGAGCCCTTTGACTCGCGAACCGCTCGCCCTGAGCTTGTCGAAGGGTAAATAAACTACAGTAAGAGATATATTATTTCCGCATATCAGCCGCTTTTTTTCGATCGACACCTCGCCAGCTTCCTCACCTCATCCCAATCATTTCTTATCAACGCTTCTTTTTTTGCTCTGCTCCACCCCTTGATCTGCCGCTCAAAACTCAACGCTTCCTCTCTTGTCACAAATTCGGATGAATAAAGAAGTTCAACCGGACGACGCTTCCGCGTATAGCATTCAATTTCGCCGGCCTCGTGCTCACCGATCCTCTTTTCAAGGTCGTCCGTATGACCAACATAATACGAGCCGTCACTACATTTTAGCATATAAATCCAAAACGGTTTCATCCTGATCCACTTGTTCATCCTTCGACAAGCTCAGGATGAACGGAAAAAATATTTCAAAACGGAAAAATCATTTCAAAACATAAAAATCACTTCAGAACGGAAAAATCATTTTAGCGTTGAGATGAATTCGTCGAACAAGAACCCCGTATCAACGGGCCCGGGCATCGCCTCGGGATGGAACTGCACGCTCATGATGGGCCTTGTCCTGTGGCGCAGCCCTTCGTTCGTCCCGTCGTTCGCATTTGTGAACCACGGTTCCAGACCGTCCGGCAGCGTCCTCTCATCAACGGCGTATCCGTGGTTCTGCGATGTTATGAAACAACGGTTCGTGCCGGCCATCTTGCAGGGCTGGTTCTGTCCGCGATGGCCGAATTTGAGCTTGTATGTCTCGGCCCCCATTGCCAGCGCGAGCATCTGGTTGCCCAAACAGATCCCGAACACGGGGATGCCCGCTTCGATCACCTTGCGCGCGTTCTCTATAGTGGCGGCGCAGTCCATGGGATCGCCGGGGCCGTTCGAAAAGAGGACCCCGTCAACGCCGAGCTTCGTGACGTCATGGTTCCACGGCACGCGCACGACACCGACGCCCCTCTTGAGAAGACTCTTGATGATCGTATTCTTGCAGCCGCAATCCACGACCGCGACGCGCTTTTTCCCTTCACCATAAGTACGCGGCTCCCGGACCGAGACTTGGGACACGACATGCGCGGCAGGCGCGACGCACTTCGCATTTTTGAGGTCGTCTGTGATCGCCCCCATCATGACGCCCCGTTCACGCAGTTTTTTCGCGATGGCGCGCGTGTCGACCCCTTCGATGCCGGGCACCCCTTCGTCCGCCAAAAGGTCCGAAAGACCCCGCTCCGCGTTCCAATGATAGTGATAAGAGGAATATTCTGATACCGCCAGCCCCTTGAGATGGATGTGCGTTGATTCGTAACCGCTTGACAATTCGCGGGAAAAATCAGCGGGCACCCCGTAGTTGCCTATCAAAGGATATGTAAGAACGAGTATCTGGCCGCGGTAGGATGGATCGGTGAAGGATTCGGGATATCCAACCATGCCGGTATTGAAGACCACCTCGCCCACGGTGGGGACAAAGGCACCAAAAGAGAAACCGCCAAAGGAGCTGCCGTCTTCCAGAACAAGGTAGACCGGCTTTCCCTTTGACGGTTTTGTCGTTTTTTCCATGTCCCTTGGAGAGCGCCTTTACGCAAAAAACGCCCGATAGTCAATAGGATTGACGCGCATTTTTCTGTGTGATAGTCGCGGACCATCCCCCAGGAGTTTCCAATGAGCAGTGACCAATCGCTCCCAAATTCACCGGAGGAGAATAAAATGACAAGAAGACCTGACATCCAGCGCGAAGGCGACATGGATCTTAGTTTTCTGGATGAAGTGCGGGTCGTGCCGGGAGGCGAAAAGATCGTCGATTGTATTCAGTGCGGAACATGTTCCGGTTCCTGTCCCACAAGCTATCTGATGGAAGATTCCCCGCGCGATCTTTTTTATAAAATCCGCGCCGGTTTGAGAAATGAGGTCTTAAAGAGCCCCGACATCTGGCTATGCACCTCCTGTTACATGTGTTACGTGCGCTGTCCCAAGAACATCAAGGTCACGGACATAATGTACGCGCTGAAGCGCATCTCCAGCAAGGAGCGTTTCTCGCTCCAATGGCGCGGTTATCATCTGGCAAAATCGTTCATGAGCGTCGTGAACAGGGACGGGCGCAACAACGAGACCGAGCTTTTGCTCCGTTTCTTTCTGAAGACGAAACCTTTCGGCCTTATAAGAAATTCGCTGATAGGATTGAAGCTCTGGCTCCGCGGAAGAATGCCCATGATGCCGCACAGAATAAAGGAGATAAAAAAGTTCCGCGCCATAATGGCCAAGGCCGAGTCCCTTTCAACAATGTAACGAGGTGACCAAATGCCTGAATCATACTGGAGAGAATACCTTTACTATCCCGGCTGCTCCCTTCATTCCACGTCAAAATCGTACGACGAATCCGCACGCGCCGTGGGACAGGCGCTCGGGGCCAAGTTCGTGGAGCTCTCCGACTGGAACTGCTGCGGCGCCACTGCATATATGGGCATAAAGGAGCTGACGGCTTTTACGGTCTCCGCAAGGAATCTGGCGCTCGCCGAACAAAGGGGAAAAGAGATCGTCGCGCCCTGCAGCGGCTGCTACGTGGGGCTCAACAAGGCCAACAACTATCTGAAGGAGTTCCCCGAGGTTCACAAAAAAGTGAACGCCGCGCTCTCTGAAGGGGGGCTGGAATACAAGGGAACGGTCAAGGTCAGGCATCTGCTCGACGTGTTCACGCACGACGTCGGCTACGAGAAGGTCAAGCAGTTCGTCACGAAGCCGTTGGAGGGCCTCAAGGTCGGCTGTTATTACGGTTGCCAGATAGTTAGGCCCCGCAATGAGATAGACGATCCGGAATGCCCCGAGACGATGGAAATGCTCATGAAGGCGTGCGGCGCGGCGCCCGTCGACTTCGCCCTCAAGGCGTTCTGTTGCGGCGGGTCGCTTATGGGAACGGAGGAGGATATCGGCTTGCGTCTCGTCAAAAACCTGCTCCACTCCGCGTTCAGGAGCGGCATCAAGGTCCTTGTGACGCCGTGCCCTCTCTGCCAGATGAACGTCGACGCCTATCAGAAACGCGCCGGCAGAAAATATGGGATGGAATTCGACATCCCGATCCTGTTCTTCACGCAGATCATAGGTTTGGCGCTGGGGATCGAGCCGAAAAAACTGGGTATCGGGCGCGAGATCATCTCCGCCCATGAAGTGCTGAAACCTTATATATGATAAGGAAGGGATATATGCCCAAAATCGGTGTGTACGTATGTCATTGCGGGACCAACATCGCCGGCAAGGTCAACATCAAGGAGGTCTGCGACTTCGCAGCCGCCCTCCCCAACGTGGCCCTCGTGCGCGAATACAAGTTCATGTGCTCGGAGCCCGGCCAGAACCTCATCAAGGATGACATAAAGGAGCGGGGACTCGACCGCGTGGTCGTCGCCTCATGCTCGCCCCTGATGCACGAAAGGACCTTCAGAAAAGCGTGCCAGAGCGCCGGCCTGAACCAGTATCTCTTTCACATGGCCAACGTCCGCGAACACTGCTCGTGGGTGACGGAGGACAACACGTCTGCGACCGAAAAGGCCAAGGCGTTGATCCGAGGCGCCGTCGCAAAGGCGGCCCTGCTTGAACCGCTCGAGACGAAGGAGGTCCCTGTCCACCCCGACGTCATGATAATCGGAGGAGGGATCGCCGGAATTCAGGCGGCGCTGGACATCGCCGACAGCGGCCGCAAGGTCCATCTGGTCGAAAAGGAACCGTCCATCGGCGGCCACATGGCGCTCTTCGACAAGACCTTCCCCACGCTCGACTGCGCGGCATGCATCCTTACTCCCAAGATGGTGCAGGTGGGACAACATCCGAACATCAACCTTCTCTCTTACAGCGAGGTGTCGAAAGTCGACGGTTTCGTGGGCAACTTCAAAGTAACGGTCAAAGAAAAAGCGCGCTACGTGGACCTTGCGAAATGCACCGGATGCGGCGACTGCTGGAACGCCTGCCCCGCCCGCCGCATACCGACAAAGCGGCTGATCAAGATAGGCGACCGCCTTGTGAAACATTGGGATTAATCAAGGAGCATATAAATGATACACGAAAAAGTGGCGGCAATAATCGACAAATATGAAGGGGACCACGAATCTCTCATAATGATGCTTCAGGACATGCAGGACTCCTTCCGTTATCTTCCCGAGGAGGCGCTGCGCTACTTGGGGGAACGCCTTGACATCCCCATGACGCAGCTCTACGCGGTAGCTACGTTCTACAAGGCCTTCAGCTTGACCCCGCAGGGCGACCACACGATACACGTATGTTGCGGAACGGCGTGCCACGTGAAGGGCGCCGACCGGATCGTCGACCGCCTCGAACGCGAACTGCACGTCAAAGAGGGCGGCACGACGCTGGATAAAAGATACACATTGAAGACCGTGCGCTGCGTGGGCGCGTGTTCCTTGGCGCCCATCGTCCTGATCGATGAACAGGCGCACGGACGTCTGACGCAGGACAAGGCGGCAAAACTAGTGCGGCCCAAGAAGACCGCTTAAACAAAGAGAAAAACTTATGATCAGAACATGGGAAGACCTGCAGGAGATAAGAAAACGGGGCGCCAAGAAGATCCATCCGGACAAGATCAAAATCGCGGTCGGAACGGCCACGTGCGGTCTTGCCACCGGCGCCGGAGACGTCCTGAAGGCGGTGCGCGAGGCCGTCGAACAGTGCCGGCTCGATGCGATAGTGGCGGAGACCGGTTGCATCGGCTACTGCCAGAAGGAACCGATCCTCGACGTCTGCATACCCGGCTTCCCCCGCATCTTCTACAGCGAAATGACCCCCGCAAAGGCCAAACAGCTGGTCGAGGCGCTGGCGAAGGGTGAGCACAAGCCGGAATGGGCGCTTGGAAAGATCTTAAGCGAGACGAACCTGATAGACGAGTCGGTCTTCAATTACACGATGGAAAAAGCGCCCATCGAGATAGCGAAGATACATAACCTGAACGACATCTCCTTCTATAAGAAACAGTTCAAGATAGTGCTGCGCAACTGCGGCATGATCGATCCCGAGGACATCGAACAGTACATCGCAATGGGCGGCTATCACGCCCTGTTCAAGATCCTCACGAAGAAGCGCCCGCAGACGGACCTCATCGAGGCGGTGAAAAAATCCGGCTTGAGAGGGAGAGGCGGCGGCGGGTTCCCGGCCGGGAAAAAATGGGAGACCGTTTATAAGGCGCCCGGCGACGTCAAGTACGTGATCTGCAACGCCGACGAAGGCGATCCGGGCGCGTACATGGACAGGAGCGTGCTGGAGGGCGACCCCCATTCCGTTATGGAAGGCATGATCATCGGCGCATATACGATCGGCTCAAATCACGGCTACATCTACGTGCGCCACGAGTATCCGCAGGCGGTGAGAAAGTTCACGAAGGCGATAGAACAGGCGCGCGAGCTCGGCATCTTGGGCAAAAATATATTCGGCAGCGGTTTCGATTTCGACATCAAGATCAACCGTGGCGGCGGCGCCTTTGTCTGCGGAGAATCCACCGCGCTCATGGCGTCCATCGAAGGCGACGTGGGAGAGCCGAGACCGAAATACATACACACCGCCGAGGCGGGACTTTGGAACAAGCCCACGAACTTGAACAACGTCGAGACGTGGGCCAATATCGCTCCCATCATGGCGCGCGGCGCCGACTGGTTCGCCTCCATCGGAACGGAAGGGTCCAAGGGGACCAAGGTCTTCTCTCTCGTCGGCAAGGTGAAGAACACCGGCCTTCTCGAGGTCCCGATGGGAATTACGCTCCGCGAGGTCCTCTACGAGCTTGGCGAAGGCATCCCGGAGGGCAGGAGGTTCAAGGCGGTCCAGACCGGAGGCCCCTCCGGCGGCTGCCTGATCGTCGACACGTTCGGCTGGAAGCACAGGGAGTATCTGGGCGATACGGCACCCCCCGCCGTCTCATACGTGACCGAGAGTCTCATCGACCTGCCGGTCGATTTCGACACCCTTACCGAGGCCGGCTCGATGATGGGCTCCGGCGGCATGATCATCATGGACGACACATCCTGCATGGTGGACATCGGCCGCTATTTCTTAAACTTCTTGAAAGAGGAGTCGTGCGGAAAGTGCACCCCCTGCCGCGAGGGCATCAGGAACATGCTCTCGATCCTCGACGGGATCTCCGAGGGCAGAGGCAAGCCGGAGGACCTTGACCGGCTGGTGGAGATAGCGCAGGTGTTGCAGGACGCATCCCTCTGCGCGCTGGGCGGTTCCGCCCCGAACCCCATACTCTCGACCATCCGCTACTTCCGTTCTGAATACGAGGAACATATATTCCACAAGCGCTGCCCCGCGGGGGTCTGCAAGGCGCTCATCCGTTTTTCGATCGATCCGGAAAAGTGCACGGGTTGCACGGTCTGCGTGAAGGCGTGCCCGGAGAACTGCATCGAGGGAAAGAAACAAAAGCCGCACAGGATAGACGAGCCAAAGTGCATAAAGTGCGGATCATGTCAGGAAGTCTGCAAATTCAACGCGGTGGTGATCCAATGACGAATGAAAAAACAAAAGAGACCAAGCAGGCAAAACCGCCAAAAGAGATGGTCAAGCTTTTAGTGGACGGGCGCGAGGTGGAGGTCGAAAAAGGGTCCTATATCCTCCACGCCGCGGAGAAGTTGGGAATAAGGATCCCCACGCTCTGCTACTACAAACACGTCCAGCCGTACGCTGCCTGCCGCATATGCACCGTCGAGGTCAAACGGGGGCACAAGGTCCGTTATGTGACGGCGTGTAACTACCCGGCCGAGAACGGCATCGAGGTGGTAACTACGAGCGACAGGATAAAGGCGATAAGGAAGCTGATCGTCGAATTCCTGCTTGCGCGCTGTTCCAAGGTCAAGGTGCTTCGCGAACTGGCCGACGAACTCGGCATCAAGGAATCCCCGTATGGATACGGCGAAGAGGGGTGCATCCTCTGCGGACTATGCGTCCGCGTCTGCAACGAGGTTGTGGGCGCGAAGGCGATCGCCTTCGCGGGCCGCGGCATCGACCGTGAGGTGACCACGCCTTTCAAGGTGGATTCCGAACGCTGCATAGGTTGCGGTTCCTGCGCGAAGGTCTGCCCCACCGGCTACATAAAGGTCGCTTCGACGGAAGAGGACAAGATCGTGCACCGCGACGTAACGCTCGGGCCCAACACTGCCATCTACGTGCCCACGATGCAGGCGGTGCCAAACAAGCCGGTCATAGACACGACATCCTGCATCTACTTCAGGAACGGCAAATGCAAGATATGCGCGAAGATCTGTCCGACGGAAGCGATCGACCACGAGATGCAGGATAAGGAGAAAGAGATAGATGTCGGCTCAATAATCGTGGCGACCGGCTATCAGCTCTTCGATCCCAAGAAGACGATGCAGTACGGCTACGGCCGTTTCGACAACGTCGTCACGAGCTTGGAGTTCGAGAAATTGAACTGCGCCGCCGGCTCGACCGGAGGCAAGGTGCTTCTGGCGAACGGCGAAGAGCCGAAATCGATCGGCATCATCCACTGCATCGGAAGCCGCGACAAGAACTATCACGAGTACTGCTCCCGCGTCTGCTGCATGTACGCGCTCAAGTTCTCCCATCTGGTAAAAGAGAAAACCGGCGCGGAGGTTTACGATTTCTACATAGACATGCGCTCGTTCGGAAAGGGATACGAAGAGTTCTATAACCGCCTCCTCGAGGAAGGCGTCAGGTTCATCCGCGGCAAGGCAGCGCAGGTCTCGAACGAGCCGATCTATCCGGAGGAGGAGGGAAAGCTCGTCATCCGCTGCGAAGACACGCTCATGGGACGCGTGCGCCGCATACCGGTCGACATGGTCGTCTTGTGTTCCGCGATCGAACCGAGGGATGATTCGCCGGAACTGGCGCGCCTCCTCTCGATGTGCCACACGAAGGACGGCTTCTTCGCGGAAAAACATCCGAAGCTAGCCCCTGTGTCGACAGCCACCGACGGCGTCTTCATCGCCGGCTGCTGTCAGGGGCCGAAGGACATACCCGATACCGTTGCGCAGGCCTCCGGCGCCGCCTCGCAGGCGATGTCGCTCGCCGCGAAGGGTTTCATCGAGATCGAATCGGCCACCGCTTTGATCGACGATAAGCGCTGCACCGGCTGCCGCATCTGCAACGATCTGTGTCCGTACCATGCGATAGAGTTCATCGCCTCCGACAAGATATCGAAGGTCAACGACGCGCTTTGCAAGGGTTGCGGCACGTGCGTCGCCGCCTGTCCCTGCAGCGCGATAGCAGCAAGGCAGTTCAAGGACGATCAAGTCATGGCGGAGATAGAGGGAGTGCTCGCATAGGAGAATATATGCCATTCGAACCGAAGATACTCGGCATCTTTTGCAACTGGTGCTCGTACACCGGCGCGGACCTTGCCGGCACCGCCCGCATGAAATATGCGCCGAACGTCAGGATCGTGCGTGTAATGTGTTCGGGCCGCGTGGACCCCTCTTTCGTGCTCAAGGCGTTCCAAGAGGGAGCGGACGGAGTGCTTGTCGCGGGCTGCCATCCCGGCGACTGCCATTACATCGAGGGAAACTACAAGACGATGGGCAGGATCCCCATCCTCAAAGAGATG
>DYJF01000050.1 GCA_020723205.1 Bdellovibrio sp.
CGTCCTGATATTCGCCTACAGAAGACACCTTCGCACTGTTCACTTCCAGCAGGATATCGCCGGAGCGTATGTCCGCACCCTCTGCGGAGGAACCGGGTTCCACGCGCTGGACCAGAACGCCCTTGTAGCCGGACGGAACGTTCAAACGCGAGGCGTCTTCGGGCGATATGGGCCGAACGACCAGGCCCACCACGTCGGCCTTCGAGGCGCCTTCGGGAGCCGTCTCCCCCTCGCCGGAGGCGACCTTCTCGCCCTCCGACTTGCCAAGCTTCACCTTGATAGTGTAGTCCTTGCCGCCGCGCACTATCTCCATGTCCGCTTCGCTCCCCGGTTGCACGGAGCCCACCGCCAGCGACAAGCTCGTGGGATCTTCGACGACCTTTCCGTTGAACTTCTTCACCACGTCGCCCCTCTGGACGCCCGCCTTCGCCGCGGGCGAATCGGGATAGACCTCCGCGATAAGCGCACCCTTCTCTTCGGTGAGGTTAAAGGACTTGGCCAGCTCCGGCGTGATCTCCTGTATCGCCACTCCCAGCCATCCGCGCGTCACGGAGCCCTTCGTGGCGAGCTGCGGGAGCATCTCCTTTGCCATGTCTATGGGTATCGCGAAGCCGATGCCCTGCCCGGCCGCGTAGATCATCGTGTTGATGCCCACCACCTCGCCCTTCAGGTTGAAGAGCGGCCCACCGCTGTTGCCGGGATTGATGGAAGCGTCGGTCTGGATATATTTCGCGTACGTGCCCTTGCCCAGCACGCGCCCCAGCGCAGACACGACGCCCACCGTGACCGTGTGCTCGAGGCCGAAGGGATTGCCGATGGCCATCACCCAGTCGCCCGGACGAAGCGCGTTCGAATCGCCCAATGTCACGTACGGGAGGTCACCCGCCTTCGTTATCTTGAGAAGCGCGATGTCGGTCTTCTCGTCCTTGCCCACGACCTTGGCCTTGAACTTCCGGCCGTCGGAGAGTTTCACCTCTATATCGTCCGCGCGCGCGACCACGTGATAGTTGGTGAGAATGTCCCCTTCCTTGTTGATTATGAAGCCCGAACCCAAGCTACGCTGCGTCTGTTCGCGCGGCATGCCCTCGAAGAACTTTTCAAAAAAATCGTCGAAGGGATCGTTGGGGCCGAAGCGCGGAAACGGCGCCGTCTCGCGGCCCTTCACCACCTTGCTGGTGTTGATATTGACTATCGCCGACTGTACCCTTTCGGCCAAGTCCGCGAACGAGGCGGGCTTCGTCTCGAACCACGCAGCCGGCGAGAGCCCGTCGCCCGCAGGGGAGCCGTGATACACGCGGTCCGCCGCGCGGCTGCTCTTCACATCACCGAACTTTGCGATGAGCGCCATTACAACCGCGGCGCTGATGAACGACACGGCCACTAGGGCCCAGAGCGAAAAACGCCTCTTGAACATATCTTCCTCCTCCTCAATAGACCTGAGACCTTAGACTTGAGACTCACTCCCGATTGTTCTTGGTCTAAGGTCTCATGTCTAAGGTCTATTTTTTATTCATCTCAACAAACTTCATCCTAAGATCATAGAGCACGTAATCCAGAAGACGCTCTTCGTCTCCCGAGAGGTTCCCCTTCGTCTTCTCCTTGAGGACATCGATTATGTCTATCGTCTGCCGCGCCGCCTCAAGGTTGGGCTCCTGCTTCTTGGTAACGGGATTGGGGATGAGACCCAGATGGACCTGCGCCGAAGAGACGAGCGAGAGGATGAACGTCGTGAAATCTATTGCGCCTTTTTCAGCCATGGGAAGGGAGTATGCGTATCGCCTAAAATCTTGTCAAGGGCTCGTCAAACTGCTAGGGTTTTCGCCATTATGAAGAAAAGTACGATATTTCTGGCCTTGGTCCTCATTCTGGCGGGCGGCTGCGCCAAACAGTCCGTGACCATCGGACGCGACAGCCCCGAAACGGAGATCCGCAAGTGCACGAAGCTCATGGACGACAAGGATTTCGAGGAGGCAATACAATGCCTTGAGATGTTCAAGGCGCGTTTTGCCAACACGGCGATCGCGCAGGAAGCGGAGCTCGCCATAGGCGACACCTATTACAACAAGAAGGAATATCTCCTTGCCGCCGAGTCCTATCTGGCCTTCATAAAGCTCTATCCCACGCACCCGAAACGCGACTACGCTCACTACAGGGCGGGGGCCTCATACTTCAGAGAGGCGCCCAAGGCGATCGACCGCGATCAGGAATACTTGGAAAAGGCGATAGAACAGCTGGCCACCGTAGTGAGGAGATATTCGAACAGCGCCTATTTCAACCAGTCCATGACGATCTTGAACGAAGCGCTCAAGCGCGTCGCGCGCCGCAACTTCTACGTGGGGCGCTTTTACTATCGAACGGGGGAATATCTGGCGTGCCTGCCGCGTTTCTACATCGTGGCGAGCGATTTTCCGGAGAGCGGGCTGGCCGACCGTTCCCTATACCTGATGACGGTCGCCAACATCAAGCTCGGGCGGCTTGACGACGCCCGCGCAACGTTCTCGAAAATGTCGGTCGATTACCCATCAAGCAAATGGACGAAAAGGGCCGAAGGCAAGATGAAGAGCGCGACGAAATAAATGAAGAAGGTTAAGGTTGAGCGGAGGCAATATGGATACGATCAAGCAATTGGTGGCGTTGGGCAAGCAATGTTTTGACAACAAGCAGTACCAGAAGGCGGAGCTTTACTTCAAAAAGGTCCTGTCCCTGAACGACCGGTATGCCGACGTCATGAACATGCTGGGCGTCATACATCATATAGAGGGCAAGTTCACCTCCGCCATCGAGCTCTTCAGAAGCGCCCTCAAGATCAACCCGCGCTACACCGAGGCGCTTTTGAACCTGGCGGTGCTCCTGAACGATCTGGGGCAGTACACAGAGGCGAAAAAACTCTACGGCCAGCTCAAGACCCATCACAAGGAGCCGCACCGCAACATTGAGCCGGTCCTGCGCGGAAAGCTTTCGAACCTCCATTCGGACATCGGCGACATCTACCGCTCCATCGGGCTCTATCCTCATTCCATTGACGAGTACAGGAAGGCCCTGGATCTGAACCCGGGCTATCTCGATATAAGGACGAAGCTTGCGCAGGCCTACCGCGAGAACGGCCAGCTCACGCATTCCTTGAAGGAGTTAAAAGAGGTCGTGAGCAAGAACGGCGGGTACGCTCCGGCGCGCGTGCAGTTGGGCGTCACCCTCTATTCGATGGGAAAGGTCCCCGAGGCCAAAAAGGAATGGAAGTCGGTCATCGCCAAGGACCCCGACAATGAGTACGCCAAGATGTATCTTAGATTGTGCGAGGCGCAGGCGAAGAAAAACCCGCCGCAGAGCCGCAGAGGAACGCGCAAACAGAAATAGTATCTATTTCGAAACCCGCTCCAGATATTCTTCCGTTTCAGTGTCTACCCTGACGACGTCTCCGACCTCCACGAAGGGCGGGACCTGAACGACAAGACCGGTCTCGAGCGTCGCCTTCTTGTACTGCGCCGACGCGGTCGCCCGCTTCATCGAGGCGTCCGCCTGCACCACCTTCAAGTCGACGGTCTTCGGAACGTCCACCCCCACGGCGTTCCCGTCGTGGAACGTCACCTCGACCGCGGTATTGGGCAAAAGATACTTTATGGCGTCGCCCAAAAGGTCGTGCGGGAGCTCCACCTGCTCGAAATTTTCCTGATTCATGAAGTGGTAACGGTCGCCGTCGTCGTAGAGATATTCCATCTTATGCTTCTCGAGAAACGCCACCTCCACCTCTTCGGTAGCGCGATAGCGGTTCTCAAACTGCACGCCGGTCCTCAAGTTCCTCATCTTCGCCTGCACCATCGCGCGAAGGTTCCCCGGCGTCAGATGAGTGACGCTCATCACGCGGCACAGATCGCCGTTGTACATGATGATGGTTCCCGGCCTTATCCTGTTCGCTTGGGCCATCTTTCCTCCTAATAAATTCTAAGCGCTAAACCCTAAATTCTAAACAAATTCAAAACCCAAATGACCTAAACGTTTTGTATTTTGGTGATAACGTCCTTTACGCATTTAAGCGCGATCTCGTCAAACTTATTGAATATTTCGAGGTCCGTTCCGCCGCCTTGCGCGAAATCGGGCCTGCCGCCCCCCTTGCCGCCCACGGCCTGGGAAAGCGCCTGCACCAGTTTTCCCGCATGGACCTTCGCCGTCAGGTCACGGGAGACGACAGCGACGATCGCTACCTTGTCGTCAATTACGCTTCCCAGAACGACGACCCCGCTCCCCAGCTTGTCGCGGCAACTTTCCGCCCACTGTCCCAACGTCTCCCTGTCCGGCGCGGACGCGTTTGAAGCTATGACGCTGACGCCCTCGATGACCTTGGGATCGGCGGCGAGGTCCTTTCCCGCACCCGCACCAGCGCTTTTCACCTGTTTCAGCTCCTTTTCCAGTTTCGAGATCTGCTCCGCGAGGCGTTTAACCTTTTCCATGAGTTCGGACGGCTGCGCCTTGACTATCCTCGCAACGTCGGCGCGTTCGCGCTCCAACCCCTCCACATATCTTTGCGCGCCGCTCCCCGTCACCGCCTCGATCCGGCGGACGCCCGCTGCGACCGAAGATTCGGAAATTATTTTGAGCAAACCGATCTCGCCGGTCGCTTTGACGTGAGTCCCGCCGCAGAGCTCGCGAGAAAAACCCTCCACGTCTATCATTCGCACGCGCTCTGAATATTTCTCGCCGAAAAAGGCGAGCGCGCCTTTCGCGACCGCCTCGTCGTAGCTAAGTTCAAAGGTCGTGACCTTATAGTTCCTGCGGACCGCTTCGTTCGCCAGCCGTTCGACCTGTGCCGTCTCCTCCGGCGTCATCGCCTGAAAGTGGGAAAAATCGAAACGGAACCTGTCCGGTCCTACCGAGGAGCCGGCCTGCTTCACGTGTTCGCCCAAGACCTCTCGGAGCGCCTTGTGCAGAAGGTGTGTGGCCGTGTGATTGCAGCGGATGTCCTGCCTTCGGTCGCTGTCTATCGCGAGGGTCAAGGCGTCCCCTTCGCGGACTGACCCTTTTCTCACGATGCCGTGGTGGACGATGAGCTCCGGCAGCGGCCTCTTCGTGTCCTTTATCTCGATCTCCACGCCATCTTTCACGGCGAGCCCTATGTCGCCGACCTGCCCGCCGGATTCGCCGTAGAAGGGCGTGCGGTCAACGACCACTTCCACCGTGTCGCCGTGCGAGGCCTCGGTCACGCGCTTGTCCTTTTTAAAGATAGCGATGATCTTCCCTTCAGCACTCTCTTCATCATATCCCAAAAACCCTGTCTTCGTTCCCGCCGAGACGAGGTCCTTATATATGGATGCGACCTTCTCCTCGCCGGTGCCCTTCCAGCTCGCGCGCGCGCGCTCCCTTTGCCCTTCCATGAGCCGCTCGAACCCCTCGGAGTCTATCTTGAATCCCTCCTCTGCCGATATTATCTCCGTTAAGTCCTTCGGGAATCCGTACGTGTCGTAGAGCCGAAAGACCACGTCACCCGGCAAAAGCCCCGACCTGTTCTTTTTGAGTGAAACGAAATTCTCTTTAAGGATCTCCAGCCCCTTGTCCAGCGTCTGATAGAATCTCTCCTCTTCGGCGGATATCACCTTTTCAATGAAGTGCTGATGCTGCACGAGTTCCGGATAGGCCCCGCCCATCTCGTCAACCACCACGTGTGCGATCTTGGAGAAGAACGGCTCGTCCTGTCCCAGTTTTTTTCCGTATCTTATCGCGCGGCGCATGATGCGCCGAAGAACGTAGCCGCGCCCTTCGTTGGAGGGGGTCACTCCGTCCGCTATCAGGAACGCGCTCCCCCGAATGTGGTCCGCTATCACGCGAAGCGCGACGTCATCGTCCTTTGAAACTCCCCTTTTTCGCTTCGTGACGTGTTCGATCTTCGAGATTATGGGAGAAAATAGATCGGTCTCCCAGTTGGACCTCTTTCCCTGAATCACGGCGGCGAGGCGTTCGAGCCCCATGCCCGTGTCGATCGAGGGCTTTGCAAGCGGGCTCATCTTGCCGGAGCCGTCGCGGTTATACTGCATGAAGACCAGGTTCCATATCTCCATGAAGCGGTCGGAATCGAGGTCCTCCTTCTTGACCGGACCGCCCTCGAAATCCCATAATATCTCCGAACAGGGGCCGCAGGGACCGGTGTCCCCCATCGCCCAGAAATTGTCCTTCTCGCCAAGACGGAAGATGCGGTCCTTGGGAACGTGTTTGAGCCAAAGATTTTCCGCCTCGTCGTCGTTCTCAAAGACCGTGACGTACATGCGATCCTTCGAGAGCCCTATCTCCCCCTTCAGAAACTCCCACGCGAACTCGACGGCGCCTTCCTTGAAGTAGTCGCCGAAGGAAAAGTTGCCCAGCATCTCGAAGAACGTGTGATGTCGCGGAGTGTGGCCGACGTTCTCCAAGTCATTGTGCTTGCCTGAGACGCGCATGCACTTCTGCGACGTGGTGGCGCGGCAAAAGTCGCGTTTCTCCGCGCCCAGAAAGACGTCCTTGAACTGGACCATGCCGGCGTTCGTGAAAAAGAGCGTCGGGTCGTTCAAAGGCACGAGCGAACTGCTCTTCACGCGGGCATGCCCCCGCTTTTCGAAGTAGGACAGGAATTTTTCGCGAAGATCGGATGATTTCATAATTCAAATCCGCCACAGAGGCGCAGAGAAAAACAAATATTTTTTAAAACCGAAACAATTTCTTGTGTTCCTCTGTGCCTCTGCGGCTGAATTTTATGTTTTTCTCTGTTTTTTCTGCGCCTCCGCGGCGCCCTCCTCAACCTTGGCCTCAACCTTGGCCTGATTTTTCACAATGCCGTGCTTCTCGCACACCGCCTTGAGTATGGACTGATAGATCTTCGGGTTCTCCTTGAGGAATACGCGCGCGTTGTCCCTGCCCTGTCCTATCCTCTCGTCGTTCCACGTGTACCACGCGCCGCTCTTCTCAACGATGCCGGCGTTCGACGCCAGATCGAGCAGGTCGCCCTCGCGCGATATCCCCTCGCCGTAGAGGATGTCGAACTCCGCCTGTTTGAAGGGCGGCGCCACCTTGTTCTTCACGACCTTCACGCGCGTGCGGCTTCCGATGATGTCCTCGCCCGCCTTGATCGGCCCGATGCGCCTGATGTCCAAGCGTATCGTCGAATAGAACTTGAGCGCATTGCCGCCGGTCGTCGTTTCGGGGTTCCCGAACATCACGCCGAGCTTCATCCTTATCTGGTTGATGAATATCACGAGGGTCTTGGACCTCGCGATCGTGGACGTCAGTTTCCTTAGGGCCTGGCTCATGAGGCGCGCCTGCGCGCCCATCGTAGCGTCGCCCATCTCCCCTTCAAGTTCGGAGCGCGGAACAAGGGCCGCGACCGAATCCACGACCACCACGTCGCACGCGCCGCTGCGCACCAGCGTCTCGGCTATTTCAAGCGCCTGTTCACCGCTGTCGGGCTGGCTGATGAGAAGGTCCTCCGTGCGGACGCCCAGCTTCCTTGCGTAATCGACGTCGAGGGCATGCTCCGCGTCTATGAAAGCGGCAATGCCGCCGTTCTTCTGTGCCTCGGCGACGATCTGTATCGAGAGAGTCGTCTTCCCTGATGATTCGGGGCCGAATATCTCGATGACGCGGCCACGCGGAAGCCCGCCCACCCCGAGGGCCATATCGAGCGAGACCGATCCGGTGGAGACCGTTTCAAGGCCCGCCACGAGCGGCTGATCCTTTCCAAGCCGCATAATAGAGCCCTTTCCGAACTGTTTCTCGATGGCCGTGACGGCCAGTCCCAACGCTTTCTCTTTGTTCTCCGTGATCGGGGTGGTGGGTTGCATGGTTCCTCCTTGAAGAGAGTTAAAAATTTTACGCTATCGTCTATTCCCGCCCCCCAGCGGAAACTGTTTGAGAGGAGTATAAACCGGCCCCTCCCTTGTCAACACGCTTTTGTAAAGCGTCAGCCGATCGACGGTCAACTCACCGAACTCCCGATCCACGAGCTTTTCCACGAGCGCCACCAGCGCCCCGCAGTGCTTGAGCGGCGATCTTGCGCGACCTAGCGTCAGATGGAGCCGGAACGCGCGCTCGTCCTTTTTAAGGCCGAAGGGCTCGAATACAGTTTCCAGCCGCTCATGCAGCGCTATCGCGGCGTCAACGTCGCCGGTCAGGCCCGCCCATATCACGCGCGGATACCGCCAGTTCGGAAAGACGCCTATCCCGACCCCTTTGAGATGGAGAGGCGACTGGTGCCGCACGGTGTCGGCTATCGCTTTCGACAGATCGCCGGTGATGAGATCCTCCTCGACGTCGCCGAAGAACTTCATCGTGCAGTGCATGAGCGCAGGCGCGACCCACTTCACGTCCTTCGACTTCGCGGCCATGATGGAGATCAGAGCGCCGAGCTCTTTTCTGATATCTTCGGTCAAATCGAACGCAAGGAATGAACGAATCTTCATAAGAAACCAAGGTCGGGGCCAAGTCAACCACCCCTCAACCTTAACCTCAACCTTAACCTTTCATAAATTAATCAAATATTTTCTGACCATATCTATCGCCGTCATCGCGAAAAGGAGCTTCAACCGCTCCCTGTCGCCACCGAAACTGTATTGAAACGCTTCCGTCCTCTCGGCGGTCGTTATCGCCATATGGACGGTGCCCACCGGCTTCTCGGGCGTCCCGCCGCCCGGGCCGGCGATGCCGGTCGTTGCGATCCCGATCGCCGCGCCGGAGAGCCGCCTCACCCCCTCCGCCATCGCCATCGCTGCCTCGCGCGAAACCGCGCCGTTCGCGCGCAACGTGTCGAGCGAGACTCCCAAAAGCTCCTGTTTGGCGCGGTTCGAATAGCTGACCACCCCGCGTTCGAAATATTCGGATGATCCGGCGACGTCCGTGAAGTGGCTTGCGATGAGCCCTCCCGTGCAGGATTCTGCGACCGCGACGGTCATGTTCCGGTCGCGAAGCATATGGCCGACCACTTCGGGAAGGATCGTCTCGCCTTCGCCGTAGACGACGTCGCCCAGCCGCTCCCTTATCGCCGCCGCGGCAGCGTCGACCGAATGTCTCGCGTCGGCGTCGCTCTCGCTTCTCGCTATGAGCTTTAAGAGTATCTCCGGAAATTTCACGCGGAAGCTCAAGCGGGCGCCGTGAAGAGGAACGTCCGATAGTTTTTCGCCTATCGTCGCCTCGGGGAGCCCGAAGCACCTCAAGACGCGCGCCTCGCTGGCGCCGGTCGCCTCCTCTTTGAGCCACGGCAGAACGGAATCGTCGAATATCTGATAGAGCTCGCGCGGGACGCCGGGCAAAAAGAAACATTCCGCCCTTCCCAGTTTCACCCTTATCCCTGGGGCCGTCCCGACCTTGTTCGGAAGGGGCCTTCCGCCCTCCGGTATGAGCGCCTGTTTCTCGTTGGTCTTGGCCATCTGGCGGCCGACCCTCCCGAAGAAGTCCCTTATCTCGGCGAGCACGGCTTCATCGAGCTTCAGTTTCAGACCGAACGCCCTTGCGACCGCCTCCACCGTGATATCGTCGGCCGTCGGCCCGAGTCCGCCGCTGACTATTACGCAATCAGCCCTGCCGGAGGCCGCCCCCACCGCTTCTGCGATCTCCTTATCGTCGTCCCCGACAGAGACATGACGCGTCACCTCGTGGCCGAGCATCTGGCATTTTTCGGATATCCACGCGGAGTTGGTATCAATGATAGTGCCCTGAAGGATCTCGTCGCCGGTCGTTAATATTTCTATTTTCATTCTATCCCTTCGGCAGCGCCAATCCAAAGAACCAAAGCGCAATATTTGCATAAACGCCCGCCGCAACGTCGTCCAGCACGATCCCCCAACCGCTCAAGAAGCGCCTTTCGATCCATCTGATCGGGAACGGCTTTACAATATCAAAGACGCGGAAGATCACGAACCCTCCAAGAAGCATCCAGATATCCGAACGGTGGAAGGCCATCGTGACTAGAAATCCCGCCACCTCATCTATGACGACCTCCTGCGGGTCCTGCTCGCTCAAGATATCCTGCGCCCTTGTGGCCACCCATGACGCCATGAATATAAACGCAATAACGGTCACCGCGTACATGAAGTGCGAAAGCGGCTCAAGCAATAGATATAAAAGAACGCCGACTATCGTGCCAGCCGTCCCCGGCGCGAAGGGGACCTTGCCTATGCAACAGCCGGTTGCCAAAAAGGTTATCAGATGGCGCATGGTTCTGGATAGCTACCACCCGCCTCCTCAAAAAACAAGCATCTCAATCGGCGTGCCAGGAAAAGTTCGCGGAAAATCAAGGAGAGAGGAAGGGATCATTGCTGCATTTCGCTACAGTGTGCACGGAAATGATGCAGTAAAAAATTCTTGTCTTTCCCAGCGTCCTCTGCAACTCTGCGGCGGATTTTAGATTTTTATGGCCAGATCAAGAACGATCTTCTCATGCCAGAACTGCGGAGCGCAGAGCCCCAAGTGGCTGGGGCGCTGTCCCGACTGCAACGCATGGAACACATACGTCGAGGAGACGTTTGAAAGTCCGCCGGCCCGCACTCCGGAACTCGACGCTTTTTCCACCGCGCCGCAACTTCTCACGGAGATACAAAGCGACGCCGGCAGACATATTTCCGTCGGCATCAACGAGCTGGACCGCGTACTGGGAAGCGGCTACGTGCCCGGTTCGGTGACGCTCATCGGCGGCGATCCCGGCATCGGAAAATCCACGATAATCCTGCAGGCGCTGTCATCCGCTGCAAAAAATGGGGCGACCTGTCTTTACATCTCCGGTGAAGAGAGCGCCTCACAGATAAAGCTTCGCGCGGACAGGATGGGTATAAAGGAAGGAAATCTTTTCATAGTCACTGAAAATTCGATCGAGCGCGTGCTTGAACATATCAAGAAAACAAAACCGCACCTCGTAGCAGTGGACTCGATACAAACGATGTACACCTCCGAGATACAGTCTGCGCCCGGAACTATAAGTCAGATAAGGGATTCCGCCGGCAAGCTGATGTACAGTTCGAAGGGCTCCGGCACCGCGATGTTCTTAATCGGCCACGTGACGAAGGACGGCTCGATCGCGGGGCCCAAAGTTCTGGAGCACATGGTGGACACCGTTCTCTATTTCGAGGGCGAACGCGGACATCCCTTCAGGATACTTCGCACCGTGAAGAACCGCTTCGGTTCGACGAACGAGATAGGCGTCTTTGAGATGACGGGAAAGGGTTTGATGGAGGTCGCCAATCCGTCGCGCATCTTTCTCGCGGAGCGGCCCGCAAGCGTCGCGGGCTCGGTCGTCGTCTCGTCCCTTGAGGGCTCGCGCCCCGTGCTCCTCGAAGTTCAGGCGCTTATTTCCGGTTCGGGACTTACAAATCCCAGGAGAACGGCGATAGGCCTTGATTCCGGCCGCGTCGCGCTCCTCGTCGCGGTCCTCGATAAGATCGTCGGCGTTCAGCTTGCGGATCAGGATATTTTCCTGAACGTGGCGGGCGGAATTAAGATCGTGGAACCGGCTTCGGATCTGGGCGTTATATCCGCCCTCAACTCGAGCTTCGCCAACAAGCCGGTTGATCCGGAGACCATCGTCATAGGCGAGGTGGGTCTAACCGGAGAGGTCCGCGCCGTACTTGGCTGCGATATCCGTTTGAAAGAGGCCGAAAAGATGGGCTTCAAGCGCGCCATAGTCCCCAAATCCAACCTCAAATCAAAGGTTCCCGCCAAGATGGACGTCATAGGCGTCACCTCGGTCGAA
>DYJF01000051.1:0-10804 GCA_020723205.1 Bdellovibrio sp.
AGATCATGTGGTTTCAGAAGGACACGAGAAGAGTTGGCCGAGAGGAAGCTGGCGGAGCTGCAAAATCGGCGAGGCGCTGAAATAATAAGTTCACTTTCTGATGGCCAGGATATTCTTCTCGCGCGGAGTGGGATAGGCCCATGCCTTTTCGAAGGCGTTCCTTTTGACCTTGAGCGACGGCTTTGGCGGGAGGCCGGGGTCGTGAATGGTGACTGTGGTCTCGTCATATGCGAACACGACGACGAAATGGCCGGAATATCCCTCTTGCCCGTAAAGCACGGCGGCGTTTATGTTGCATATGAGCAGAAACCCTTCATTCAATAATTTCTCGATATCCTCGAAGGACGGCATGCGGCATTCAAGGGGCGCGATCTTTGCGAACTCCTTTGCAAAGCCAAGTTCCTGCGAGATCTCGCTGTTCGCGATCTGCGCCCTTGCAACATCGACACCGAGCCGTTCGACAAGAAATTCTTCGCCGCGCACCGCAAAATCGTTATAGTCAAAATCCTCGATCAGTTTGATATCGAGGCCCTGTTCGATCATCCAGATCATGGCTGCAGTGGGCCACGTCCACTTACCGGGCACCTTTGCGGAGATCACGTCCAACTCTTCGATGGAAAATTTGCGGTCAGGCCAGATATGGCCGAACACGATCGCAAGCGCCGCCTGAAAACAGTGCGTGCCGTCAGATGTATTGGGATAGAAAGGAATGTCTGCCATCTCTTGTGACCCCGGCGCGAGTCGAACGCGCGACCCCCTGCTTAGGAGGCAGGTGCTCTATCCACTGAGCTACGGGGCCAGGGCGGAATGCCAAAAAAAAGCCATCTGCTTCGTTGGCGTCGCCGGCACGACCTGCGACGTACATCTATGTACGACTCGGTCGGCCTCCTACGCCTGCCTCGCAGCCGACCTTTTTTTGACATTCCGCAATTATGCTTTCAAGTTATTCGTACTTCACAAGCGAATGAACGGGGCTTTTGATCTTCTCACGGCCGTTCAAGAAGCCCAATTCAACAACGAACGCGCACTCAACGACCTTGCCGCCCTGCTTTTCGATCAATTTGCACGCCGCCTCGGCGGTGCCGCCGGTCGCAAGCAGATCGTCTATCACGATCACCCTTTGTCCCCGCTCTATGGCGTCCTCGTGCATCTCGATCGTCGCGGAACCATATTCAAGATCATATGACACGTTCACCGTCTTATAAGGCAGCTTGCCCTTTTTCCGGATCGGTATGAATGCGGCCCCGAGCTCGTGCGCCAGAGGCGTGCCGAAGAGAAACCCGCGGGATTCTATGCCGACTATGGCGTGTATCCCTTCATTTTCGTAACGTTTTGTAAAATCGGCGATGATCTTCTTGAAAACGTCATGATTCTGGAGCAGCGGCGTGATGTCCTTGAACAAGATCCCCGGCTTCGGAAAGTCGGGAACGTCCCTAATATGGCGCTTGAGCAATGTCTCCATATTGCCTCCCGTTCTGTTCTGTGCTTTGGACTTCATTTCTTTGCAAAACCACGGGTCGAATCTATGTCCCGATGGGGCAGGAAAAATAGGGGATTCCTAGCGTTTTGTCCACGACGAACTTCAAAGTGGAGGTGGGGGCCCGTGGCCCTTCCGGTCCGGCCGACCTTGGCGATAACCGCGCCCGCTTTGACGGTTTCGTCCTTTTTGGCCAGGTTCTTGCTGTTATGGGCATAGACCGTGAAAAAATTATCCTTGTGGCGCACTATTATAATGTTGCCGTAGCCGCGCATCTGGCCGGAGAACACCACTTTCCCGCCGCTTGCCGCCTTTATAGGATCGCCTATGTCCCCCTTTAGATCGATACCGTCATGCCGTCTGCCGTTCCTTATCCCGAAGGGGGATATAAGCCCGCCTTTGACCGGCCACGCGAACCTGCCGTGGTCCACTTTGACTGTATCTTCATCGTCGAAGTCAGAGTCCTTCTTTCGCGAATACTTGCTCTTATGGCCGCCCCTTCCCTCTTTTTCCTCGTTGTTTGCCAGTATCTTTCCGAACGGCAGCTTCTTGTATCCCGCCTTCTTGGATCTTTCGGGGATATAGAGCTTCATACCCACTTCCAGCCCCTGCGGACCCTCAATATTATTCATCTCCGCCAGATCCTGCTGTCTCACGCCGTAGGCCTTCGAAACGGAAGCGAGCGAATCGCCGCGCATCACTTTATGATAGCGCCCCTTCGAGTCGAAGGACGTGGCGCAACCGAACAACATGAGGCACAAGGCGCACGGCACAAGGCACACGGCCGATAACCTTACGCCCTTTGCCGTGAGCCCTAGGATATAAGACCTCAAGTTCTCGGATCTCGAGTCCTGTGTCTTGGGTCTATCAACCCTATTCACACTTCCATCCATATTCACCTATACGTTTCACAAAACCGCATCCGGTCACGTTGCGCGTCCTGAAACTCCCGCCGACCTTTGTTATGACAACAAGCTCCTGCACCGTTTCGCCGCCCACCGGTATCACAAGGCGGCCGCCGTCCTTGAGCTGGTCTATAAAGTTCTTCTGTATCTCCGGAGAGCCAGCGGTCACTACAATGCAGTCGAACGGGGCCTCTTCAGGCCAACCGAGCGTTCCGTCGCCGATGCGAAAATGTATGTTCTTATACAAAAGTTTGTGAAGAACACGCCGCGCGCGGATAGAAAGAGTGTCTAGCCGCTCTATCGTGTAGATATCCTTCGCAAGCTCCGCGAGGATGGCCGCCTGATAGCCGGAACCGGTGCCTATCTCCAATATCTTCTCGCCCCCTTTGAGCTCAAGCGCCTCCGTCATTATGGCGACCATCAGGGGCTGCGAGATCGTCTGGGCCATCCCTATCTGAAGCGGCCTGTCCTCGTAGGCCTGATTTTGCATCCCCGGGTTCACGAACTCGTGACGCGGAACTTGCAACATCGCCTCAAGGACGCGCTGATCCTTTATCCCGCCGGCCACGAGTTGGTCGGCCACCATTCTCCTTCGCGCGACCTCGTAAGGGTCACGAGCCCTTCCGTTTTGGATCATTCTAGCTTCCACCTTTTGAGCGAGTTGAGTGAGGGCCTGTCTGTCATGTTCACCCTAAGCGGCGTGATAGATATCTTTCCTTCCGCGACGGCGTTGCAATCGGTTTCGGGGATGTCCTCAAAGCCCGCCTCGTCGCCGCCTATCCAGTAGTATTTCTTCCCGCGCGGGTCCATCTTCTCGACTATTATATTGCCGTAGTTCCTCTTTCCCTGCGATGTGATCTTATACCCCTTTATCTGCGAGGCAGGGAGATTCGGCACGTTGACATTGAGAATGATGCCGCAAGGCAGCTCATCGCCAAGCAACTTTTTGACGAGTTTCACGGCGAATTCCGCGGCCGCCTCGAAACGGAACCTCTCGCGCGCCACAACCGATATCGCTATCGAAGGCACGCCCATGATCCCGCCTTCCAGTGCTGCGGAAACGGTGCCGGAATAGTGGATATCGTCGCCCAAATTTCCGCCGTGGTTGATGCCCGATATGATGATGTCAGGCCGCTGCTTCAATATCTCGTTTATCCCCAGATTAATGCAGTCCGTAGGCGTACCGTCCACCGCGTAGACGTCCTGCGATATCTTTTTGACGCGAAGCGGCCTGTGAAGGGTCAGGGCGTGGCTTGCGGCGCTGCGCTCCTGATCGGGCGCCACGATCACGACCCTGCCTATCTGCTTTAAGCGCCTCGCGAGTACCCGCAGCCCTTCGGAATAGACACCGTCATCGTTCGAGATAAGGATAAGTGAGCGTTTCTGTCTTGGAAGGTGGACAAGGTTCTTATCAATAGGCATGTCGTATAATCTAAATTAAAATGCGCGAAATCTCAAGAGATTTGACTTTTCATTTATATATGTTATTCGCGAATCTCTTATGAGCGACAAATACAAACAGGCCGGGGTTGATATTGACGCCGGTAACAACTTTGTGGACCTCATCAAACCGGCTATCAAAAGGACCATGCGGATGGGTGTCCTGACCGATATCGGCGGTTACGGCGGGCTTTTCGCCCTCGACTCCTCAAAATACAAAGAGCCGGTGCTCGTCTCTTCAACGGACGGCGTGGGCACAAAGCTCAAGCTCGCCATCGAGCTCAAAAAGTACGACACGATAGGCACCGATCTGGTCGCGATGTGCGTCAACGACATCGCATGTTGCGGCGCAGAGCCCCTCTTCTTTCTCGACTATTTCGCGATGGGACGCCTCAAACCGGAAGAGCATAAGGTGATAATAGAAGGCATCGCGGACGCCTGCAAAAGGACCAACTGCGCGCTCATCGGCGGCGAGACCGCGGAGATGCCCGACATGTACGCCGGGGACGATCTCGACCTGGCCGGCTTCGCTGTCGGAGTGGTCGACCGCAAAAGGATAATAGACGGAACCGACGTCAAGACGGGGCAGAAAATCGTTGGGATCGCGTCGAGCGGGTTCCACTCGAACGGCTACTCGCTCGTGAGAAAGATCGTCAGGGATTCGAACCTCGATCTTACAAGGCCGCTCGAAGGTCTTGAAAGGCCGCTCGGCGAGATGCTTCTCGAGCCAACGAAGCTCTACAGCCCGCTGGCGCTGCACTTCATACGGGAGTTCAACGTCACGGCCATCGCGCATATCACGGGCGGTGGTTTTTGGGACAACATCCCGCGCGTACTCTCCGTCGGTGTGCAGGCGAAGATCGACAAGGGCTCATGGCCGTTCCCTCCCCTTATGAAGGCGTTCGAGAGGCTGGGGGCGATTGAGGAAAAAGAAATGTACCGAGTCTTCAATTGCGGTATCGGGCTCGTAGTGATCCTCGACGCGAATCAAGCCGATGAAGCTTGCCATCTTGCGCAGGCGCACGGCGAGAAGGCGTATGTGATAGGGACGATCAGGGCCCGGCAGACGGGCGAACCGGCGATAGTCATCGAATAGCGCAGATGCAAAAAAAACTCAAACTCGGGGTTCTGGCATCGGGTTCTGGCACGAATCTCCAGTCCATCCTAGAATCTTCCTCGTCGGGCAAGATAGACGCCGAGGTGAAGATAGTCATAAGCGACGTGCCGACCGCGGGGGCGCTTGAACGCGCAAAAGCGTTCAACGTCCCCGTAACGGTCCGCGAACGAAGCTCATATCCATCAAAGCAGGCATTTGAAGCGGCGATAATAAGCGATCTGAAAGATCATTGTGTCGAGCTCGTATGTCTTGCCGGTTACATGAGGATCATCGGAAAAGAATTTCTCGCGGCGTTCCCCAATCGGGTGATCAATATCCATCCTGCGCTCCTGCCGTCGTTTCCCGGACTCGATGCCCAAGAACAGGCGCTGGACTACGGCGTGAAAGTCGCCGGTTGCACCGTTCACTTCGTCGATGAAAAGACCGACCACGGCCCGATCATCCTTCAGGCGACGGTGCCAGTATTGGAAGACGATACGGTCGAATCCTTGCGGCAAAGGATATTGAAAGAGGAGCACCGTCTATATTCGGAAACGATACAGCTTTTCGCAAGCAAACGCCTTCGCCTTGAGGGGCGTCGCGTAAGGATCCTATAGGGAGGGCCCATGAAGAGATTATGCGTGATATCATTGCTCCTGTTCGCGACATTGATGCCTGCGGCCTCATATTCGGGCACGGCGGCCGGAAATTACACCGTGGGGATCGGCCCCGTCGGCAACATCTTCGTCGTCGATTCCAATCCGGAGCTCGGTCCCGGCATAGGCGGCTACGTCTATTTCGATTACCGCTGGTCTCCCCAGTTCTCGACCCAGTTCGGCGTCATGGTGACCACGGAAGACGGCACGGGTATAAGCAACGGCGACGACGGGATCGAGTTCTTGGGCATCCCCACGTTCGATCTCAAATTCTATCTCTTCTCCAAAGAGTCGCGCTGGGACCCCTACGGACTCGTAGGCCTGGGCGTGTACGCCATCTCCGAAGGAAGCGCCGACAACGGAACCGTCGCGGTGGGCATCGGCGCCGACCTTGGGATCGGCTGCGACTTCTACATCAGCGAGCGTTTTTCGTTCGGGCTGTCGGCGATCTTCCGCTCGATCGGCTTCATAGATTCGATCGGCGGCAACCAGAACGGAACGGCGCTTTTCCCGCTGTCGCTCATGGGGAACTTGGCGTATCATTGGTAAAGCTTCACAATCCTTTTACCTCGTAGTCGATCGCAAAGCTCTTGAGCTTCGCCTTGTCGAAGGCCTCTTTGAGGCGCGTAAGGGGTTTTTTCAATAGCGGCTGAAACTCGAACTTCTCATCGCCAAGTTTTTTCACGTATCTTTCGCGAAGGGCCTCTGCGGCCGTCCTGTCCCCGGCGATCTGGATCGTCACTATCTTTTTCATCAGCTTTTCGACCGCGGCCGGCATTTTTTCGAAATCAATCGTGAAAAGACCGGTCCCCGCATCGTAACGAAGCGCCCCCTCCTCCATCATGTTGCCCACCTCGACGGCGGCCATCTGCGGATATGTGCCTTTGAGGGAATATTGCAGTAAGCCGAACAGGTGCATCACGGCGGTCGTGTAGCGCTTCTGCATATCGCCAGCCGCGACCATCCCCTTTTTTGCAAGATAGGGCAAAAACCATAGTGAGGCGACATCGGCCTTGAGCTCTTCCATCAGCGTCTCCGACGACCCCAACGCCTTGCCGACCGCGGTCTTCTTTCCATCCACTACGATCGGAAGCTCCTCGTGCGGGCCGAAGCCGTGCGCAAACTCGTGAAAGACCGTGTTCATGATGTCGGCCCATTCGTCGACCAGCAGCGTCTGATCGCCGGCCAGGGCCACCTTTGCGCGCTTCTGCATGAGAGGCGTAAAGAGCCGCATATGGTTCAAGAGCATCACCTTCTTATAAAGACCCTCCTCTACCGATCCGCCGCGATTGGGAAGATGATACGCCACCGTTGCTCCATGAGGGCTCCTGCCGTCACCCGCCGCGGTTATGAGCTCGACCGCTCTTATCTGTATGCGCGGATCGAGCTTCCTCGCCTTGTAAATGTCTTTGCCGATGAAGCCGGCAAAGTGTTCCTCGAATTCCTGAAGGTTCTTCCTGTAAAGCGCAAGCTCATAGCTCACCTTATGGTTCTCCCGTGCCACGTACATCTCGAACTGCGCCTTTTTTCTCATCGGCTCCTTATATGTCTCATACGGCCCGACCGTCACTTCCCACGGTCCCTTCAGAGCGATCCAGTCGTAATCGCTCGCGTCGTATGGAAACGCGAGCTTCGTTTCTAAGGCCGCCGCGCGCGAACGAAGGAACTTTACGAGAGTTCTTTCGTCCGTGAACCTTGCCGCCTCTCTAAGTTCGCTCGCCAGCCGTTTCAGGCGCGAAGAAAGCAAAGGGCTCGAAGCGAACGGGACCGCCCTCAATCTCCCGCCCTGCTCCTCGACAAACGTGAAGGGGCTCAAGAGCTCTTCCGCGTTGGGAAGTCCCTCTATCTCGGAGAGCTTCTTTTCATCCATACCCTCCGGCCAGAAACCCCAACCGATGCGCTTTTGAGGCAGGGATTTTAGCGCGTTACACAGCAGATCGTCATTTTCGAGACACCACGGCCCCTGATTTCTGTGAAAGAGCGCCCTGTCATCGCCCGTCCCTGTCTGCGCCACATCACTCATAAAATCGAGGTTCCTGGGATTTATCTCCAGCATGTTGATCTCTTCGACTATCTTAGCCGCAGTCAGCATGCGCCTAAGAAACGTCTTGTCCCTCTCCATGAGGCCAGACGCATCATAGGTCAGAATGCGGTGTTCGTACCTCGCAAGTTCAGATGCGACAAGCTCCTTACGTTTCGTTTCCCGTTGAGAGGCAAAGGATTCCGATACGAACAGGGATACGGCGACAACCGCCGCCAACAGTGCATATGACGATATTTTCATGATGTTCCTCCCTCCCGATAAGTATCTTTCGCGCGGTCAGCTGTCAATGAAACGTGATGAACGCTCCGCCGGCTTCCCCACGGCCATGTGCGTGTTAGCAGTGACGGGAAGAGGACTCTCTCGCTTACGGCGGCTCGCCTCATACGCCGTCTCGCCGCCTGCCCCTCGGGACGCCGCGTGATCATAGGGCTACTGAAAGCGGCGTCCCTCGAGGCCGCGAGAAAGTCCTCTTCCCGCCACCGCTCAGATACAGCAAGTTGACGCAGGGATGCGCTTTTGGAATCGCAGGCGAGAACAGGTATGCAGACCATAGGCGGCGTCTATGATTGGGCCGACTTGAGGGACCTTTGGAACCCCATATGCCGTCATCTGACTTCGGGAATGCGGTGTTGGAAAAGCGTCCCGGAGGCGATCTTAACGGCCGGGATATGATAATCAAGATCGCCGAGGGTCGAGCGGACGTTTTGGGTGGCCCAAAACGGACCGCGTCTTTTACAACACCGCATCCCCGAAGTCAGATGACGGCCTAGCGAGACACGGAGGTCCCGAGAGCCGGCCTCTTTCCGTCACCACTAAAACGTGCTAGATAGCGCTTATGAAGATACAAGAGAGGGCCGTGAAGATACTGTCGATATTGAAACGCACTTATCCGGAGGTGAAGACCGCGCTGAAGCACAAAAACGTGTTCGAGCTTCTTATCGCCACGATCCTCTCCGCGCAGTGTACCGATGCGCAGGTGAACAAGGTCACGCCCGAGCTCTTCAAAAGGTTCAAAAACGCGAAGGAGATGGCAAAGGCCGATCGTGCGGAGCTTCAAGCGATCATTCGCTCCACCGGTTTTTACAAGAACAAGGCGGCATCCATCCTGAAGTGCGCGTCGAAGCTCGTCTCCGATTTCAAGGGAAAGGTCCCCGACACGATGGAAGAGCTCACGACGCTTCCGGGCGTGGGCCGAAAGACCGCAAACGTCGTCTTGGGCGTCTGCTTCGGCACACCCGGTATTGTAGTGGACACTCACGTCCTGCGCATCAGCGCGCGCCTCCGCCTCACAAAGAACACGGACCCCGTCAAGGTGGAGTTCGACCTGCAAAAACTTTTTTCGGAGAAGGATTGGACGGTATCGAGCTTCCTTATCCAGTCCCACGGACGGAACTGTTGTTACGCAAAGAAGCCCGCATGCAACGTCTGCCCTATTTCACGCTATTGCCCTTCGAAAGATGTGCAGACCATAGGCGGCGCAGGGCAGCTTTTTTTAGTCTCCCGGCTTAGGTAAAGTTCACCAGATCACAGAAGGAGCGGAGGGAGACGAAAAAAGGTGGCCGAGAGCCGCCGGGTCTGCACATCTTTCGAGACAAGTTATGGGTTCCGGAAGCTGGCGAAGCTACAAGATCGGCAAGCCAACGTAAGCGAGGAAGACGTTTTCTAGTCACGGCCACGCAGCGCAAGCAATGAAGATATCTTTTCGTTGCCGATAAAGTGTGCTAAACTGGCGGTGCAATTCATCGACAGCATGAAACTCGATAGACATCAGATCGCCGAGATCCTCTCCGAAATGGCCGCCGTCTTCGAGCTCAAGGGCGAGAACCCCTTCAAGATACGTGCGTATCAGAATGTGGCGCGCGTTGTGGAGGGGCTCGAGGACATGGAGGGTCTCATCAAAAGGAACGAGCTGACCGGCATCAAGGGCATCGGTTCGCATCTGGCGGACCACATCGCCGAGCTCGCGAGGACGGGCAAGCTCAAGGAGTACGAAGCGTTGAGAAGATCGGTTCCGAAGGGCATCTTCGAGATGCTCCGCATTCAGGGCCTCGGCCCTAAGAAGGTGAAGGCGATCTGGGAGAAGCTTGCCATATCGAACGTGGGCGAGCTGGAATACGCGTGCCGCGAGAACCGCCTTTTAAAACTGGACGGCTTTGGCGAGAAGATGCAGCAAAAGATACTCAAGGGGATTGAGTATCTGAGGAGATTTCAGGACACCCATCTTTTCAGCGAAGCGTATGCGGCGGCGGCCGAGATGCTGATGCAGCTCTCCGCGTTCAAAGGCGCGTCCCACGTCCAGATCGCCGGCTCTCTCAGGCGGCGAAAGGAACTCATCCGCGACATCGACATCCTCGCGGCATGTGACAGGCCCGCCCCGCTCATGGAGCGTTTCACGAAACTGCCGGAGACGGATTCAGTGACGGCCAAGGGGGACACGAAGAGCTCCGTCGTTCTGACGTCCGGCATCGCGGCCGACCTTCGCGTCGTTTCCGAAAGAGAGTTCCCTTTCGCGCTCCACTATTTCACGGGAAGCAAAGAGCACAACGTGGCGATGAGGACACTTGCTAAAAAAACCGGTATCAAGATGAACGAGTACGGGCTGTTCAAAGGGGATAAACTTGTTCCGTGCAGGGACGAAGAGGAGATATTCAAGCGCTTGGGGCTTGAGTACATCCCGCCGGAGCTTCGAGAGAATGACGGGGAGATAGAAGCAGCTGCGAAGGGGAAGCTTCCCGATCTGGTCGAAGACCGCGACATCAAAGGCGTCTTCCATGTGCACAGTGATTACAGCGACGGGACCGCATCGATCGAGGAAATGGCGCTTGCCGCGAAGAAGTTGGGCTACGAATACATAGCGATATCGGACCACAGCCGCACCGCCTCGTACGCCGGCGGCCTTTCGATAGAGGAAGTGAAAAGGCAGGTGAAGGAGATAGGCCGCCTGAACGGAAAGCTTCGCGGCGTAACCGTCCTCAAGGGCATCGAATCCGACATTCTTCCCGACGGCGGGCTGGACTATCCCGACTCCATCCTCGAGCTTTTCGATCTCGTCATTGTCTCCGTCCATTCGAGGTTCAACATGGGAGAGAGGGAGATGACGAAACGCATCATAAAGGCGATGAAGAACGGGCACGCGTCCATCCTCGGCCATCCAACCGGACGCCTGCTCCTCACGCGCGAGGAGTA
>DYJF01000051.1:10814-11142 GCA_020723205.1 Bdellovibrio sp.
GATCGATGCGGCCGCCGACTTGAACGTTGCGATGGAGATAAACGCGCATCCCCAGCGTCTCGATCTCGACTGGCGGTACGGAAAGTACGCAAGCTCGAAGGGAGTAAAAGTTGCCATCGGCCCAGACGCGCACGGCCCCGAAGGGCTCCTTGATACCTCCTACGGCGTTGGGATCGCCAGAAAAGGATGGCTCGAAAAAAGCGACGTCTTGAACTGCCTCTCCGCCTCTGACGCAAAGAGATATTTCGCGTCGCGATCATGATGATTGCCGGCTTTTGGGACCGACGACGCGTCTCGAAAGATGTGCAGACCATGCGGCTCTCGGCCA
>DYJF01000052.1:0-5316 GCA_020723205.1 Bdellovibrio sp.
CGGTTGCCCATGCCCGCGAAGAACACGATAGCAACGACGACCGCGAGAACCAAAGCGCCGATCAATCCCCTGACCTGGCGCTGCACGCGGCAGACAACGGTGCCTGCCGCAAGGTCGCCCGGCCGCTGTTTCCGCAGGGAGACAAGCATGCACAGAAAACCGAAGACGTTCATGTCGAAAAATCGTGAGACGGTCCTTGTCAAGGCGCTGCTGCAGTCGATAGAAGTTCCGTCCTCCTGACATATCACGTAACCGGCCACCCATTTCCCGGGCGAGGTCGAAGTGAGCGCCTCTGGAAGGAAATAGAAGAGCAAAAGCACTATGGGCGCCGCGATGACAAGCACCATGCTGATAAGCGGTTCCTCCGGGTCCAGAAGCATCGCGTAACCGGCGGCAAGACAAGCAAGCAGACAGATATCTATTGCGAAGGCGCCGAGGCGGCCCGATGCAGAGGCCATCATATCGAGCGAGAGGGCATACTGTCTGTGCGCCGCACCGAGCTTCCTGATGACGACCGTCTTGCCCACGATATCGCCTAAGCGCTGGTGCCAGCCGGTCTTCTCAAGTATCACGATGCCTACGGCCAAAGGGAAGAGGACAAGGTCCACGGGGCGGAGCAGGTTCCTCATGAAGACACCGCCTAAGGACGCCTGATCGCCGGACGCGTCGCGGATGCTCAAACGGCAGATAAGCTTTCCTACCGATGCGAAGAATATCCCCTCGAAGAGAAAGAAATACAGGAAAGCGACGATGCAGAAGATCGCATGAAAAATTATCCCGTGCCAGCCGCTCGCCGGAACCGGGCCCTCGGGCTGCCCGAACGCGACGGCGCGATATGCGATCATGAAGAACCAATAAAGGAAATAGAGGATGACGCCATCCATGACGGCGGCGGCGAAGCGGTCCTTCAAGGAGGCCAGCATGAAACCGGCCGCTCCCCGCTCCTCATGCGCCGGCTCGATCGCGCTGACGCTCCTCGATTCCTCTTCGACGCTTTCGGACTCGAAATCCTGCTCCACGTCGGAAACGTCTATGAGATCCGTGTTCTCTCGTAATTGCTCCATGTGAGCTCCTTAGTATTTTGATCCGACATGCGCCTTCGCAAGAGCAATGTCGTCAGTGATTATCCCTTCAACGCCCATGGACAGGCAGCGGTCCATGTCCGCCGGCTCGTTCACCGTCCAGCAACTGACCCACAGTCCGTTCCTTTTGGCCCTCTTCATAAAGGAGGGGCCGAGCACCGGCAAACATGGGTGCAGTTCCGATACTCCAAGCAATTTAGCAAAAAGTGAAGCCCTGAAAAAGGAAAAATAAGGGCGGTTCTTTATTATGATCGCCCGCGGCAAGCCGGGATAGAGACGCTTGAGATGATAAAGGATCTTCAGATCGGATGATGACACGACGACTTTTTTACGGAAACGGAAATCGGAGATCATGCCTCCGACCAGCTCCGCGATGTGGAAGTCCATCCCGGGCTGGCCCTTGAGCTCGCAGATGATCGAAATCTCATGGGGCTGAATGAGCTCCAGCACCTCGGTCAGCGTGGGAACAGTGATATTGGAGAAGGACGGCCTGAAATGGCTGCCGAAATCGAGTCCCCTGATCATGGAAAACGGCGTCCGGTGCGCGAACCCGTCGAAATGGGTGAGGATCGAGAGATCGTCGTTGTGCGTGACCAGCGGAACACGGTCCTTCGTGAGCACTACGTCGAACTCGATTCCGTCGGCGCCCAGTTCGATCGCGCGCTCGAACGCGGGGATCGTGTTCTCCGGCGCTTCCCGCCTTGCGCCGCGGTGTGCGATGAGCAGCGGCATGGGCCGCCTTGACGAATCAATGATCTGCTTGAGTTGCACTTTTTTCATTTGAATACTCTCCCCCCTTGTAAGGGAGGGGATGCATCAAGGTTTCCTAATTCGTGTTGAACTATCGCCAGCGCCGCAATGGCCGCGGTTTCGACGCGAAGTACCTGCTGCCCGAGCGATACGGTCATAGCCCCGGCGGTTTTCGCAAGTTCAATCTCTTCTGTTTCGAAGCCGCCTTCGGGGCCGATGATCAATAAGACCCGAGACCCGAGACCCGAGACGCAAGACTTTAAATCAGAAGTTCTTTCCCCTTCCCAGAAAAGGATCGTCTTATCGAAATCCGCAAGGAGCCGGCAAAGCGCGTTGAAATCCACAGGTCGTTCGACCGCCGGAACAAAAGGCAACCCCGACTGCTTAGCGGCCCCCAGCGCGATCTCCCGCCAGCGGCCGATTTTTTTATCCGCCGACCTGAACTTCGGAATCGTTCGCGCGCAATAGAAGGGAACGATTTGTCTGCAACCCAACTCCACCGCCTTCTGAATGATCCATTCGCTCCTGTCATGCTTTATTACGGCGAACGCGAGGGCGGGGAAAGTGGAGACATCTCTTAGCGCGACTTCCCCTGTTATCTTGACGCCGACCGTTTTGGAGCCGGCAAGCTCTATTTTCGCTTCGTATGAACGGCCCTTGCCGTCGGAGCCGGTCGCCCGCCTTGAGACGAAGCACGTTCAATAGATGGTGCGCGTCTTTGCCGGTTATTTGAACGCGGCCCCCAACCTCGAAGGATCGATCGACAAAGAATTGCGGCATAAGTTGACCCTTTTTGTACCATGTGGTACTTCTCTTCGCAAGGAGATGCGATGGATATTTACACATGTCCGCATTGCAATTCTCAGTTCAAGGCGGAAGGGCAGGGCAGGTTCCGCTGCCCGGCCTGCGACAAAGAGATACGCGTGAGAAAAAAAGCGGACGTCCCCCTCGATACGGCAAGCGGCGACTGGGTGAGGTCCTTCTATGAGACCGTCAAGACCTCTCTTTCCGAACCGGTCGCCTTTTTCGCTTCGGTCGCGGAGGGGAGGGGAATGTTGAGGCCCCTTTTGTATGCGATCGTGATCGGCATCGTCGTATTCGCCTCGGCTGCAGCGTATCAGGCGGGTTTCGCCACGCTGCAGATGGGCACGGAGATCGCGGATTCGATAAAACGGTCCATGTTTCCGACGACCGCGCTCACCGGTCCGCTGGTGGTCATTTTTTTCCTCTTTTTTGCCGTCGTAGGCATGCCGCTTGCGACAGCTTTCGCGCTGTTTCTTGAGGCGGCCGTGCTTCATTTGGGGCTGATCATATTGGGCTCCGCTAAGCGCGACTTTCAGGCGACCTTCCGCACGGTGTGCTACAGCGTCGGTCCGCAGGTCTTTCAGGTGGTGCCTTTCCTTGGCGGGATCGTCGCAGGGGTGTGGGTGCTCGTCCTCAACATAATCGGCATCAAGGTCGTGCATGAAACGACATATGCCAGAAGCACGGTGGCCGTCTTCCTTCCCCTAGTATTATGTTGCGGGTTCGTCCTGCTTATAGCCACGACAATAGCAGGCGGTGTTTTTGCCGCGTTGATCACCAGACAAACATGAGCTCATCTTTGGCCATAGGCGTTGACGTCGGCGGAACGAACATCCGCGCCGGACTTGTTGGAAGCGATGGGGCGGTTCTCAAGCTCGTAACCGTCCCCGTGACGAACAGGTCGGCCGAAGCAGTTGTAGAAGCGATCTGCGGCCATGTCGAGTCGCTGGCCAAACATGCGTCCCAACCCCTTGCAGGGTGCGGCTGCGGCATCCCCGGCATCGTGAACTCCGAAGAGGGGATTGTTTACAGTTCACCAAATTATCCGGACTGGCGTGATGTGCCGATACTCAAGATGCTGCGGTCGAAGATAGCGCTTCCGCTGTCCATAGACAACGACGCCAATATGTTTGCATTCGCCGAACTGCTTTTCGGCGCCGGAAAGGGTCGCAGAAATATGGTCGCGCTCACCTTGGGCAGCGGCATCGGCGGCGGCATCATCATTGACGGAAAACTCTTCCGCGGCGACCGCGGTTTCGCCGGCGAGGTGGGCCATATCACCGTGGAGCCGGACGGCGTTGCCTGCGCTTGCGGCAATCGCGGCTGCTGGGAACAGTATGCGGCATCGCGCGCGTTCACTCATTTTGTCCATCGCCTGCCGCTCCGCGAAAAAGAGGGAATACTTGCACTTGCCTCCGGCGACGCCGCTGCCCTGACGCCCGAATTCGTTGCCGAACTTGCCGGCTCGCAAAACGCGACCGCAAAGGATCTGTGGCGCTTTTTCGGCAGATACTTGGGAATAGGCATCGCCTCGCTCGTCAACGTCCTTGGCATCACAACAATTGTGATAGGAGGCGGGATCGCGCGGTCGTGGAATCTCTTTATTGATGCGGCCAAGGCGGAGGTCGAAGGCAGGACGTATGCCAGAAACGCAAAGCATCTCAAACTTCTCAAGGCATCCCTTGGCGATAATACGTCGGTCGTGGGAGCTGCCTCTATTTTCTTCGAATAATGTAAATGTTCCTACGGCTCCGAAAATCCGGTCAGTCGAAGCTCATTCAGAATGTCTTTCGCCTCCGCGTCGTTTTTCAGCTCCAAAAGCACATGCTTTAAATTCTCCGCACCTTTCGGAAGCGGGGACAAAAGAACGACGCGCGCCGTCGGAACCGGACGGGACTCGCCGATGACCTGAAGGGAGCGGGTCCATGCTGCAGTCATCCTTTTGAAAGTGGCTCCTTCGGTGGGAGAGAGAATTGCGGCGCCTGCCGCCGCCCCCTCCGATATCGCCTTCAGTTTCTGAAGAATCTGGGGCGTCTGCTGAAGTTTCGGCTCCTTGAGCTTTAAGAATCCCAGTACGTTCTTAACAAAGTCTGCATTCAACGGCTCGCTTGAAAACACCGTCATACCTGCCGCTATGGCCCTCTCCCCTTGCGGGAGAGGGGAGGGTGAGGGGGATCTCCCGACCAAGAGATAGCTTTCCTGCCTTTGACCATGGGGCAGGGGGTTCGTCGCGAGCCATACCTCTGCCCCCTGAAGTTTCGAGCGGTTCGTCTCCCATGCCGGATAACTGATGATGGCGAGCTGCGGCTTTTGCTTCGCTATGTACGAAAGCCCCCCGTCGGCGGTGTTGAAATACCTTCCGGAAAGCTTTGCCGTTTTAAGCTTGGCGCTCACATAATTCGTGAACTCGTCCAGCACCGGCTGCGCCTCTTCGGTCGTCCCCGCCTCGCCCGGATACCAGAACACCATCTTAACCTCCGCGGCGAGGGACTCAAACGGAACAAGGCACATCAAGACAAGTGCTAAGATTATTCGAGCCATCCACCCTCCTAATGTATGCGTCTGTAGATATCGGCGCGCGCCACGTTTGTTTCCAGCTCATAATATTTCTCAAGATACGAAGTAAGCTGCGGATATTTGCCGATCGGATATTTTCCGTAATCATGGTAGTTCCCTGCGG
>DYJF01000052.1:5326-11001 GCA_020723205.1 Bdellovibrio sp.
GCCTGTTCTTTTCCATGTCGGCGAAGAACATCTCCCAACTTCCGGGCGTCACGAAAGACGACGTATCAAACCGCAGATCCTTCGCGGAAGGGGTTCCAGAGACACGTCCCGTCAACCAGTCGCACCACAGAAATCGCGAAGCAGGTTTGCGCCCTGAATAATAATAGACGGGTGTAGCAAAGCCCCACACAAATATCTTGTCGTCCGGGGAAGAGCGCTCTTCAATGTATGAAGCTATAGGCACATAGCTTTTGGGGGCATCCTCGCCGAGCAGATCGTATATCTTGTCGGCCACTAATCGCGCACCGAAAAAACCGGCCGCGGGGATGATAAGACCCGCCGCGAACAGGGCATATGCGATCCTGTGACGAGTGCCGACGGCCCCTTTGGTCAGCCATTTGATAAAACGGTCGGCGCCGGCGGAAGCCAGAATGACAAGGGGAGGCAGTATCTGTATGAAATAATGGCCGTAAAATTTTCCACCCGCACAGACCGGCACCATGTTGAAGATGAACCATATGAGAACGAGATATTCCTGGGCCTTCGTTTCGGGGCCCTTCACAATCCGCAGCGAATGGCGGACACCGAAATACCAGACAAGAAGGGTGGAAGCAACAAAGCTTCCGCCGCGCACAAGAAGGTTCTTGGGAAAATCAATGACCCTGTGAGAGGCGCTGACATAGTCGACGCTCCCTTTGAAGCTCCAGAACATAAAATCGTTCCAGACACTAAGTGACCAGAGGTGCAAAGTGAAGAACCCCCCGACCAGCGCGCCGGCGGCCGTAAAAATAGCCAAGGAAGCGATTTCCGCCCTACGGAGCGACCTGAATAGATAAAGCGGTTTGAATATCAAAAAATAGAAGGCCGCGGCCATCAGCACGATGCCAGCCTGGTATTTGAACAGGCATGCAACTCCAAAGCTCAAACCGGCGTAAAAAACATCACGACGCCTCCTCATCTCCTCATAACTCACGAGATGGAAGAGACAGATCGTAAGCGGCAGCACCATGATAACAACTATGGAGGTCGAAATAAACTTCGGGACATACGTAGTAGTGAAGACCGCGTAGAACAGAGCGGCAAATATTCCGGCGCGTTCGCCGTAGAGAGAGCGGGCGATCCGAAAACAATAATAGGCCGTCAACGCTACGACAAGCGCCGTCGCCGCATGGACCGCTATCATATTGCCTTTCCCGAAGAGGGCGAACACGGCGGCAAAGAAATAATATATGCCGATAGGTTTCGTGTCCACCGAAGCTACATATGGCAACCCTCCGTCCAGAAGGACGTTCGCGTAGACCGCGAACTGTGTCTCATCAACGTCCAGAACCGGTGTCCAGAAGGCGGGCGCTCTCAAGATCAGGATCAGAAAGAGCACAGCCGCTCCAGTCCAATATTTCGAAATGATATCCCGCATGAGTCGCAATCTTGAAGGCAAGGGGCGGAATTTGTCAATCATTTGCATTCGTTTGACAGGTATTGACCCCCGTGATAGCTGAAAATATACCGATATATGTGTGGAATTTGCGGAATAATCTATGACGACGAGTCAAGGCGCGTGAACGAATCGCTTCTTTCCGCGATGAACCGCACCATGACCCTTCGCGGCCCAGACGACGAGGGAAGCTACATCAAGGACAACGCCGGCATCGCGATGCGGCGGCTTTCCATCATCGATCTTGCAGGCGGACACCAGCCCATCGCCAACGAGGACGGGACAGTACGCGTCATCTTGAACGGCGAGATATACAACCACGAAGAGCTTCGCGAAGAGCTGGAGGCGAGGGGGCACGTCTTCAAAACAAGGTCCGACACGGAAGCGCTCGTTCACGCCTATGAGGAATACGGCGCGTCGTTTCTCAAAAAACTCAACGGCATGTTCGGGCTTGCGATCCTCGACGAGAGAAAGAACCGCCTCTTCCTCGCGCGCGACCGCATGGGCAAAAAACCGCTCTACTACACGAAGCAGAATGGGGTGTTCTGTTTCGGCTCCGAGCTCAAGGCGATTCTGGTCTGTCCCGATATCGAACGAAGGATCGATCCGACGGCGCTCTCCAAATATCTCGCCTACGAATACGTGCCGGCGCCGCGTTCTATCTTCAGGGACATATTCAAGCTCGAGGCGGGGCATTTTCTCATCTACGAGGACGGACGCGCCACCGTCGAACAGTACTGGGACATTCCGACGGACGAACTTAAGAACGTGAATCCTTCCGACGCGTCGCGCACGTTATACGATCTCCTTTTCAGATCCGTGAAGCGCCGTCTTATCAGCGACGTGCCGTTGGGCGTTTTTTTAAGCGGCGGTGTAGACTCGTCCACCGTGACTTACATGATGACAAAACTCATGCCGCCCAAGGACGTAAAAAGTTTCTCGATCGCCTTCGCCGAAAGGACGTTCGACGAATCCTCTTACGCAAAGCAGGTGGCGGATGCACTCGGCTGCGACCACCACGAAGAGACCTGCACGCCGGCCGATCTCATCAACCTGATACCGGAGATACAGAATTTTCTGGACGAACCGATAAGCGACGGCTCCATTGTGCCCACCTACGCGCTTTCGAAGTTCACAAGACGGCACGTCACGGTGGCGCTGGGCGGAGACGGCGGCGACGAGCTTTTCGCCGGCTATCCCACTTTTCAGGCGGAAAAATATGCGAAGATATACAGGGCGATGCCCGGCTTCTTACGGGCGAAAATAATCGAGCCGGCAGTCAGGCGCCTTCCAGTGAGCGACGAGAACTTGAGTTTGGACTTCAAGGTAAAACAGTTCATCAAGGGGGCGTCGGTCGGGGACGAGTCGCGCCATCTTGTATGGATGGGGTCCTTCTCTCCCGACGAACAGCGGTCCCTTCTGGCATCGGCCCAAGCGGAGAACATATATGACGACGTCGCGCGCCACGCAAAGGCGGCGGCGAATCTGAGCCCGGGCAACCGGCTCCTCTACATCTACAAGAAGCTGTATTTGAACGAGGACATTCTGGTCAAAGTGGACCGCGCTTCGATGGGCTGCTCCCTCGAGGTCAGGGCCCCGTTTCTGGATAAAAATGTCGTGGAATTCGTCTCGCGCCTCCCATATAAGATGAAGCTCCGCGGCCTTGAGATGAAATACCTTCTCAAGAGGACCGTGCGCGACCTGCTGCCGAAGGGGATAGCGGACCGTTCCAAGAAGGGGTTTGGGATACCGGTTGCAAAATGGGTCAAGGGACCGATAAAGGAGATGACGATGGACCTTCTGAACCCTGCCAAGATATCGAGGGAGGGGTTCTTCGATCCCAAAGAGGTGCAAAAGATCCTGAACGAACACTTGGACGGCAGGGCCGACAACAACAAAAAACTCTGGACGCTCATCACGTTTGAGCTATGGCTCGAGAGATGGGGACGCCCGAATGGCGTATGAAACGGAGAAGTTAATGCCCACAGACAAACGCTACGAACCCAAAGACATCGAACCCAAGTGGCAGCAACGCTGGCAAAAAGAAAACATCTTTAAGGTCAGCGACGACCCGAAGAGGAAAAAATTCTACCTTCTGGAGATGCTGCCCTATCCGTCGGGGCTCATACACATGGGGCACGTGAGGAATTACGTGATAGGCGACGTCGCCGCGCGCTATAAGATGATGCAGGGGTACAGCGTCCTGCATCCGATGGGCTGGGACGCCTTCGGTCTGCCCGCCGAGAACGCCGCAATAGAGCGCGGCATCCATCCGGCGAAGTGGACCAAGGACAACATCGCCTACATGCGGAGCCAGCTCAAGACGCTGGGCATCTCGTACGACTGGGAACGCGAGTTCGCCACGTGCGATCCGACCTACTACGGCTGGGAACAGCTCATATTCGTCAAGATGTACGAGAAGGGGCTGGCATACAAGAAAACGTCGCTCGTGAACTGGTGCCCGGGCTGCCGGACCGTCCTTGCCAACGAACAGGTGGAGAACGGCTTCTGCTGGCGCTGTTCCGCTCAGGTCTCACAGGACATGATGTCCCAGTGGTTCTTCAAGATCACGGACTACGCGGAGGAGCTCCTGAAGGACGTGGACGATAAGCTTCACGGTTGGCCCGAACGCGTACGCACGATGCAGCGCGAATGGATAGGGAAGAGCGAAGGCGCGTTCATTGATTTCGAAATAGAGGGCAGCGGTGAAAAGATACGCATATTCACGACGCGCCCAGATACGCTTTTCGGGGCAACGTTCATGAGCTTGGCGTGCGAACATCCCCTCGTCAAAAAATTGTCCGCCGGCACGGGGCATGAAAAAGAGGTGAACGCCTTCATTGAACGCAGCGCAAAGATCGATCGCGATGCGCGGCTGGCCGGCACGTACGAAAAAGACGGCGTGTTCACTGGCGCGTACTGCTTAAATCCCGTGACCGGATGGAAGATGCCCATTTACGCCGCGAACTTCGTCTTGATGGATTACGGCACCGGCGCCGTTATGGCTGTCCCGACACACGACCAGAGGGATTTCGAGTTCGCAAAGAAATACGGATTGCCGATGAAAGAAGTTGTCAGTCGTCCCCCCCTCCTTTGTGAAGAGGGGAGGGAATTGACGGGTGCCTATGAAGGCCAGGGCATTCTCGTCAACTCCGGTCAGTTCACGGGAATGAATTCCGATAATGCAAAGGTCGAGATCGTAAGGTATCTGGAGGAAAAGAATATCGGCGGCCCGGCCGTTAATTTCAAGATCAAGGACTGGTGCCTTTCGAGACAGCGCTACTGGGGCACGCCCATTCCAATAATTTATTGCGACCAATGCGGCACGGTCCCCGTCCCTGAAAAGGAGTTGCCCGTCGTATTACCCCAGGACGTCGAATTGACGGGAAAGGGCGGCAGTCCGCTTTCGAAGGCGGCTTCCTTCGTCAACGTCGCCTGCCCCAAATGCAAGGGACAAGCAAAGCGCGAGACAGATACGATGGACACGTTCGTCGAATCCTCGTGGTACATGTTCCGCTACGTCTCCCCGCAATACGACAAGGGACCGGTGGACAAGAAAGCGGTCGCATACTGGATGCCGGTGGACCAGTACATCGGCGGCATCGAACATGCGGTGGGCCACCTCATCTATTGCCGCTTCTTCACAAAGGTAATGCGCGATCTGGGAATGATATCGTTAGACGAGCCGGTGAAGAACCTCATGACGCAGGGAATGGTCATCAAGGACGGTTCGAAGATGAGCAAGTCCAAGGGGAATATCGTGACATGCGACGAGATGATAAAAAAATTCGGTGCGGACACGGTGCGCCTCTTCAGTCTGTTTGCCGCGCCGCCCGAAAAGGACCTCGACTGGAACGAGCAGGGAATCGAGGGAATGCACAGGTTCCTGCTCCGCGTCTGGCGTTTCGTCGCCTCGTGGCTCGATGGCTCCCCGAAAGACGACCGGTCGCCGGAGCTATCCCGCATGACCCACAAGACCATAAAGAAGGTAACGGAGGATATCGAGCGCTATCATTTCAACACAGCGCTTGCCGCCGTCATGGAGTTCGTGAACTTCCTTTACCAGACGGGCCCTGATAAGACGTCGCGCGATGCGGTGGAAGCCCTGATCCTTATGCTTTCTCCTTTCGCGCCGCACGTCGCGGAGGAGCTCTGGGAACTTTCCGGAAAGAAAGGGAGCACGATAAAAGAATCATGGCCGGCGTTCGACCCCAAACTGATCGTGGAAGACAAGATGACG
>DYJF01000053.1:0-4576 GCA_020723205.1 Bdellovibrio sp.
CGCGACAACGATACGCTGGAACTGAAACCCATGCTCGCGGAGAGCTGGGACGTCTCACCCGACCACCTCGTCTACACGTTCAAAATCCGCGAAGGGGTCAGATGGCAGGACGGAGAACCCTTCAGTGCGGATGACGTGGTCTATTCGTTCGCGCGCATACGCGACCCCAAAGTGGACGCTGCGCAGAAGCGCTCCTACTTCGCGGACGTCGTGAGCGTCAAAAAGGTGGACGAACGCACGGTGCAATTTGTCTATCGCAAGCCGTACTTCAAGGCGCTGGAGATATGCGGGGGCATGCCCATCATACCGAAGCACATCTTCGACGACGGAGGCGATTTCAACACCAACGCGGCGGGGCGCGACCCCGTTGGCACCGGGCCTTTCCGCTTCAAGTCGTGGGAGACCGGAAGTATTTTGACGCTCGAACGGAACGAAAGTTACTGGGGCGAGAGGCCCTTCGTCTACGGCATCGTCTTCAAGATAATCCCGAACACGAGCGTCACGCTTCAGCTTTTGAAAAAGGGAGCGCTCGATCTTAGCGTGCTGCGCGCCATACAGTGGGAAAAGCAGACGCAGACGCCGGCGTTCACAAAACGCTTCAACAGGTTCCGTTATTGGCTGCCCAACTATTCCTACATCGGCTGGAACATGAGGAGGCCGTACTTCGACGACAGACGCGCGCGCGTCGCGATGACGATGCTTCTCGACCGCGAGACGATACTCAAGGAGATCCTCTTCGGGCAGGGCGAGATAGTCAGCGGGAATTTTTACCGTTTCGGGAGCGCTTATAATGAAGACGTGAAACCGTATCCTTACGATCCCGAAGGCGCGAAACGTCTTTTGGACGAGGCCGGCTGGACGGACCGCGACGGTGACGGCGTGCGCGACAAGAACGGCGTGCCGTTCAAATTCACGTTCCTTTTTCCGGCAGGCAGCCGTTTCAGCCAGAGCATAGGCATCGTGCTGCGCGAGAACCTCATGCGCGCGGGAATAGAGATGGAGCTTCAGGGGCTCGAATGGACCGCGCTTCTAAAGCTCATCCATGAAAGGGAGTTCGACGCCGTCTCGCTGGCGTGGGCGACAACGTTCGACGAGGACCCCTACCAGCTCTGGCACTCGACGCAGGCGGACGCGGGCTCGAACTTCGTGGGATTCAAGAGCGCGGAGGCGGACAAGTTGATCGAGGCGGGGCGCGCGGAGTTCGACAAACCCAAGCGAACGGAGATATACAAAGAATTGCACGCGCTGATACACGAGGAGGAACCATACACGTTCCTCTTCACGAACCCTTCGCTCGTGGCGGTCGCGAAGAGGTTCACGGACGTCAAGGCCTATAAGGCGGGGATGGACATCTTGAAATGGGGTGTGGCTCCCGGGCCGGAGATAAAGGAATGGTGACGTATCTCTTAAAACGGATCCTTCTCATGGTCCCGACGCTCTTCGGGATAACGCTCATCACGTTCTTCGTCATCCAGCTGGCGCCCGGGGACCCCGCGTCGCTCAAGGCGCAGTCAGGCACGGACGCGCTCAAGAGCGACCAGATGGCGGCGGAGGTCATAGAGGAGACGAAAAAGCTCTACGGGCTCGACCGGCCGCTCTACGTGCAATACGGGATATGGCTCACGCGCCTGGCGAAATTCGATTTTGGAAATTCGTACCGCGACCACAGGCCGGTGATATCGAAGATAGGCGATGCGCTTCCCATCACGCTGACGCTCAACATACTCACGATCCTCATCGTGTATCTCATCTCCATACCGCTCGGCGCCTATTCGGCGCTCAAGCCGCGCGGGGCGGGCGACAAGCTCTCCGCGCTCATGCTCTTCATCCTGTATTCGCTCCCCAACTTCTGGGTGGCGATGATGCTCATCGTGCTTCTTGGCGGCGGCGATTATCTCAACCTCTTTCCGATAGCGGGTTTCACGTCAGATAACGCGTCATCGCTTTCGCTCATCGGCTGGCTGGGCAACGTGGCTTGGCATCTGGTGTTGCCGGTCATATGCCTAACGTACGCGTCGCTCGCGTTCCTTTCCCGCTTTTCTCGAGCGTCCATGCTAGACGTCATAAGGCAGGATTACATAAGAACGGCGCGCGCAAAGGGGCTCTCCGAGAGGCGAGTTATCTGGAAACACGCGCTAAGGAACGCGCTCATTCCGCTGGTGACGCTCATGGGGACGCTGCTTCCTTCGCTCCTTGCCGGCAGCGTGATAATCGAGCAGATATTCGCGATACCAGGAATGGGTCGGCTGGGGTTCGAATCGGTCCTCTCGCGGGACTACCCGGTCATCATGGCGATAGCGTTCATAAGCGCTCTATTGACTCTTGTGAGCGTTCTCGTGAGCGATGTTCTATATGTGGTGATCGATCCCAGAATCACTTTCAAGAGGCGCGCATAGATGCAGGAGCAAAGTTACATATCGATCGTGTGGCGCCAGTTCAAAAAGGGGCGGCTCGCCGTCGCGAGTCTCGCCGTCGTCGCGGCGCTTTTCGTGATTGCGATATTCGCGCCGTTCATCGCGAACGACAGGCCGCTCGTGATGAGATACAAAGGCGGGACATATTTTCCGGCGCTTCATCTTTCGAAGGACGTGAGGGATATAGATTTCAGGGCCCTCGCCGGTAAGAACAGCGACGGCATTTTCATGCTCTTCGCGCCGATACCTTACGGCCCGAACACCTACGATCTCTCGCGCATACTGGACGGTCCGTCGCGCGAGCATCTCTTCGGGACCGACGGCGAGGGGAGGGACGTGCTTGCCGAGCTCATCTGGGGCAGCCGCGTTTCAGTGTCCGTGGGGTTCGTCGCCGTGGGCATCGCGGTCCTGATAGGAATAATACTCGGCGTCATCGCCGGATACTACGGGGGCGCCGCCGATCTCGTCATCTCGCGGCTTATCGAAGTGATGATGTGTTTTCCGACGTTCTTTCTGATACTCGCGGTGCTGGCGTTCATCGGCCCGTCGATATACAACATAATGGTCGTGATCGGATTCACGAGCTGGACCGGCACGGCGCGGTTGGTGAGGGGGGAGTGCCTTAAATACCGTTCGCGCGAGTTCATCGTTGCGGCGAAGGTCGCGGGCGCGAAGGACAGGCGCATCATATTCAGGCACCTTTTGCCCAACGCGCTCTCGCCGGTGCTCGTCGTTGCGACGTTCGGTGTGGCGTCCGCAATCCTAGTGGAGGCGTCGCTCTCGTTCCTTGGGTTCGGAGTGCCGCCCACGACCGCCAGCTGGGGCTCGGTGCTTTCGCAGGCGCAGGACTTCATGGACGTGGCATGGTGGTTGACTTTGGCCCCGGGCTTTGCGATTTTTTTGACCGTCACGGCTTACAATCTTTTGGGAGAGGGGCTTCGGGACGCTATCGACCCGAACCTCAAGACATAATGGCGCTTTTGCAGGTGGAAAACTTAAAGACGCATTTCTTCACCGACGCCGGTGTCGTGAAGGCGGTGGACGGCGTATCTTTCGCGCTTGATAAGGGAGAGACGCTGGGTGTGGTGGGCGAGAGCGGATGCGGCAAGACGATGATGGCCCTTTCGCTTTTGCGCCTCGTTCCGGACCCGCCGGGCCGGATAGTCGGCGGAAGGATGCTCTACCAGCTCACGCAGACGGGAGGGCCGGTGGACCTTCTGCTCCTCAATTCCCGGCAGATGCAGGACATCAGGGGAAAGCGGCTTGCGATGATATTTCAGGAGCCGATGACGTCTCTCAATCCGGTATTCACGATCGGCAACCAGATAGGCGAGGCGATCGAACTCCATATCGGCGGAACGAAGCGCGAGGTGAAAGAGCGGGCGATCGAGACGCTGGGCCTCGTCGGCATTGCGTCGCCCGAGAGGCGTGTGAACGATTATCCGCATCAACTATCCGGCGGGCAGAGGCAGCGCGCGATGATAGCCATGGCCCTCTCATGCAGGCCGGACGTCCTCATAGCAGACGAGCCGACCACCGCGCTCGACGTTACGATACAGGCGCAGATACTGGAGCTGATCGCGGGGCTTCAGAAGAAGTTCGGCATGGCGGTGATACTCGTCACGCACGATTTCGGCGTCATCGCGCAGGTGACGAGGCGCGTGATCGTTATGTACGCGGGAAGGTTCGTGGAGGAGGGGCTCACGGAGGATGTCTTTGCGAACCCGCTGCATCCCTATACGCAGGGGCTGCTCAAGGCGATACCTCCGTTGAGAAAGGCGCCGGGGAAGGCGAAGCTCGCCACGATATCCGGCACGGTTCCGAACCTCATCAACCTGCCGCGGGGCTGCACCTTTCAGGACCGGTGCCCCAAGGTCCAGCCGCGCTGCAGGATAGAGGAGCCGCAACTCGAGGAGAAAGAGAAGGCCCACGCGGTGAGATGCTATTTTCCGGGCCGTTGACAGGGAAAACGAAGAATGGAAACGCTGGTCGAAGTAAAAAATATCGTGAAACACTATCCGGTGGACGGAGGGCTGATCCACGCGGTGAACGGGGTCTCGTTCAATATCGGCAAGGGCGAGACGGTGGGGCTCGTCGGCGAGAGCGGCTGCGGTAAATCCACGCTGGGCCTTCTCATGCTTCGGCTGACCGATCCCGACAGC
>DYJF01000053.1:4586-7281 GCA_020723205.1 Bdellovibrio sp.
AAGGAGATCACGGCGCTGGGCCAGAGGCAGCTAAGGCCCATCCGGCGCGAGATGCAGGTCATCTTTCAGGATCCCTTCGCGTCGCTCAATCCCCGGATGACGGCAGGCGAAATAATCGAGGAGCCGCTCATTGTTCACCGAACAGGGACGAAGCAGGAGCGCATCGCTCACGTGGCGGAGCTCTTGCGGCTTGTGGGACTTCCTCCCTCCGCGGCGCCGCGTTACCCTCATGAATTCTCCGGCGGTCAGCGCCAGCGCGTGGGAATAGCGCGCGCGATAGCGCTCAAACCCAAGCTCATAGTCGCCGACGAGCCGGTCTCCGCGCTCGACGTGTCGATAAGGGGCGAGATCATAAATCTTCTCATGGACCTGCAGAGTGAGTTCGGCCTCGCGTATCTTTTCATCTCCCACGACCTGACGCTCGTGGAACACGTGAGCGAGCGCATAATCGTGATGTATCTCGGAAAGATAATGGAAACATTCCCGTCCTCCGCGATCTCGGAGGCGCTGCACCCGTACACGCAGGCGCTCATCTCCGCTGTGCCGATACCCGATCCGAGGGCGAAAAGGGGAAGGATAATCCTATCGGGCGACGTGCCGTCCCCCATAGAGATGCCGAAAGGATGTCCTTTCAATCCAAGATGCATGTATGCTAAGGACATATGCCGCGAGAGGGAGCCGGTATTCGAAGAGTACAGGGGCGGGCGTTTCGCGGCCTGCCATTTTATAAAAGAGATGAGGTGCTTATGAAGAGGATACTGGTCGCCGTTCTTGTCATCGCGTTCGTTGCTGCTTCCGGCGCGGCGTACGCAAAGAAGAAACGCGTCATCAACACGGTGGGCGGCGCGCTGATACCGGGGCTCGGCCTTGCCATCGACGCGAGCTACGATCCACAGCTCGATAACTTCGCGGCGGGGTACAAGGTCCTGAACGTCGCCATCATCAACAATTCGTTCAACATCATCGAGATGAGTCCGCAGAGGGACGGCTGGTGGATCAAGACGAAGGCCGGCGACAAAAAGTACAAGCTTGTGAGCGACTTGAGGAGCGAGGACCCCGATGCGTGGCGCAACCTTCCCGATCGCGCAAAAAACCTGGTCACCTATCCGCTTCTGCTTCCGATAGGCGCAAGACAGGTGATAGACCTTTTTGTCCCCGCGAACGTTCCGGTCGAGGATTTCGACAAGGTGATCGTTTTCATTAATTCGCTCAATACGACGGTGGAGGTCCTTGCGAGGCAATAGAATAAGCGCGGAAAAATTTTCCCTGATAGGTGTTTCTTGTTTTCAGTTCTCTTTCCACCGCATTAAAAATGGCAAGCTTATTGACCGACCACTCCGGAGCCACCGTTAGATCGCGCGGCGCGTGTCCGTTGACGCGGTGTATGAGGATGTCGGGATCCAATAGCTCCAGAAAATCCGCGACCCGGCCGGCGTAGGTTGTGAGGTCCAAAACCTCGAACCTCCCGTCGTTGTACCATTTCTCCAGCAGTGTCCCTTTGAGCACGTGGAGGTTGTGTATCTTCACTCCATCCACGCCTGCCCTGTTCAGGAGGCGGGCCGTGTTCGCCATGTCCAAGGGAGATTCGCCGGGGAGACCCAAGATCACATGCGCGACGACGGATATCTTCTCTTTCTTAAGGATGAGTGCCGCGTCTAAAAAATCTTTGACGGTGTGGCCGCGTTTGATGCGCTTGAGCGTTTCATCGTTGGCCGATTGAAGACCCATCTCCAGCCAGAGCATCGTCTCTTTTGAGAGCTCCCCCAGCATCTCCACGTGTCCGTTTTCCAAACAATCGGGGCGCGTGCCGATGGAGAGCCCCACGACATCTGGGTGGTCTATCGCCTTTTTGAACATTGGCATCAATCGTTCCACGGGGCCGTACGTATTAGTGCCGCTCTGAAAATAGGAAATGAACTTCGCGGCGCCGTGCCGCTTTCTCACGTACTCGATCCCGCCTGCCAGAGAATGCTCCATCACAACGTACGAATCGGTGTGGCAAAAGACGCAGCCGGAAGTTCCGAACGCTCCGTCGCGGTTGGGGCAGGAGCAACCGCTCTCCAAGGCCACCTTGAAGACCTTGCAGCCGAAGCGTCTTTTCAGCTCCGCATTGATAGAGTTGTAGCGCATTTCCCGCATCGCGGCCCTTTATCGTACGTATCTTGTTCACCGTCAATCCTTTGCCCCAAAAGGGTTAATATGGATGCACATATGTGAATTTTGACGAAAATATATATAATCAATAATTTCATATAGTTATAAATCCTTTATCGTTTTGATTATTAACATTAAATTATGCAGGGTTACAAAGCACCCTTTTGAGGTGTTTTTGTCAAAAAACTCAAACACATAACTACATGATAATACTTATTATTCAGGCATAGGCGTATTTTTTCTTTCTGGCACGCCCCTTGCTTCTCTTCTGGGTGAGAGACGGAGGGAAGGGAGGGGGCCATGAAGAAAGAGAGCAAATACAAGAAGTTAGCAGTAGCAATCCTCTCGGTCCTGATGGTTAGCGCGTGTGGCGGCACTTCGACCCTCGATCAATTTTCAGGTGAAGAAAGCGGCGGCGTCGAGTTCAGCAATGAGTACTCGTCGCCTGAAGAGCTGGGCATCGGCGATCTCATGTATGTGAACTTCGGCGATGCGAACAGCGCGGCGCTCAATTTCTCCGCCGTAGATCCTTCGGCGAAGT
>DYJF01000053.1:7291-10707 GCA_020723205.1 Bdellovibrio sp.
TCCTCGTTGTAGGTTCCGCGAGCGAGGCCGGCGTTTCCACATCGATCTCGATCTCTTCAGATCTTTCCGCGATAGTGGAAGGTGAGGCGAGCGCGCAGATCGTAAGCGACGATTACTCCGCCGACGAGATACTTTCCGCGTGGCTTCGCGCCGCAGAGATGGACCTTGCGGTTGCGGAAGGCGCGCCCGCGGGGAAGGCGGTCGGTATGAAGGGGATGACCAAGGCGATCGGTGTCGGCGACATCGAGAATTTCAGGGTCCTTTCGAGCTTGACGACCACCACGACCTACACGACGGTCGAAGGCGAGGTCCGCTGCGTCGGTTCGAACGTCATTTTCTACGTCGATCCGCGCGTGAGCGACGATCTTCTGAGCGACGCCGACATCAGCGGGCTTTGCAATGAGTTCGACGGCGTGGCCGCAGCGGAGCAGGATATGATAGGCGACGCCTCCGATCTCAACAGCGACGGCCGCATCGCGATACTCATGACCCCGCAGATCAACCGCTTGGGCAGTATGGGCGGCGGCATTATCACCGGCTATTTCTGGGCCGGCGATCTCTACGAACAGAGCAGCTCCAACCCGGTCAGCAACGAACGGGAGATCATATATACGATGGTCCCCGATCCCAGCGCCGCTTACGGCGTAGCGGTGACCAAGGACTTCACGCTGAACAACCTTCTGCCGGCGGTGCTTCCGCACGAGTTGCAGCACGCGATCAGCTACAACCAGCACGTATTCGTCAAGGGAATGCCTCCGGAGCAGAACTGGTTAAACGAGGGCATCTCCCACCTGATGGAGGACATCATGGGGTACGGGCAGGAGAACCCCTCCCGCTACGCTCTCTATCTCGCCAACACCACCTACGGCGGAGTGGTCACGATGCGCCAGCCCAACCTCTACGAGCGCGGCGCGTCCTACCTCTTCCTGCGCTACCTCTATGAGCAGGCATCATCCGGCAACGGTTTTTTAAAGAAGCTCGTGAGCACGAATCTCATCGGAGTGGACAACCTCGAGAGCGCGTTCGCGGGCGTGAGCGGATTCTCCCGCTTTCACGAGTTCCTGGCGCGATGGACAGCGGCGCTCGCCCTGACCGACGAGGGGATCACGCAGGATTCGCGCTACATCTACGGGGACCGCGTAATGAACAGCCAGACCGGCCACTGGGAAGGCGTTTGCATCAAGTGCGACGCCGATGACGGCCGCGGGACCATGCTTTCGGGAGTTGCCAAGTCCGATTACAGCGGCGGGGCGTCCGTTTCGATAGCGGGCTCGGCCGCCAAGTTCTACAGTGTGGAAAGCGTTCCGGCGCAGATGACGATAGCCGGAACGGGCGCGGCCGGCAACTTCGGAGTGCTCATCCGCGTGGACTAAATGCTTTACATTTAAAGGCCTATTCTCTATAAAAATCGGCAATGTATCCCGTTCTAGTCCAGATCCCGCTCTTCGGGACGACCATCACCATCTATACTTACGGTTTCATGGTGGCCGTGGCATTTCTGGCCGGCATGTTCTGGGTAAGCCGCGAGAGCAAGCTTTTGGGCCAGAATCCGGCTAAGATCATGGACCTGGCGTTCTATATCATAGTCGCCGCCATCGTCGGTTCGCGGGTCCTGCACGTTCTCGTGAGCGAGCGCGAAAGGTTCATTGAGAACCCGCTTACGATCTTGAAGATATGGGAGGGCGGGCTCGTCTTTTACGGCGGGCTCATCGGCGCCGTCATCATCAGCGTCTGGTACATGAGGCGGAACAAGCTCCCGTTCTGGATCGTAAGCGATATCTTTGCGCCGGCCGTCGCTTTGGGACACGTGTTCGGACGGATCGGCTGCCTCATGGCCGGCTGCTGTCACGGGCGCGTCGTCGGGCATCCCGCCTGGTATTCGATCGTCTTTCCTGCAAACGCGCATTCCTTTGCGCCGCAGGGCGTTCCGCTCTATCCCACGCAGATAATGGAGGCGGCGGGTGAGATCGTCGTCTTCGCGGCGCTCTTCGTCTTGAGGCGCTATAAGCGTTTCGACGGGCAGATAATTGCGACGTATCTGATACTTTATTCGATTCTGCGCGCCGCGGTGGAGTATTTCAGGGGCGACGTCTCGAGAGGGTTCCTGATAGAGCCGTGGATATCGACCTCCACTTTCATAAGCATCATTATGTTCGCGTGCGGTATCGCGATCTACGTTCTAAGATGGAGGAAGGGCCGTGCGGCGTGAACTGAACATCATCTTTGCGGTCCTTGCGCTCGCGGCAGCCGGTTGCAGCAAGCCGCTGGTCACGGCGAAGGTCGATCCCAACATGGGCTACGTTTCAAAGTCCTTTCCCGCCGGCACTGCGGAGACGGTCGCGGCGGTGAAATGGGCGCTCAAGATCAACGGGTATTCGGTGTCGAACGAGAGCTCGCAGGACATGACGATCACTACGACGTGGGCGCCCACCACGTCCGATTCGCACGCAATCGATTTTTTCCAGCGCCGCGATTACGGCGTGAACGGAGCGTATCACCAGCTCGAGGTGCAGGTCTCGCCGGAAGAGGGGCGCACGAAGGTCTACGTGGGTTCGCGTCTCAAGACCATCGTCGCAAGATTGCGCTCAACAGGGATCGAGGAGAAGAAGATATTGAACGAGGTCGGCAATTACCTGCGCACGTCGGAGCCGACCGTCACCAATCTGGGCCTGGAAGAATAGATGGACTACAAGAATACGCTCAACCTCCCCCAAACAGAGTTTCCCATGAAGGCCGATCTGGCGAGACGGGAGCCGGACCAGCTCAAGAAGTGGGACGAGGAGGGCATCTATCACAAAATGGTCGAGGCCAATAAAGGGGGGCGCGCCTATCTCCTGCACGACGGTCCTCCTTACGCGAACGGCCATCTGCATCTGGGCACGATACTCAACAAGATACTCAAGGACATAGTCGTCAAGTACAAGAACATGTCCGGTTTGAGGTGCGAGTTCATACCGGGATGGGACTGCCACGGGCTTCCCATCGAACTCGAAGTGGACAAGAAATTGGGCGGCAGGAAAAACGCGCTCTCGCCGGTGGACAAGAGGAAGGCGTGTCGCGAGCACGCGGCCGGTTTTGTCGATATCCAGCGCACGGAATTCAAGCGGCTTGGCTGTCTCGGGCGCTGGGAGAAGCCGTATCAGACGATGTCCTTCGACTACGAGGCGACGATCGAACGCGAGTTCGGAAAGTTCGTAGCGGGCGGCGGCGTGTACAAGGAAAAAAAGCCGATCATCTGGTGCGCCTCGTGCAGGACCGCTCTGGCCGAAGCGGAGGTCGAGTACGCCGACCACGTCGCGCCGTCGATCTACGTCAAGTTCGGGCTTGAGGACGATGCCGGCATGAGAAAGGCGTGGGGCTTGAAGGACGAGAAGATTTACGTCGTTGTCTGGACGACGACCCCGTGGACGATCCCC
>DYJF01000001.1:0-31403 GCA_020723205.1 Bdellovibrio sp.
GACCTGAAGATTATCAATGGCACGAATGCCCTTATTCATCTTTTTGAGCAAAGCCGACGAAAAGGACTCAATCCCCACCTGCACAAGATAGACTCCCGCCCGCCTCATTGAAATGAGATCCGACTTACTGGTGTCGGAGCGTATCTCATAGAAGATCCGATAATCCTTGCCTTGCCTCTCAAGAAGAGGCCAGAGCCCCTTCGCGCAATCATGCGGAACCAGAGCATCCGTGAACTGAAATCGATTTGCGCAGTAGCGATTAGATAGACGTTCGAGTTGCGCAGCGACTTCGGCCGGAGAACGCGTCCGATAACCCCGCCAATAGACACGCACGGAACAGAACGCACAGTTGTACCGGCACCCTCTTCCGCTCTCTATCGGCAGAATCGGCTGGATTTCTTTGTAGCGCACTGATCTGTTTTTTTCCAAAAAATTGAAATAATCATCAAAATCGGGGTCCGGCAATCCCGAAAGATCACCTAGTTGTCTGCGAGGATTCGAGATCACATCTTTGTTGATACGATATATCAATCCCGGAACTTTATCTTCAAAACCGGCATTTCCCCGCGATAAGTGCTCCAGTAATTTTACGAATGCGGCCTCCCCCTCGCCGTCCACGCACCAGTCCACCTGCGAAAAACATTGTAGGACGCTGATGCCCAGCTTTCCTACGACCCTTGGTCCGCCGAATACGATCTTTATGTGCGGATGATCCCTCTTTAACCATTTCGCAAACAACAGGGAGGAAAATAACTGATCGAAGTTGAGCGTAAAACCCACAACGTCATAGACGCCCCAATTTACATTCCTGTATGAGCAAAGACAAGAGGACTTGAGTCTGGCAAGGAGTCGTTCCGCGTCCTTTATAAACCTTCGTAAATATCGCAATATCGCCTGTCGTTTTTCAGGATACAGCAGGGATGCAAAGAACAACTCGCCGCCGAATGATCTGGAGTAAGTCGTCTCCGCATACTCTTTGAGGCCAAAAGAAACCGCCATTTCTAAATACAAATGGCGGCTGTCAACTTTAAAACCCTTCTTCACGGCGTACGCCGACAAGCAGCCCAATTGAGGGGAGGGAAATTGAAAATCTGCCCACGGCAACGAGACCAACAGGGCCCTGAATCTCCCCTTCACCATGTGCTCTTTGCCTTCACTACCTTTTTATTCACAATACGACCCGTTACCTTTCGACCAGACGGTCCAATGTTATCTGTTCGCCGAACCGCTCTGCCGGCTATCCCCGTCCTGACCCTGACCATCGGTTTCCTGCTAACGACTTTTGACGCCATAACTGCCTCCTTGTAGAATCATGATACTTTCAAATACAAGTATATCAACGTTATGCGGTTGCAGTCCACAGTAAAATACCCCAAGACGTCAATTCCTAAGCGGTTTGCCGGTCGTGAGCATGTGGCGCATGCGCTCCTTGGTCTTTTCCGTGCCGCAAAGGGAGAGGAACGCCTCGCGTTCGAGGTCCAAGATGTGCTCCTCACTCGCAGTGTGATTCGTGGGTATATCGCCGCCGGAGAGGACATGGGCCAACTTCTCGCCCACCACTGCGTCGTGGGAAGTAGCCCTCCCCTGCCTTACGAATTCGCGAAGCGCGTTGACGACGGCCATCTTCCCGCCGCGCCCGGGAAGGGTTATGTCCTCTCTTTTCGCAGGCGGCGAATAGCCGGCTGCAAGTTTTATAAGAGCCACCCTCGCGTCCGCGATCAGCCGGTCGCGGTCAAGCGTTATCCCGTCGGCCTTAGTGAGGATGCCAAGACCGACCGCCTCCTTGGCCGAAGTCGAGACCTTGGCCATCGCTATGTTCTCGAACGCCCAGCGCACCTTGGGATAGGGCCCGGCGTCGTCGGGCGAGAACCATATCCTGTCGATCGGGCGATGCATGCCCCTGATGATCCCCTCGAGCTGCAACAGAAGATTTTTGCAACCGCCGCCGGCCGGGATGAGTCCCACGCCCGCCTCGACCAGCCCCATGTACGTTTCGGCCGCCGCATGCCTCGCGGCTGCCGCAAGGCAGAGCTCGCAGCCGCCGCCTAGCGCCATGCCGAAGGGAACCGCGACGACCGGCTTCGGCGAGAAGCGCATGCGCTGGCCGACCGCCTGAAATTCGCGCACGATCCTTTCAAGCTCCTCCCAGCTCCCCTGCTCCGCCGTCATTAGGATGAGGAGCAGGTTAGCGCCGACGGAGAAGTTCTCGCCGTCGTTCGCCAGAAGAAGCCCCGTTCCCTCTTTTTCCGCGAGGTCCAAGCCCTGATGGATCATGGAGACGATATCGCCGTCTATCGCGTTCATCTTCGTGTGGAACTCGCAACAGAAAACGCCGTCGCCCAGATCGAAAAGCGAAGCGCCGGAATTTTTCGCGACGACGCGGTTCGCGCATTTGAAGTTCTCGAGGATTATCAGGTTATCGACGCCTTGCTCCGGCCTCATATCTTTGGAAGAGATGTCGTAGTAGTAACGCTTGCAGTCCCTCCTCTCATAGAAGGCCTCTCGGCCGCTCTCCAAAAGGGCGCCCACAAGCGCAGGAACATCTTTTCCCTCTTTGGCAAGCCGCTCGCACACCTTTTTCACGCCCAGCGCGTCCCACGTCTCGAAAGGGCCTAAAGCCCAGTTGAATCCCCACCTCATCGCGCGGTCCACGGAGACGATGTCGTCGGAGATCTCCGGAACGCGGTCGGCGGAATAGATGAGCATGCGCGAAACGGCGGGCCACGCTATCGCCCCCGCCTGATCCTCCGCGAACACGAGCGTCGCGAGGCGCCTTCCCGCCTCCGGGACGTCCTTGACGGCGCCGAGAGAGGGCGTCTTGAACTTGATTCCGGGCCGGTAGTCGAGGGTGGAAAGATCGAGCGAGAGAATGGCCCCCGTTTCCTTGTCCTTCTTGTAAAACCCCTGTCCCGATTTCTGGCCGACCCAGTTCTTTGCTATCATCTGGGCCAGAAATTGCGGAAGCTTTAAGCGATCGTGCATCTCGTCCGCAGGGCAGCGCCTGAAAACGGTCTCGGCGACGAAAGCGAGAGTATCGAGGCCGACGATGTCTGCCGTCCTGAAGATCGCGCTCTTGGGGCGCCCCGCGGCCGGCCCCAGAACGGCGTCCACCGCCTCGATGGGCCAGCTCATCTCCTGTGCAAGGTGCATGACATCCATGATGTGCGTCGCGCCGATGCGGTTGGCGATGAAGTTCGGCGTGTCCTTGGCACGAACGACGCCCTTTCCCAGAACGTCCTCGCAGAATCTCGCTACTTCGACGATGGCATCGGTATCGGTGTCGGTTCCGGCGACAAGCTCCAGAAGCTTCATGTAGCGCGGCGGATTGAAGAAGTGCGTGATGAGAAAACGCCTTTTGAATGCCGGGCTCATCTTCTCCGCAAGCATCTCCCAGCCGAGCCCCGACGTATTCGATGTAATGACGGCGTCTGGCCTTAGGAACGGCTCGATGCGCCGGAAGATCTTTTGCTTTACGTCGACTTTCTCCAGCACGACCTCTATCACCCAGTCGCACTCCGATATCTTTGAAAGATCGTCCTCGAAATTTCCGACGCGGATCCGCGCGATGTCTTTTTGCGAATAGACGAGCGAAGGCCTTGAGGTCCTGATTCGTTCCACCGCCGCGAGCGGGAGCTTATTGCGCCATGACGGATCCGCCGTCGCCGCAGAGTCGTCTGCGGACGGCAGGATGTCCAAGAGCAGGACATCGGCGCCGCACCCCGCAAGATGCGCGGCGATACCGGCGCCCATGACGCCCGAACCCAACACCGCGATTTTATTTATTTGCACGATCTACCCCACCTAACCTCCCCTTACAAAGGGGAAGGATTTTAAAGCCGTTCGACAATGGTTGCGACGGCCTGTCCGCCGCCGATGCACATCGTGGCCATTCCGGTCGAGACGTCCCTTTGCTCCATCGCGTGGATGAGCGTCGCCATCAGGCGCGTGCCGGAGGCGCCCAGTGGATGGCCGAGGGCTATCGCCCCGCCGTGAACATTGACCTTCGCCTCGTCCATGCCCAGCTCGCGCATGACGGTGAGCGACTGCGCTGCGAACGCCTCGTTGAGCTCAACAAGGTCGATATCGGTGAGCTTCATTCCGGCGCGCTTCAGGGCCTTGGGCACGGCAAAGACCGGCCCTATGCCCATGACAGAGGGGTCCACACCGGCGACAGCCATACTCAATATCCGCACCTTCGGTTTTATCTTGAGACTCTTCGCAAGGGATTTCGAGGCAACGATCGCCATCGCAGCTCCGTCGGTGAGCGGCGAAGAGTTCCCGGCGGTCACCGTTCCGCCCGCGTCGAACGCCGGCTTGAGCTTCGCAAGCGCTTCGATGGACGTGTCCACGCGCGGGCCCTCGTCCTTCGCAACGACCTTCTTCGTCCCGTCCGCCATGACCGCCTCGACCGGTATGATCTCATCCTCGAACTTTCCCTGCTGCTGGGCCGATACCGCCTTGCGGTGGGACATGAGCGCGAACCTGTCCTGATCCCCGCGCGATACTTGATACCGTTTCGCAAGGTTCTCCGCCGTGGCGCCCATGCCGATATAGGCGTCGGGCATCTCCGGCCCCATCAGCTTCTCGTTCAAGCTGGGATTGAAACCGCCCATCGGAACGTGGGTCATGCTCTCGATGCCGCCGACGAGGAACGCGTCGCCGTTCCCGCACATGACCGCCTGCGCCGCGATATTTATCGCCTCAAGCGACGACGCGCAAAAACGGTTGACGGTCATGCTGCCGCAGGAAGGGGGCAGTCCGGAAAGGAACGCCAAGTTGCGAGCGACGTTCAGTCCCTGCTCTCCTTCGGGCATCGCGCAACCGATTATCACGTCCTCGATCAGATTTGGATCGAGCGCGGGCACCTTCTTGAGAAGCCCAGAAATGACCTGCGCGCCAAGATCGTCGATGCGCGTGTAAATGAATGAACCCTTATGGGACCGCCCCATCGGGCTTCTGACCGCTTCCAATATCACGACTTCGTTCATAAAGACCCCGCTTTTTTAGATGGACGAGCAACACGCCGACGATGAGGCCGATGAGATACCCTTGAGGGAGGCACACCGCGCACATGGCGACCACGAACGCTACGAAAAGATCGTCCCTATCGCCGGCTATATCTTTCAGGAACGACATCAGGGCCAGCCCTTCGAAAAGGAGGATCACTCCCAGCATCGGGAGAGGAAAGACCTTCACCACGTCCTGAAAACCCCTTCCGAAAAAGAGCCCCATGACGAGGTAGATGGAGCCGTAAATGACGACGGAGCCGCCGGTGCGCGCGCCGAAGGCACAGTGGCCTGCGAGCCCGCCCGCGCCGTGGCACGTGGGGATCCCGCCCAAGAACGGACTTACAATGTTCATCATGGAATACGTGAAGCCGATCTTTTTAACGCTCAATTTCGTTTCAGGAAAGAGATCGGCGACCGTCTGTTTCGTCGCGACGACCGAATTGGATATCGAAAGCGGAAGCTGCGGAAGCGCCAATACCACAAAACCGGTCAGGATATCCGCCAAAGCCGGAACGTGAACGCGGGGAAGCGTCAGACCGAAGCCGGCGCCGACCTTCGCCATGTCCATCTTGAAAAAAACGGCGTAGACGAATCCCAAGAATATGACCGGCAGGGCCGCAGGATATTTTTTGTGGCCGCGCATGACGATGATGAGGAGAAAACATGCCGCAGCAAGGACGTATCCGTAGGTCCCGTCGGCCCTAACGTAGTCCTTGAGGGCCAAGCTCGCGAGAGAAACACCCAAACCAAGCTGTATGCCGCGCACGACACTTTTGGGGATCATCTGCGCGAAGCGGGAAAGCAGGCCCGTTGCGGTGAGGAAGACCATCGTGACGCCTATCGCGAGGCCGGCGCCGTAGAGCAGATCGCCCGAGAGCTTTTGGGATATCATTATGACGGCCATCGCCTTGAGCGGCTGGACGGGCATGGGGATACCGTAAAAGGAGCCGGTCAGTATCTGCATGATGCCGAAAAGGACAAGGGCGCTTGCGGCGTCGATCCCGCACGCCAAGATGAGGCCCACGATGAGCGGCAGGTCGGTGCCGATATCGCCGAAACTCCCGGCCAATTCGTTCCGGTCGAACCGTATCCTGCCTGACGAGAAAGACCGCATAGCGGGCCGGATTATGCCTTGCGGAAACTCAAAGAGCAACGTTTATGAAACTTGTGACAAGCGATACAAAAACCATGACGCGCAGGAAAAAGGGGACACTTCTCATTTTCACATGGGATCCGCGTGAACAGGAGAAGTGTCCCCTCTTATAAACTCGCGAACGCTTCGGCGGCAAGTCGCCATTCGCGCGAACCGGACGGGAACATGCGCTCCATGCGGGCAAGCGCCTCGCACACGCGCGGGGTGTTGTAGACGCGGCCGCGCTTCACGGCCTCGGCGAGCACCCTGCCGGCGGCCTTTCTCACGAACCAATTGGAGTCCTCAAGGGCCTCTATGAGCGCCGTCTCTGAAACGGCGCCTTCAAAGCAAAGGAGCGTTTCGACCGCCAATTTTCTCGTCTGCGGATCCGGATCTCCTGTGGCCGCCTTCGCAACGGCGTTCGCGGCGCGCGGATCGTTCGATATGCGCATGGCCTTCAACGCCGCCTGCCTTATATCCGCGATGCGCTCGCGTGCCGGGCTCATGGAACGCACTATCTGTTCGAACGCCCTCTGCATGATCTCGGCCGGGAAGTCGAAAAGATAGCGCCCCAGCGATTTTACCGCCTCGTATCTGACGTTCGGTTCCGAATCCAGCGCGGAGCTGAGCAAAACCTTTGCGGCCTGTTCGTCGACCAGAAGGCCCAGTGATGCCGCCAGCGCGGCGCGAAGCCGTGCGGGCACCGAGCGTCCCAGGGAAAGAAGCGCGACCATGAGAGGTATGGATTCCTTTACGCCCAAAAGGCCCAGCGCGCGGGCCGCCTTCTCCTGAACGGTAGTGTAATGGTCGTTCGCGAGGGCGTGAAGAAGCGCCTCCGATGCGTGCTTGTCGCCGAGCTTCCAGAGGGCCCATGCCGCCTCCTCGCGGACTAAGGGATCACCGTCTATCTTCAAGAGAACGGACAGGGGAAGCACGGCCTCCGGTATCTTTTTCTTCTTCATGAACGCAAAATCACCCAAGAGGCGGGCAGTCTGAGCGCGTTCCGAGGCGGCGCCTTCGCGCAATGTCATGATGGCGCCGCCGATATCCATTTCGTGAGGAAGGCAGTCCGCCCTTGCGTCTTCGGATAATCCGCGCAGTTTCGTATCTAACTTCAGGTTCGCAAGGGGTGTCGCCACATCATTTAAGTTATCGGCACATAACGGCCAAAAGTTGCTTACTTTTGATTCCTAGCCATATCGCTGAAGCGGCGTCAAGTACCTGATTTAACATAAAAAAGGGGCCCCGCCGTCTTTAAAACAGCAGGGCCCCACTTCAATTGGAAGCGCGAGGTCTGTAAGCCGAGTTCTGTTCAAAATGGCCATTCATCTGGGATCGTCGTTACCGGCGACCTCAAGCGACCTACCCGCAAATCCGTCCTTTTTCAAGGAACAATGGCGGACCACCATTGAAGATCCGCTGTTCGGTCTTGCTTTCCATGGGGTTTTCCTGATTTCACTACAGCGGTTCCCCGGCGCCGCGACAGCGCCGGATCGTCACCCTGTACATCCTTTCTGTGGCACTTTCCGTCCCGGTCTTCCAAAAATAAACCCCGGGCCCGGGCGTTACCCGGCATGGTGTCCCTGCCCGCCAACGTTCCAGTGGCGGGCTTCAAAGCTCGGACTTTCCTCCCCCGCCACTACTACGTCGGCGGGCGAACCCGCTGACGATTTGATGGTGGGAGCGGCCATTCGACCTCGCGGTTTTTCAAAGATCGTGATCGTCTATAGCCCTGTTGGCAAGGCGGTCGGCGTGCGCGTTCCTCTCCCGCGGCAGATAGTCGATGGTATGTTTGCCGAAGTTCTTCAACTTCTCCTTGGCGAGCTTGAAAAGCGGCTTCAACCCCTCGTTCTTTACCAGATAATCGCCCTTCATCTGCCTTACAAGAAGCTCCGAGTCCGAAAAGATGTTAAGCGTCTCGGCGCCCACCCTTCTGGCCTCCTCAAGCGCAATGATGAGCGCCTGATATTCCGCCTGATTATTGGTCGTCTTGCCCAGATATTTCGAGAGTTCCGACACGACGGCCCCGTCCTCGCCTATGAGCACGGCGCCCGCGCCCGCCGGGCCCGGATTTCCGCGGGCCGCTCCGTCGGTAAAGATGGTCAGACGTTTCATGATTTATCCACCAGTCCGAAGGCCTCGAGCAGGGTCTTCTCTTCGTGAGGGGAGAGATACGAGATGATCTTCTTGGACTGCTGCGACAAGTGAGCGTCCTTCTTCACATCGTATTTTCCGTCCTTGAGCTCGGCCGCCGATTCGCGCAGCAGATCCTTTGCAATTTCCCGCAACAGGGCGTGAACCTCTTCGGCGGTTATGCCGTCCTCTAGCAATTTCGAGACGGAGGCGAACTCCTCCTGATCCGACAAAAAGAGGAGCAGCTCCGCCGCTGTCTGCTTTGGCATAACGGTTATCTTCATATTTCTCTCCCGATTATTCTTTAGGTCCCTGCTCGCCCTCTTCCGCAATGACATATATGAGGCGGTGGCACGAGGGGCAGTTCTTGAGCTCGGTCAGTCGGAGCATCTCGTTGAAAAGCTGCGGGGGAACGTTCATGCTGCATCCCTGACAAACTCCTTTTTCCACGTTCGCGAGGGCGTCCGGATATCTTTGTCTCACATGATCATACTTACGAACGACCTTGATATCAAGCTGCGAAATAATCGCCGGCCGCCTTGCCTCGAAGGATTCCATCGACTTTGTCAGTTCCGCTTCCTCCGCCTTCAGGGCCTCGTCCTCTTTGCGATAGGCGACCTCCTTATCGGCAAGATCGCTTTCAAGTTGCGTGATATTTTTCGTCAAATTTTCGACCTGCTCCATTAGGGCCAATATCCTGTCCTCGCGCTCCCTGTTGAGCTTTTTCGTCTCCGCGATCTCCTTCAGGGCCGCCTGATATTCCTTCGTCGTCTTTATGGCGTAGAGTTTCGCCTCCCGCTGCTTGGCGTGGTCCGTTGCCGAAGAAAGCTCCATCTCCTCGTGTCTCTTGGACTTCTCCGCCCCGGCCAGCTCCGTCCTTGAGGTCTCAAGTTCCGAGAGCACCTGATCGTATGCGGACCTGGCCGCCGCGATGCGCTCCGGAAGAGATTCTAGTTTGTTTATGATTTCGTTTAAACGAAGGTCTATGCCCTGAAGTTCCTTGAGAAGCTCAAGTTGCGCTTGAAAATTGGTTTTCATAGTTTGCAAAAAGTTAAGGAAATTACGCCCAAACGCCGAATCTTGTCAATCCTTTTAATTTTCCATTGACTTTAAACTATAAACTTCTAACTTTACGCAGTTTTTGGGGCCTATAGCTCAATGGCAGAGCCTCCGGCTCATAACCGGGTGGTTCCAGGTTCAAGTCCTGGTGGGCCCACATCAAAAGCAGTGAAAAGTGCAAAGTTGAAAGTTAAATGTTTCGCTGCATCACATGACCAACATCGGTACCCTTAAGAAGTATCACGCGTACCTTCTTCCAACGCTGTCCTTCTTTCTCTTCGCGATTTTTTTCGACGTCGTCATCACGCTATTGGGGCTCTTGAACCCCATGTTGACGCGCGTACTTTTCGACTACGCGTACGCCTTCAAGAACCTGACCCTCTTGAACGTCACGATCATAGCGATCGTCATCACCTACTTTCTGTATTTCTTTCTGAACGTCGTATCCGATTACCTGCAGGTCTACGTGAATCAGGAAGCGACGGCCGCGCTCACGGGCAACGTCTTTTACGCCGTGCAGTGCCTGCCGCTTCGCTTCCATCAGGAAAAGAGCGCGGGCGACCTGCTGATACGCATCACCGACGATGTCGCGAACACCGTCAACATGGTGATGAGCATCCTGCCGACGATCATCATCGACGGCGGCCGGTTCGTCATCATCCTCCTGATCGCGCTCTTCATCAATCCCACCATCACTTTTTTAGCGCTGCTCTCCGTGCCTCTCTACATATTGGAGACGAGGTTCTACGCGGGGCGGCTGCAGGACGTCGAGGCGGAATCCATAGGCGTGGAATCCGACATATATTCCCGCGCGCAGGAACGTCTCGCCGGCATAAAGACGATCAAGGCGTTCGGACAGGAACGCGCCGAAACGCTCTCCTTCGGGGACCTCATACGCCGCCGCTACCGCATACACGTCAAGGGCAGGGTCCTGGACGTGCTGCGCACCTTCACGAACTCCGTCACGCTGCAGATGTGGAGCGTCTTTCTTACATGGTATCTGGGCTATCAGGTGGTCGAGGGCAATCTCACCATAGGCGAGATCGTCGCGCTCATGCTCTACCTTGAACAGATGGCCGAACCGATAAGCTCATTTTCTAACCTCGCCACGCAGTGGAAGACGAATCTCGTCTCGATGAACCGGTTGACGGACGTGCTCGATCACCCCTCCGAGGCGTCGCTCGAAGCCGGCGGCAAGGAGCTCAAACTCACCGACGGTGCCGTTTCGACCGACCGGCTCTCCTTTTCGTACGCGGAGGACGAGGAGATACTCCACGACATAAAGGTGCGTTTTACGCCCATGTCCTCGACCGCGATAGTCGGCTCAAGCGGCTCCGGAAAGACGACCCTCGTCAGCTTGATACTGCGGTTCTTCGAAGCGACCGGGGGCGCGATCCTCATAGACGGACAGAATATCTCCGACGTCCGCATCAGATCGCTAAGGAACCGCGTGGGGATGATAGCGCAGGAATACGCGCTTTTCGACGGGACCATCCTCGACAACATCCTCTACGGCAATCCTGAAAAGAACAGGGAAGACGCGATGAACGCGGCGAAGCTTGCATCCGCTTACGACTTCATCACGAAATTCCCCGAGGGATTCGACACCAAGGTGGGACCGGCCGGTTCCTTCCTCTCCGGAGGGCAGCGCCAGAGGATAGCTATAGCGCGAACGCTGCTCAAGGACCCGCAGATCATTATATTCGACGAGGCGACGGCGGCTCTCGACCCGGAGAGCGAGTTCCATATTCAGGAGGTCATCGCCAAGCTCCAGATGACCAAGACCGTCATCATCATCGCGCACCGGCTTTCGACCATAAAGACCTCGGACCGCATAATGGTGCTGGAGGGAGGGCGTTTCGTCGAGGAGGGACGCTTCGAGGAGCTCCTGGAGAAGCGCGGCGCATTCTACCGTTTCTACTGGAAACAGTTCGGAGGTCTTGCGGTCTTCCGCCAGCAGCTGGCCCTCGAAATGGAGCGCGCGGCCCGCTACGGCTCCCACTTCTGTCTCGCCATGCTGAAATACCTTCGATACAGCGACCGCACGCTTGAAAACGGCGCAGAGGAGGCGGACCGCTTCATTGACGATCTCGATTACGTGATCAAGAAGAGCATTCGCATGGGGGACAACAGCGCCGTGCTGGAGAGCGATACGATACTCGTCCTGCTGCCGGAGATCAGGCAGGACCAGCTCAAGGCCTTCTTCGACCGGCTGACCGGCATATTCGCCTCTCCTCCCGACGGCAAACCGCCGCTGACGCAGGATGATTTCATGCTTACCGGCGTGCGCTTATCGAGACAACTTTTCAGGACGCCCGAAGAGCTCGTGCGCGCGCTGAAGAAAAAAACTAATTCGCTCAAGACCGGGCACGGCTCGCAGGTACTGGACGAAATGGAGCTGATACCAAATGCAAGACCTTAAGAAGAACATGCTGGACCGGCTCATAAATAACTTCTCGGCCGAGGATCTGAAAAAACGCGTCTGGGCCATGACGCTCGTCGGGCTCATCCTTTGCGCCGCCATAGCGGTCGGCGGTTATTTCTTCCTGAACTTTGATTTCACGGTGGAAGCGGGCGTTCCGGCGGAACCTTTCTGGAAACTTCTCTGGATGGGCCGGTAAAAAATCCCCCAACGTCTTATACATGGAACTCGAGCGCCCAGCCGTCCTTCAAAACCTCGTCCCTGGCGACCTGCTGGCCGTCGTGCATGCCCTCCCCCCAGACGCGCGCATATTTTAATTTCTGCGCTATCTCCTTGTGCAGTCCGTGGGCCGCATCCATGACGTTGCTGCCTATCGGCAGAATAAGAGGGTCCTGTTTTTCCAGCTTTTTGCCCGGCGCCTTGGTATAGACGCGGATGATCCTAAGATGATCGTAGAACAGGCGCGGCAGCATTTCCTTTATCTCCTCGTTCACCGCAGAGGTCTTTATGAGAGGAAACCGCCCCGCGAGCCATTCCTCGAAGATGGGGAGATTGTCTTCGGCTTCCGGCAGTTCCGCCTTGTTGCCGAGGACGATCGTCCTAAGATAGACGGCGCCGATCTTTCGCTCCTCCGGTTCGGGGACCTTGTTCACGAAAAAAATGTAATGCTTCTCCATCTGCTTCAGAACCGTATCCGCGGCGTCCAAAAGGTCCGGTGAGGCCAGATCCAGCACGATGGCCGCCACATCCGCGTTCCTTGTGATATCGGGAACGAACTGCTCCATCGCGGTGTCTGTGACGGCCGGCAGTTCTACGAGCTGTATCCTGATGTCCTCGAACGGCATCATCCCGGGGGCGGGCATGCGCGTCGTGAAGGGATATGCAGCGACCTCCGGTGTCGCGTTCGTGAGCGTGCGCAAGAGCTGCGACTTGCCTCCGTTCGGCGGGCCCACAAGGACGATCTGGCCGGCGCCCTCCTTGGGGACGGTGACGCTCTTTCTTGCGCCGCTCTTCTTGTCCTTATCGCCCGCCTCCTTCATCTTCTTGATCTTCTGATTCAACTCGGAGCGAAGCTTGTCGGTGCCCTTGTGCTTGGGCATGATGGCCATCATCTCTTCCATGATGGCGAGCTTCTCTTCGCGCGTCTTGGCCTGTCTTAGCCGCGCTTCGGCCTCGTGATATTGTGGAGGTACGTTAGTAGGCATAAAAAACCTTGGTTCTTCTCTGCGTTCTTAGCGTCTCTGCGGTGAATTTATGTATCTTATCGAGATCAATACCGCAAGTGGCTTGACATATCCGCGGAAAAAGAATCAAGAGGTAAAAATGCCGAAGAAAAGATTAAAAAAACCTGCGCTCGTGGTCGTCGATATGCAGCGCTACTTTCTGGACCCTGAAGCCGACGCCTTTCTGAAAGACGGACCGGCTATAGTCGGCAATGTAAAAAGGATCCTTAACACGTTCAGAAAAAAGGGCCTGCCTGTCATCTTCACGCGCCATGCGCACAAAAAGGGCGAACCCACGGGCCAGATGGGCAGATGGTGGAACGACAAGCTCCCGTGGGACGGAGAAGCCGGGTCGGAAATTGTTAGCGCCCTCGAGCCCCTCGGAGGGGAGATGGTCGTCACCAAAGCGCGCTACAGCGCCTTTGAGCGGACGGCAGCGGCTCCATATCTCAAGGGACGCGGGGTGGAGACCGTGGTGATATGCGGCGTGATGACCCACCTTTGCGTCGAGACTTCGGCGCGCCACGCGTTCCTTTTGGACCTCGAGCCGGTCGTCGTCTCCGACGCTTGCGCAACGCAGTCAAAAGAACATCATGAGGCCTCGCTATTGAATCTCGCCCACGGTTTCGCACATATCGTGGATACGAAAACTCTTTTGTCACTCTTATGAGCGTCGATCTTCTCATCATTGGCGGCGGGCCGGCGGGGATGGCGGCGGCGATACAGGCGGCGCGGCTGGGTCTTCAGGCAACGATCGTCGAGCGCGACCGTCTTGGAGGACAGGCGAACGCCGCGCCGTGGATAGAGAACTATCCGGGGTTTCCCGAGGGAATAACCGGCAAGGAACTCATGTCCATCTTTGAAAGGCAGCTCAAGAGATGGCCGGTCAAGGTGGTCTACGATGAAGCAAAAGATATCGTGTCGTATGAAGCGAAAAGCGTTCTCCTTGCCGTAGGCCTGACACCCAAGCTCGCGGGCGTTCCTGGTGAAATTCCATACGGCGATCCTGACCGGATTGATCATTCGGGGAAAGATGTCCTTGTTATAGGCGGCGGCGACTCTGCCTTCGATCTTGCGTGGGGCTTTGCGAAAAAGGCCCGAAGGGTAACGATCGGGATGAGGGGCGAGACGCCGAGGGCCTTGCCTAAACTCGTCACGCGAGCCGCGTCGAGCGGGGTTCAGTTAAAGACGAACTGGTCGCCTTTGGATAATTCATATGACGTAGTTATTTCCTGTGTGGGCAAACAGGCGAAACATCCTCTATTTGAAAAAATGGAAAAGGCCTCCAACCTTTTTTTGGCCGGAGATATATGCCACGTCGAGGACAGACACGTGGCTATCGCCGCAGGAGACGGCATCGCCGCCGCCCAGAGCGCATACAGGTTCTTAAATCTGCCGCAGAGACGCAAAGGCGCAGAGAAATACAAAGCAATTTAGTTTTATTTTCTCTGTGATCTCTGTGCCCCTGCGGCCAATTTGCTTTTTATGAAAATTTTATCAAAAACGGGTGATCCGAATATTGCCGAGGTCTTCGTTGCCGGGTTTCGAGGCGATCCCGGGCTCATGGCAGAGTTTGTGGATTCGAGGGATCCCAATCTTCCCAAAAAAGATAAATGGGTCATCATCGTCTCAACGCAGTTTGGCTGTCCGGTTGAGTGCCTGATGTGTGATTCTGGCGGAAACTACAGGGGAGATCTGACCGCCGGCGAGATATTTGCGCAGGCCGATCACATCATCGGTCTCTATCCCGAAGGGCTTGCGAGCCATTGCAGGAAACTCAAGATACAATTCGCAAGGATGGGCGAACCGGCACTCAACCCTGCCGTCTTGGACGTCATCCGCGAATTGCCCGATCGCTATGATAATCCGAACGTCATCCCGTGCGTCGCCACAACCGCCCCCGCCTCGGCTTCCGCGTGGTTCGACCGGCTCTTGGAGATCAAGAGATCGATCTACGCCGGCAAATTGTTTCAGCTTCAGTTCTCGGTCAATTCGACGAATGAAAAGGAGCGCGATCGCTTGATGCCGGTCCCGAAATGGGATCTGCTGCAGATCGCAAAATACGGAGAACGCTTCGTGGAAAAAGGCGGCAGAAAGGCGGCCCTGAACTTCGCGTTGACGGAAGGCGTGCCTGTCGAGCCCGAGGTTATTTCACGCCATTTCGATCCGGATAAATTCTGCGTCAAGATCACACCCCTTAATCCCACGGAAACCGCGAGTGAATCTGGCCTCAAAAACGCCGTCCCGAATTCGCACCATATAATGAAGGAGTTATCCCTGAAGGGGTTCGACGTGATCCTAAGTATCGGTGAGTCCAGGGAAAACGAGATCGGCTCCAACTGCGGCCAGGCCGTGCGAAAATTGAAAGCTCAAAACTTAAGGACCACTTTTCCGCTCTGACCGGAGCGCATCGTTTCCATTGCATCGAAGAATTTGTCGAAGGTGAACTTGTGCGTGATTATTGTGGTCAGGTCCTTTCGCAGGTTCTGGTCCCTGAACAGTTCCTTCATCTTCTGCCAATCGCCCCACATGCGGCGTCCGTAGATGCCCCTGACCGTCGTATATTTGAAGATGATCTGCTTCGATACATCGATGGTCGCCGGTTGCGAATAGACACCCAAGAGTATCATGTCGCCGCCGGTCCTCAATAGATCGAAACCGTGCGTCAGCGCGTCCGTGGACCCGGACATCTCAAGAACGACGTCTGCGCCCTTGCCCTTCGTCAGCTCGAATATCTCCTTTGTCAGCCCGTCCGTCTCCCCTTCGCCGAAGACCTTCGTCGCGCCAAGCTTTCTTGCCATCTCACTTCGGTATTCGTTCTTCTTTTCCACTGCGAACACATTGGCCGCACCGGCATGCTTGCAAAGCATGACGCACATGATGCCGATCGGCCCCAGACCCAATATCACGACGTCCTTACCCTTAACGTCGGTCGAATAGACGGAATGGACCGCGTTGCCGAACGGGTCCTGGATCGAGCAGAGTTCGGGCGACACATCCCTGTCGTTCTTCCAGACGTTCGTCGCCGGGATGCACGCGTACTCTGCGAACACTCCGGGCACATCGATGCCGAAGACCTTCATGTTCCGGCATACGTGCGCCTGCCCTATCTTGCATTGATGGCAACGGCCGCAGGCGATGTGGCATTCGCCCGACACGTAATCGCCGGCCTTGGTGTTCTTTACTTTGCTGCCGACCTCGACGACATGGCCCGCAAATTCGTGTCCATAAAGGAGCGGCGGCTTTATTCTCTTTGAGGCCCAGTTGTCCCAGTTGAAGATATGGACATCCGTTCCGCAGATGGAGGCAACATCGTTCTTTATCAGAACATCGTCCGGGCCCGGCTTCGGGAGATCCACCATCATCATCTCCGTGCCGTTCGGTTCGCCCCTGACCTTCACAACCGCCTTCATCTTGGACATTCAAACCTCCAATTCGCGGTGGATATTTATTTTATAACTTTAAACTCTCTTCCGATTTTAACAAACCTCTCTATACCGTAATCCAGATCCTTCTTCGCATGTCCTGCGGAGAGCATCGCGCGGATTCTTGCCTTTCCCTTCGGGACCGTCGGATAACCGATCGCCATCGCGAACACGCCGTCTTCAAAGAGCCGCTTGCTCATGCCGTGGGCGACGTTCGCCTCGCCCAGCATGACCGGCGTAATGGGAGTCTGCGAGATACCGATATCGAACCCCGCCTCCTTCATAGCGGACTTAAAATATTTACTGTTCTCCCAGAGCGTCGTCACAAGGGTCTCGCTCTTTTCCAAAAGCTCTATCGCCTTGAGGCAACCTGCCGCTTCAGACGGGGAAAGCGCGTTTGAGAACAGGAACGGACGGCCGCGCTGTTTGAGCCAGTCGGCGATCTCGCGGCGGCCGGCGACGAAGCCGCCGGCGCAGCCGAAGGCCTTCGACAGCGTTCCCACCTCGATGTCTATGCGTTCCCCCAACCCCAAGTGGTTCACGACCCCGCGCCCTCCCTTTCCAAGCACGCCTTCGCCGTGCGCGTCGTCCACCATCGTGACGCAATCGTGTCTCTCGCCGAGCGCCGCAATCGACTTCAGGTCCGCAATGTCGCCGTCCATCGAGAAAACGCCGTCGGTGATAATGTATTTCCTCTCGTAGTTCCCGTTCTCTTTGATGATGCGCTCAAGATCGGCCATATCGTTGTGCTTGTACCGAAGTATCGGCGCCTTGGTGAGGCGGCAGCCGTCTATCACGGATGCGTGGTTCAATTCGTCCGAGAAGATAACGTCCTCTTTTCTTATTATCGCGGGAATGACGCCCGCGTTCGCCAGAAAACCGCTCTGAAAGACGACGCACGCCTCGCGCCCCTTGAAGCGAGCGAGCGCCTCCTCGAGCTTTATGTGCAGGTCCATGGTGCCTGCGATGGAACGGACCGCGCCTGCCCCGACGCCGTACTTGTCGATCGCGTCCTTCGCCGCCTTCATCATCTCCGGATGATTCGCGAGCCCGAGATAATTGTTGGATGAAAGATTTAAGAGCTTCCTGCCGCCGATCTGGACCCACGGCGAATTCGCGCCTTCAAGAGTGCGTATCGTGTTATAAAGGCCGGAATCCTTAAGATCGGCAATATCCTTCACCAGGAAATCGAGCTTCGGCATGGGACCTCCTCAATCCAGACCAGAGACATGAGACCTGATACCAAAAAATTTCAATGTGATCGGTTCGGACTAAGGTCTTAGGTCTAATGTCTTAGGTCTAAATTCATTGTCAAACCGACAAATATCCGATATTCACATCAGGTCAACAATTTTATGGCGACGATCCTTATCATAGGGCCGGACCCCGAAACGAGGGAGATATTACGGCTTCGTTTTGAAGTGGACGGCTTCGAGGTCGCAGCGGCGCTCGGCAAAGACGACGCGCTGTCTCTCCTCGGCCGCAAAAAACCGGACGCGATCATCGTGGACATGATAGGTTACGACGAAGAGGAGAAGGCGGAGATCTCTTCGATAACAAAGAAAACAGGACGGCTGGATATCCCCTCCGTCCTGCTTCTGCCGCGAGGCAATGATTCAATATCAAGACCGGCCGTCAAGGTCTGCGAGCTGTGCGCCGCAGAAGAACCCCCCGTTATCAAACCGCCCGCTGCGCATCTTCACATCAAAAAACCCTACGACCTGACAAATCTCGTTCGCGAGGTTAAAAACCTCATCAATAGCCCCAAAAGGTCTTCGACATCTCGTAGAGGTTCTCGTCGACGGTCTTGATGCCCGCCGTGACCTCCGAGAGCGAAACTTCAACGATATCCTTTCCGCGAAGCGCTACAAAGACGCCGTATCTTCCGGCATGGGCGGCGTTCATGGCGGCTACGCCGTAGCGCGTGGCCAGCACCCTGTCGTGCGCCGTCGGTTTTCCGCCGCGCTGTATATGCCCCAGCACCGTGACCCTCGTCTCATAACCGGTCTTCTTCTCTATGGCCTTCGCAAGGACCTGTCCTATGCCGCCCAGCTGCACGTGGCCGAACTCGTCTATCCTCGACGACGAGAGGATCTCCTCCTCCTTCGCGCCGCACTTTATCTTGGCGCCCTCCGCTACCACGATGATGGAGAAGAACGCGCCCCTTGAATGCCGCCTCTGGACGACGTCGCAGACCTCGTTAATGTCTATCGGTTTTTCAGGTATCAATATGCAGTCCGCTCCGCCGGCGATGCCCGCGTACGTCGCTATCCACCCCGCGTGGCGGCCCATGACCTCGCAGACAAGCACGCGGTTATGGGACTCCGCGGTAGTGTGAAGACGGTCCACCGCATCGGTAGCTATCTCCACCGCCGTGTCGAAGCCGAACGTGTAGTCTGTGCCGTTCAAATCGTTGTCGATCGTCTTTGGGACGCCTACGATCTTGATGCCCTCGTCGGTCAACCGCTTGGCCACGCCCAGCGTGTCCTCGCCGCCTATGGCGATTATGCCGTCAAGCTTCAGCTTCCTTATGTTCTCGACGACCGTCTTGGGGGTGTTCTCGTCCTTGAATACGTTCGTGCGCGACGTGCCGATGATAGTGCCGCCGCGGTAGAGTATCCCTGTGACGCTCGCGCGGTCGAGCGGCATCGTTTCCTTCGTCAAGAGCCCCTTCCAGCCGTACTTGATCCCTACCATCTCGTAACCGGCGTCCAGTACGATCGAGCGGCGCACGACCGCGCGTATCACCGCGTTTAGGCCCGGACAATCACCGCCGCCCGTCAACACGCCTATCCTCTTCGTCATGACTATCCCTCCGATCAAAAGTTAAGGTTAACGTTTCTTTTTCTCTTTTGTCTTCTTTTCTTTCGTCTTGGCTGCGGCGGCCGGCACCGTTCCCGTCTTCAGATACTCAAGCGCGACGCTCGCCTGATAATCCTTGGAAAGGTCGAGCGGGCCCTCGCGCTTTTCAACGATCCGTTCCTTGGGCGGCTCCTCTTCCGCTTTCTCGCCGATCTTCGGCGGTTCCGAGGGGACCACTATATCGGGCGTTATTCCCAGCGCCTGAATAGAGCGGCCGCTCGGCGTGAAATAGCGCGCCACAGTCAGTTTCAGGCCGCTGCCGTCGTCAAGTTCGATCACGGTCTGCACGGAGCCCTTGCCGAAAGACTGCAGCCCCAATATCGTCGCGCGCTTGTTGTCCTGCAACGCGCCGGCAACGATTTCCGAAGCCGAGGCCGAGCCGTGGTCGACCATGACCACCACGGGGCATGTCACTTTTTCCCCTTCGGGCGTCGCCTCTCGCCTGTCTATCTCCTGTCCGCGCGATTCGGTCGTCACGATGAGCCCTTTATCGAGAAAAATATCGGAGACCTCAACCGCCTGATCGAGAAGTCCCCCCGGATTCTTTCTAAGATCGAGTATCATCCCCTTGAGAGCGCCCTTTTCCTGAAGTTCCTTCACCGCTTTCTTGAGCGACTTTGCGGTGTCCGACTGGAACGAGCTGATGCTTACATAGCCGTAGTTCCCGTCCAAAACCTCGTATTTCACGCTGGGGACGTTTATCGCCTGTCTGGTGAGCGCAATTTCGAACGGCTGCTTGACGTTCTTCCTGTAGATCGTGAGGACGATGCGGCTCCCGCGCTTTCCGCGCATCTTCGTCACCGCCTGCGTCAGGTCCATTCCTTCGGTCGTCTCGCCGTTGATCTTGATGATCTTGTCCCCCGGCTCGACTCCCGATCTTTCAGCGGGCGAGCCCTTTATGGGCGCCACGACCGTGAGCACTCCGTCGCGCACCGCCACTTCGATGCCCACGCCGTCGAATCTCCCTGCGGTGTCGACCTTCAACTCCTTGAAGACCGCCGGCGACATGAAGGCGGAGTGCGGATCGAGCGTCATCAGCATGCCGCGTATGGCGCCCATGAGGACCTTCTGCTCGTCAACCTCGTCCACGTAGCTGTCTTCGATATAGCCCAGAACTTTTGTAAAGATGTGAAGCTCTTTGTAACCTTTTTCGCTTAAGGCGTGCGAAGAGAGCGGGAACGCGAGAAGGACCGCGATACCGAGAAGAACCGTCCTCAAAAGGCGCATGTTTGCCTCCGGAAGTTTAAAAACCCTTTGAAAAATTGAAGATTTTTTAACACGGGGCCGGAAAAATGCAACGGTAAATTGAAACCGTTCGCTCTGAGCCCTTCGACTCGTGTTCGCGCACCCTGAGCTTGTCGAAGGGTGAACGGTTCGTGCTTCGACCTAGCTCAGCACGAACGTTTCATGTCTAAATTGTAACGTGCCTCACACCCGGCAGATCGTTGTGGAGAAATCGGCGAGCGACGGTCTCGAAGCGGGCCGGGATATCGGTCACATAGATCTGATATGTCGCCTTGGAAGACGTCTTGTTCCGCGTGCCCTCCCTTCCCAGCAGCGCTTCAAGGGCCGATGCCGTGGCCTCGGCGGAATCAACCAGCGTGATCGCGTCTCCTACCGTCTCTCTTATGAGCGGCTTCAGGAGCGGATAGTGCGTGCAGCCGAGGATCAGGACATCTATTCCCTCATTATGCATGTCTGAAAGATAATGTTTCGCGGCGGCGCGAGCGACGTCATTGTCCGTCCAGCCCTCTTCCACGAGCGGCACGAAGAGCGGACAGGCCTGCGAAACGACCCTCACGTTGCTGTCGAGTTCCTTCAGCGCGCGCGCGTACGCGTCGCTCGCTATAGTGGCGGAGGTGCCTATGACGCCTATCGTGCGGCGCTTCGTCGCAGCCATCGCCTCTTTCGCCCCGGGGTTGACGACGCCCAAGACGGGAAGGTCGAACTTTTGCGAGAGCGCGGGGAGCGCAAGCGCAGAAGCCGTATTGCACGCGACGACTATCGCCTTGACGCCTTTGCCCTCAAGGAACGCCGCGTTCTCCAGAGAATAGCGGATGACCGTCTCGGCCGACTTCGTGCCGTAAGGAACTCTGGCGCTGTCGCCAAGATAAACGAGCGATTCGCCGGGCAGCCGTTTTCTTACCGCCTCGAATACGGTCAAACCCCCGATGCCGGAGTCGAATATCCCGATAGGTCTTTCCGTTCTTGCCATGCGCCGCGCTATAGCGGATACATTTGGATTTCGCAACCGAATCCTTTTCACTAAGTGTCCGACACTTACGGGGGGCCTTGTAAGTCATTGCGAGGAGCCCTTCGACTCATTACCGTTCGTCCTGAGCTTGTCGAAGGACGAACGATTCGCTCAGGGCAAGCTCCGTGACGAAGCAATCCCATGCTCACTCGTTATTCTTCGAGCGAAGTCGAGAAGCACAGTGGCGCGCGTCAAAAAACAGGCGCCTTAGTGCCGGAAATTACAGATCTGATACCCACCGCAATTCGCCTCAATTTTCCAACCATCCGGAATCACTAAGATTATCCACACACACACACACACACTATTCCGGCACAGTAATTGCTCCCCTAATATATCGTAAAACAAAGCTAAAAGAAGGAGGAAGTTATGAAGATCAAATGCATCACGTTCGCGATCCTGTTTTGCTTCGTATCGTCAAGCGCACTCGCATGGCCATGGCGAAAAAAGGTGGAGTCTCCGCAGCGAATCTCAATTCCGTCGGCAAGCGCTCCTTACGTGTGCAAACCAACACCCGAGCTTATTGACAAGATGTTTCATGATATTTATGCGTGTGGTTATCCTGCTGCACCTAAAGAATTCATAAATGAGTACTTAGAAAGTCAGATTCATAACCTCAATTATTTTAATCGTTTTTTGGAATTTCAAATTGTTCGCGAACTAGCTGTGCCCCGCACCGGCGGTCCATCAATTTCTGTGGGCGACTTGAATCTTGAGAGCTGCGACGAACGCTATCCCGCAGAAGCTTCAGTCGGCGAAAAAATAAATGTCAACGTGCAAAGGATCGATTGCCTGACAAGGGATTTTGACAAAATCTATAATAAATTTCTAGAGATCGGCGACGTCTTGCGCTCTTATATACCGTAAAGCCAACCGGACATAAATCAACCCCCGACCGTCCGGGGGCTTTTTCTGCCCCGATAAGTGTCGGACACTTATCGGGGGGACCTTGTAAATGATTCTCCCCGCGGCAAGCCGCGAGGAATTCTCAAGTCAAAAATGCAAAATTGATGTGTAATATCAAATAATTATGCTGCGACCGGATCGCAAAAATCGGTTTCTTTATCCAAAAGAACCTATTCTTTAGATAATACTATGTTCAAAAGAAGGTTTTCTTTAGATAAATCCAGAAGACTCTTGCTAACGTTTAGAACGTTAGGTATATTAACGTTATGGACGTTAGAACGATCAATGATCTCCTTAGGCGCGGGGAGATACGACATGAAGAGATGTGGCCGCATCTCGTTGATCTGGCCAGACAACCGGCCCAATTCAACTATGAATTCGGCTTGGAGAAACTGCCTGAAGAACCGGGTTTGATAATAATTCGAGGCCCAAGGCAGTACGGAAAGAGCACCTGGCTTGAGATGAATCTCAAAAACTCGGTCGAGGCCTTCGGAGCCGGGAGCGCGTACTACCTTAACGGTGACGACATCTCCTCGGAAGAGGAACTTTCCCGCAATCTTAATGAACTGGGCAGCTCTTTTCCCAAGGATGCGGGAATCAGAAGAATTTTCATCGATGAAGTGACCGCCGTCGCCGATTGGCAGAAAGCATTCAAAAGAGTTTGGGACAAAGGCGGGCTGCGTGACGTCCTTGTGATCACAACCGGCTCCAAAGCGCTCGACTTAAGGCGCGGCTCGGAAAAGCTTCCCGGACGAAAAGGAAAGCTGTCGAAAAATGAATATATTTTTCTCCCCGTCTCATATCGAAATTTTAAAGGGGTCTCGCGTTCAAAATTCGGCGACAAAACATGGATTGCGTATCTCATAACGGGAGGTTCGCCTGTCGGCTGCAATGAGCTGCTCGTCAATGACAGGTTGCCTGATTATTTCATTCAGCTTATTCGCGACTGGGTGCAGGGTGAAATCGTCTCATCGGGAAGAAGCAGACAGTCGCTCACCAATCTCTTTCACATTATTTTCAGGCTCGGCGGCCAACCGGTAGGATTTGCCAAGCTGGCACGTGAAGCGGGTCTTGCTAACAACACTGTTGCGGCAGGATATGTCGAGCAACTTGCGGATCTCTTGAGCATCATCCCTTCATGGCAGTGGGATCAAAATAAAAAGACACTGCAGATAAGAAAACCCTGCAAATTTCATTTCATCAACTTGGCAGCGGCAGTGGCATTTCACCCGTCAGCTGCGAGAGGTGTTGCTGAATTTGAAGGGCTCGATGAAGGGACTCAAGGAATGTTTATCGAATGGCTGGTGGCTCAAGAAATATGGAGACGCTCCGTTATTTCAGGCGCTGATAACCCTGAAGCGATCGGATTCTGGAAGTCCGCCGAACACGATATAGATTTTGTCACTCCTGAAAGAAAATTCATCGAGGTAAAGCGAGGGAGAGCCGGACCCCTGGATTTTTCGTGGTTCGAAAAGGCCTTTCCCAAGGACCGCCTCACCGTGGTCTGCTCCACACCGTTTGAGACGGAAAAAATCAAAGGCATAACCATTGAAGATTTTCTGATGAGCACGCCGACAAATTTGCAATACGCAGATTAAGTGTCCGACACTTATCGGGGGGACCTTTAGCCCTCCGCCTTTCGCCCTTAGCCCTGGGCCTTGACATATCCCGCCTGCCGTCTGTATTATCGCCCGACTTAACCAAAGAAAGGGGTTTTTATGGGTTTGATGGGCATTTTAGGTCTTCTGGCGCAGGTCGAGACCGCGCCGGTGGAAAGCGGCAACCACAACTTCATCTATCTCGTCCTCCACGCCAACTTCGTCGTGCAGCTCACTCTCATACTTCTCGTCCTCTTCTCCGTCATCTCTTGGGCGATCATCGGCAGCAAATACAGACAACTAAAGCGCGCGCGCGAGGGCTCCAACAAGTTCTACCAGTCCTTCTGGCAGACGAAGAACTTGGAACAGTTCGTAGGCAAGGGCTCGTTCAGGAAGAGCCCCGCCTTCAACGTCTTCAAGGCGGGCGTGGACTGCCTGCGCGAGAATCAGGGACAGGGCAACGAAATGGCCGTGGAAAAAGAGATCAGGCGCGCGGCCGAGGACGAGATAGAGCAGATGGAATACGGCGTTCCCTTCCTCGCCACGACCGGCAGCGCGGCGCCCTTCATCGGTCTTTTCGGAACCGTGTGGGGGATCCTGAACGCATTCTGGAAGATAGGCCGCACCGGCACGTCGAGCTTGGCGATAGTCGGGCCCCATATCGCGGAGGCGCTCATTGCGACGGCAATAGGCCTCGCGGCGGCCATACCCGCGGTCATCTTCTACAACGTGTACGTGAACAAGATCAGGATAATCTCGAAGGACCTTGACGACTTTGCGGACGATCTCATCGTGCGCGTTAAGAACGAATACTACAAGTAAGGAGCACTTTATGTTAGTCAATACCGGAGGCGGACATCACCGCCTTTCTTCAGAGATCAACATCACGCCGTTCGTGGACGTGATGCTCGTGCTTCTCATCATCTTCATGGTGACCGCGCCCCTCTTGCAGCAGGGGCTTCCCGTGAACCTGCCACAGGCGCAGTCGCAGGCGCTGAAGAGGACGAAAAGCGACGTCGTTGTGACCGTCCAGAAGGGCGGACAGATATTCATCGGCGACGATCAGGCCCTCGTGCCTATAGACGAGCTTGAAGCGCGCCTGATGGCGATCTACGCGACCAAGCAGGAAAAGGACCTCTTCATCAAGGCGGACACGGAGCTGCTCTACGGCACGGTCATCAAGGTCATGTCCATCGCCAAAAAGGCGGGGGTGGACAGGATAGGCATGATCACCCAGCCGGAGGCGGAGGGCACACTCTAAGTGTAGAAGCGCAGGAGTGTAGAAGTCTGGGAGTGTGGAAGCTCTAAAATGCTTTCTAAAGAACGATTTCGGACGAACCAGTCATATAAGAAGCCGATCATCTACTCGGCGATCATCCATATTATCATCTTCACGACGCTCTCCATAGTGCCGGGCATACGGCTGCCGCTTCGCGAGCATCCGACGAGGGTCGTGTGGGTCGAGCTCCCGAAGGGAACAAGCGATGATATAGGGCTCGGCATCAAGAAGTCCGAGGGGCTGCCCAAGAGCACGATCGAGGAACAGAAAAAGCTTTTCCAGACGGAACAAAAGCCGATGGCCCCCGAGATGAAAACACCGACCCAGCAGGCGCAAAAACCGCCCGAGAAGATGGCGGAGCCGTCGAGGGCCAAGACGGCGGCGCCTGCGAAAAAACCGGCCTCCTCGACCGACAGGAAGATAGCCAACGCGCTCGCCATGATAGACAAACAGCTCGCGAATCGCACCATCACGCCCGAGGCGGGCCAGATAAAACAGAACACCGACGGATACAAGTACGGCACCAGCAACCAGCCGCTTCGCGTCCTGCCGAGCGACCCTGAATATCTGAAATATCAGGCGATGCTCCGCGCCCGTATCATAACGGAATGGGTGCTGCCGTTGCGCTACGCCGAAGAGGCGGGGCCGAGACGGAACTGCGCCCTCGAGGTCATGATCAATCTGGACGGCGAAGTGGTATCGACAAGGTGGGAGCGCTCGTCCGGAGACGCCACTTTCGACGCCTCCGCCGCGCGCGCGGTCAGGAAAGCTTCACCGTTTCCCAAGCCGCCGGACCGCCTCGCGTGGGAGGCGTATAACGAAGGGTTCTTGGTGGAGTTCGATCCGCGGCTGAAACCACAATAGATCAGACCCAAGACGCAAGACTCAAGACCAAAGACCGTCGGTCTTAGGTCTTCTTGCTTTTCTTTCTCCGCTTGCTTATATTTAGGAAACTATGAAAAACCTTCTTAAATTCTCTTTCGCAATCTTTCTTCTTCTCGTCTGCGCGGTTTCAGAAGCGCGCATCTATATCCCCATCGACCAGCCCTCGGACCACAAGTTCCCGATCGCGATATGCAATCTAAAGGGCGGCGGCGACATGTCCAAGGAGATACCAAACATCATACGCAACGACCTGACCCTCTCCGGCTATTTCAACGTCCTGCCGTGGGGCGCTTACGAGAACCAGGCGGAAAAGGAAGGCATCACCGCCGAGTCCATACGTTTCAGCTACTGGACCTCGATAGAAGCGCAGGCGCTCGTCAAGGGCAGCATAGATTCGGAGGGCGGCAAATACGTCGTCACGCTTCGCCTCTTCGATCCGTACATACCGGAGATGCTGGTCGGCAAACAGTACACCTTCACAAAAAAGGAGATGCGCGAGGTCGCACACCGTTTCTCCGACGAGATAATGGAGGCGCTCACCGGTATCAGGGGCGTCTTTAACACGAAGATCACCTACACGGCCGTCACGCGCAAGGGGGGCAAAGACATATTCGTGATGGACATGGACGGCGAGAACGCCCGCCGCGTTACCAACCTGAAATCCATTTCGCTCTCGTCGTCATGGTCGCCCGACGGTTCGCAACTGGCGTTCACTTCGTACACGCGCGGAAGTCCCGACATCTACGTCATCGGCGCCGACGGAAAGGGGCTGAAACAGATAGTGGGCGGCGGCGGCTCGAAGCTGACGCCATCGTGGGCGCCGGACGCCTCCCGAATAGCGTTCTCCTCCTCGGCAGCCGGCGAGGCGGACATCTATACGGTCTCGCCGGGCGGCGGCAAGACGGCGCGTATCACGAGTTCCAAAGGGATCGACATCGCACCCACATGGTCGCCCGACGGCGGCGCCGTGATATTTGCGTCCGACCGCACAGGCGGTCTTCACCTTTACCGGGCCTCCGCCGGCGGCGGGGAGACGCACCGCCTCACGTTCGTCGGATACCAGAACGACATGCCGAACTGGTCGCCAATGGGGGATAAGGTGGTGTTCGCCGGCCGCGATATGGGCGCGTTCGACATCTTCATAATGAACCCCGACGGCTCGAACATTCAGCGGCTGACGCTCGGCGCCGGGAACAACGAACACCCGACATGGTCGCCCGACGGCAGGTTCATCGTCTTTTCCTCCACGCGGGAAGGCGAAGCGGCGGTCTATCTCATGCGCGCCGACGGCAGCAACCAGACAAAGATATCAAAGGGCAACGGCATGCTCCCCGAGTGGGGACCACGCGTAAAATAATGTTTGCAACGATCGACATCGGAACGAATTCGGTCCTCTTGCTGATCGGCGACACCCTTCCCGACGGAAGGATCAAGATCGCCTCCGACGAGGCGAGGATCACGCGTCTGGGAGAGGGGCTCACCACTCAGGAAAAACTTTCTCCGGAAGCGGTGGAGAGGACCGTCTCTGCTCTCAAAGACTACCGAGCGACGTGCGACAAACACCACGTATCCGCGACGGCGGTCGTCGCGACGGAGGCGCTGAGACGCGCATCGAATTCCGGCGATTTCATAACCCGCGTAAGGGACGAGCTCGGTTTCGAGATCGAGATAGTAACGCCCGAGCAGGAAGCGTGGCTCACTTTTCACGCCTGCGCCCGCGAGTTCGGAAGCGACCTTCTTGTCTGCGATATCGGCGGCGGTTCCACCGAGCTCATCTGGGGAAGGCCTCCGTCCTCTGACGGGAAGCCCGACATAACCAACTGCCAGTTCATTTCCATGCCGATCGGCTCCGTCGTCCTGACCGAGCATTTTGTCAAGAACGACCCTGTCACGACCGATGAGTTCAAGGAGCTTTGCACGGTGATCGACCAGCACCTGCTTCAGGCGCTACATTCGCTCTCCCACCGTCACGCGGACCGGCTCGTCGCGACCGCCGGCACCGCGACCACTCTCGCTGCGGTCGAAAAACGCATGTCCGCCTTCGACCACGCGAAGGTCCACGGCACGATACTCGAGATGCTCGACATTCAAGTGATCATAGACGAGCTTAAGATGAAGTCGGTCGCAGACAGGCGCAAGATCGCTGGCGTACAAAAGGGCCGCGAGGACGTCATCCTCGCCGGCTCGATAATCTTGGACCGCGTGATGCGGCGCTTGGGCTACGACATCGTGACCATCTCCGACCGCGGCGTACGCTGGGGCCTCTTTTATGAGCGCTTCGCGGCAAAGCCGTTCCGGTAAAAACCCGCCACAGAGGCGCAGAGCGCGCAGAGAAAGAACCAAGGATCAATGAAGATCAGAAATCTCAAGAGGATCCTCACACGGCACGCCGACATGGTCCTCGACCCTTGGCGGACCGTCCCCCTGCAAAAAGCCATCGATAAGGTCGTAAAAAGGGGCGATGTCGTATGCGACATCGGCTCAGGGCTCGGCCTCTTGTCCTTTTTTGCGCTGTCCGCGGGAGCAAAACGGGTCTACGCGATCGACTCCGACGAAGAGAGCATCGACGTTGCGATATCTTTTGCGCGAAAGCACGGCGTCTTCGACAGAATATCTTTCGTCAAAAGCCATTCCGCCGATGTCTGGCTCCCTGAAAAAGCCGACGTCATCATCTGCGAAACGGTCGGCAGCGCAGCGTTCGACGAGAACATACTGGCGACGCTCCATGACGCAAAGAAACGCCTTTTAAAAAGAGCTGGAAGGATCATCCCCTCTGTTATCGAACTTTTGGGCGCACCGGCCGCGTTCGGCAGGACGATATCGAAAAACGGTATGATAGACATCGCCCCTGTCGCTCCCAAAGGCCTTCTTTCGGAACCGAAGACGATCGCGCGGATGGTCTCGGCTGAACCTTTCGGAACAAGTGTCCATTCGAAGAAGACGTTCACGATCAATAAGGAAGGCATCTTCTCCGGCATGGCGGTGTGGCCGGTCGTGCAATGGACAACGGGGATAACGACCGACGCCTCCCCCAAGCGCCCGCCGACGCACTGGAAACAGTGCGTCCTTCCCGAAAAGAGGGTCCGCGCAAAGAACGGGGACAGGATCGCCTTCGAGCTGATAATGGGCCCCGACCCGTCCAACCCCCGCGATCAGACCGAGATACTCTGGAAGGTGAAGTTCACGAGATAAGCACCGATCATCATAAGAGTCGCTTCACAGCTTCAATGGCGGGTTCGATGGGTTCGGGTATCCGCGCCGCCTTCGACGCGGCCGGAACGTCCTTGAGGCCCGAACCGGTGATGAGGGCGACGACAGTTTCATCGGGCGAAACGGCATTCTCCCCTACCATCTTTTTCAGGGCCGCGACAGTGGCGGCCGCAGCCGGCTCGGCAAAGACCCCTTCCGTTCTCCCTATGAGCGCTATAGCCGAAAGTATCTCGTCGTCGCTGACAGTGACGCAGGAGCCCTTGGTGCCGCGAAGCGCCTTGAGGGCCCATCTGCCGTTGCGCGGCGCCTGAACGCAGATGGAATCGGCGACAGTGGCCGCATTGGGATAGGGTGCTACATCATCGGTGCCCGAGTGGAACGCCTTCGCGATAGCTTGCGACCCCTCCGCCTGCACCGCGATAAGCTGCGGCTCCTTTTCGATGAGACCCAGCTTCTTTAGGTCCTCAAATCCCTTAGCGACACCGGCAAGTATCACGCCGTCCCCGGTCGGTATCAGAACCTTGTCGGGCGCCGTGAATTTCAGATCCTCCCAAATCTCCAGCGCCACGCTCTTCTTCCCCTCTATCGTCATGGGGTTGTAGGCGGTGTTGCGGGAGAGCCAGCCGAACTCTTTTGTCGCCGCGAGAGAAACCTCGAAGGCGTCGTCATACGTGCCCTTGACCGGAAAAAGCCGCGCACCGTAGACCGCCATCTGGGCAAGCTTTGCGGCCGGCGCCGACTCGGGACAAAAGACAACGCATTTTTTTCCGATGGAGGCGCACATCCCGGCGATGGACGAAGCCGCGTTCCCGGTCGATGCCGCGACTATTACGTCCCGTTTTTCCTCGTTAGCCCTCGCCGCCACAAGTACCGACGCCCTGTCCTTGAAGGAGCCGGTGGGAAGACCCGTGTCGTCCTTGAGATACAGGCCGTTCTGCCCGAGCGCCGTGCGCAACCTGCGCGCGGAACGAAGAGGCGTCGGGCCCGTCATGAGCTGCGGGATGGAACCTTTCTCGAACACGGGAAAGATCTCGTGATAGCGCCAGAGGCCGACAGCGCGACGGCGCCTCAATCTTTCGACATCGAGCTTTTTTCTCAAGCCGTCGTAGTCGTAGAGGACCTTGAGCACGCCCAAGAGCGACCGCATCGGCTTTTGGTCCCTGCTGCAGACGGGGCAGACGTAAGTCACCTCGCTGTCTGGATACTGTTTGCCGCAATCTATGCATTCGTAGATGAACTTTGCCATGACTCCTACACTTCTACTCTTTTTTTCAGCATTATGCACTCGTCCACCGGGCATATAGATGCGCACAGCCCGCAACCGACGCACTTCTCCTCGTCGACGACAGGATATCTTTCCGGGTCTGCCGAGATGGCCCTGTGCCCGCCGTCGCGGCAGGCGATCATGCACATATCGCACCTGACGCATTTGTCACGATCGACGGAGGCCTTCACCTTGAGCCCGTGTAAAAGTTCATCGTGCGAAACGATCTTCGGCAGGGAGCGTCCGATGAGCTCGCTTGCCGCTGCAAGACCCCGGCGTTCAAGATGCGAGCCCATACCTTCGATCAGATCGGTCGCGATATCGAAACCGTAACGCATTACGGCGGTCGCGAACTGGACAATGTGGCTTCCCAGAAGCATGAATTCGGCCGCATCGCGCCACGTTGTCGCGCCGCCGCTCCCGGCCACGGGAATGCCGGCCTTGCAGACCTTCGCAACACAACCGAGCGATATGGGACGTATCGCAGGGCCCGAAAGACCGCTGTAGGTGGAGCGCCCCTCCACCTGCGGGAAGGGAACGTCGCTTCCAAGGTCTATGCCCGTGATGGAAGGCATCGTGTTCCCGACACAGACCGCATCGGCACCGGCGCTCCTGACCGCCCGCGCTATCTCGACTATGTCGTTGACCAGCGGCGTGAGCTTTATGATGACGGGGCATCGCGCAGCCGATGTCTTGATCCAGTCGGTCACCTTCGCCGCCGCCACGGCGTCCTGCGCAAGCA
>DYJF01000001.1:31413-63881 GCA_020723205.1 Bdellovibrio sp.
CCAACGTGCCTTGCGGACAGGAGAACGACGCCTCTACCATATCGGCGCCGGCGCCCTCAAGACGACGGACAAGCTCCGACCAGTCATCCATTGTCTGGCCCGTGATACTCCCGATGACAACTTTATCCGGGAATTCCCTCTTAAGCACGCCTACCCGTTCCTCGATGACGGTAACGTCGTAATGGCTTATGAGGTCGATGTTCGTGAGACCCATCGCTCTTGCGTTCTCATAGCCGATGCCGCTGATCAATGGATAGACAAGGTCAACGCGCGTGCCGGGCATCGCGGTGGTCTTGAGAACGGCGCCCGCCCAGCCCGCAGCGAATCCGTCGCGGACCATTTCCAGTTCGTCCGTGGGCGGTGCCGCCGCAAGTACGAACGGGTTCGCGAAGCGCACGCCGCAGAAGTCAACGCCTAGATCAACTTTTGATTCGGGATACATCATAATATCTTAAATTCCTCCCCTTTGTAAGGGGAGGTTAGGTGGGGTAGATGACGAACTACCTCCCCTTTCCCCCTCCTTACAAAGGAGGGGAACCCTTCAAATACACATCTATCTTTACCGCCGCTTTCTTCCCCATGCCAACCGCCCACGCTGCGGTTCCGCCTCCGGTAACGCAATCCCCTCCGGCGAAAACTCCCTGCGCGGAGGCCATCATCGTCTCCTTGTGGACCGCGATCTTGCCGTCGGAGGTCGTCCTCAATCCGAGATCGGACGACGGTCCCTGCCCCGTCGCGACGATGACGGTATCACACGGGATCACGAACTCCGGCCCCTCCACAACATAGCTTCGCTCTGTTCCGGGAACGGGCTCGTTCCACTTTATCCGCGCGCACCTGACGCCGGTCGCTTTTTCCTGTCCCACGACGGAACGAACCATTACCCGGAAGTAGAACTCGACGCCGTCGTTCCACGCCGCATCGACCTCTTCCTTATATGCAGGCATCTCCCGCTGCGTGCGGCGGTAGAGCATGAAACATTCCGCCCCCGCGCGTCTGGCCACCCTCGCAGCGTCTATCGCGGTATCGCCGCCGCCGATAACGACCGTCCTTTTGCCCACATCGGGCATCCGTCCCTGTTTGGAAGCGGTCAGAAAATCCAGCGCTTGATGGACCTGCTTGAACCGGCTTCCTATCAGATCACTGCCCACGGGTTTTTGAAGACCGCAGCCGACGAAGACCGCGTCATAACCTTTTGATAAGAGTTCCTCCGGACGCCCCATCGCATTGAGGCAGGAGAACTCCACGCCGAGTTTTTTGATGAACTCTATCTCAAAATCGAGGACGGCGGGAGGCAGGCGGAATGAAGGAATGACCCTTCGGAGCATGCCGCCTATCTCCGGCCCTTCCTCGAAAACTCTTACGATATAACCCCTGACAGCAAGCTCCGCGGCGCATCCCAAGCCCGCCGGACCGGCGCCGACCACCGCGACATTTTTCCCGTTACGAACGGGAGGAGCCGGTTCGATCATGCCCTGCAGGCGCTCGCGATCGGTAACGAACCGCTGCAGGGCCGCAATGTCTATTGGACGGGTGAGACCCGCCGCTGTGCACCCCTTGGCGCACTGCGAGCCGGCGGGGCAGATGTATGCGCAGCTCCCCGAAAGAATATTGTCACTTTTGAGAAGCTTTACGGCCCCGTCGAAGTTCTCAAAACGGATCTTCCTGATGAAACCGCGTGCGTCCACGCCTGCCGGGCAATCGCAGGAACAGGGCGCATCGGCACACATCAGGCACCTTGACGCCTCGATCATCGCCTGCTGTATCGTGTATCCCTCTTCCAAAGTGACCCCTTCAAAGGGAGGATTCGACCACACCTTCATCTTTTTATCAAGCCAGTTCCCCCGATCACATCGAGGGGTTGCTTTTTCCCGGATTTCTGGTATAAGCGCCCGCTGATGCGTTGAAATATAACCGAACGAAAGGAGAAAAAAGGTATGGCGCCCAAAGCAAAGAAGACGACAGAGCTGTTCATCATGACGCCCAACACACTGGGGTCCCTAACGAAGATCACGAACCCGCTCACCAAGAACGGCATCAACATCGAGGGATACTGCGCCTACGAGTGGGGCAAAGAGGCGGCATATCGCATCATCACCGACGATAACTTAAAGGCCCGCACGGTCCTCTCCAAAGAGGGTTTTGCAGTCGAAGAAAATCCGACGGTTCTGTGGGAGATCAACAACAAGCCCGGGTTCTTAAAGAAGGCCACGGAGGCCCTCTCTGCCGCGCACATCAACATCTTCTGCAGCTATTGCACGACGATGGTCGGCGGCAAAAAGACCTCGACCGCCTTCACGACGAACGACGCCGAAAAGACGTTCGCGGTATTGAACCAGCTTGGCTAGACGATCTATTTAAGATAACGAACCGGCGCCGCGTCTTGACCGGCGCCGGTTTTTTTTGGAAGGCAACCCCCGCTTAAACCGCATCGTCCATTTTCACGTAGCTGTTTCTGACCAGTCCCCCCGCGATTCCCAGTATCGCCGCTGGCAAGAGCCACCCCAGTCCGTGGTTCGTAAGAGGCAGAACGTCGAAAAGCGCGTTTATCGACTCCGCTTCTATGCCGGAACGATGCAGGGCGTCGATGATGCCGTAGCTGAAGGCGCCCGCGACCGCACCGCGCCAAATATTGCGCCTCCTCAAGACGCCGCTGAAAAGCGTCAGGACGACCATCACCATGACCGTAGGGTAAAGCGCAACGAGGGCCGGTATCGCTATCCTGACGATCATCTCAACGCCGGCATTTGATAGGACAAAGCTCACCGCACACACAGCGACGCAGACCGATTTGTAGCCGATGCGCCCCTTCTTAAGCTCGCTGAAATATTCTCCGCAGACGGCTGTCAGACCGATGGCGGTCGTAAGGCACGCCATCGAGACCGCGACACCCAAGACCGTCGCGCCCGCCGTTCCCATAAGCCGCTGCGAGATCGCCACGAGCAGTTCGGTCCTTGTCAGGTCGCCCGAGATCGCTCCACTTGTTGCGCCGAGATAGATAAGCCCGCCGTAGACCACAGCCAGACCGCAGGCGGATATTATCCCCGCCTTGACGATCGTGGATATCTGCGCCCTTTTGTCCCCGATTCCTTTGTTCTTCAAGTCGTTCAGCATGACGATGCCGAAGATCGTCGCGGCCATCAGGTCCATCGTTTGATAACCCTCGACGAGACTCCTTCCGAAGACGTGAGAATGCATCGTGGCGGCAGGCAGGGCAACGGGCCATATGACCCCCGATACGATCAGCGCAAGAAGCGCTAGCAACAGAAGCGGGGTCAGTATCTTTCCTATGAGGTCCACGACAGAAAGAGGATTCACCGTGAAGACGAGCACGACGGCAAAATACGCGAAAGAGAAAAGCCAGGTGTTAAGCCACGGAAAATTCGGCGCTATCCCCAGCTCGAATGTCGTAGCGCACGTGCGGGGTATCGCGAGCAGGGGGCCGATGGCGAGCATGACGGCCAAGGTGAGTATCTTGGCGATGCGCCTGTCCACGCGCGCCGCGATTTTGTCGATGCCGCCGTCCGCCTTTGCAACCGCAAGTATCCCCATGAGCGGAAGACCGACCCCTGTCAAGAGAAACCCCGGGATTGCCAGCCAATACCTATCGCCGAAAAGACGGCCGAGCGTCGGCGGAAAGATGAGATTGCCGGCGCCGAAGAACATGGCGAAAAGAGCGAACCCCAGGACCAATATCTGCCGTTTACGTACGATCATTTCACACCGCCCATGGTCAGGGCCATGACCGCCTTTGCCGTGTGGAGGCGGTTCTCCGCCTCATCGTATATGATGGACCAGTCGTCGTTGTCTATGACCTCATCCGTCACTTCCCGACCGCGATCTGCAGGCATCGCGTGCATGTACTTCACGTCCTTTGACGCGAGCTTCATACGGCGCGCGTCGCATATCCAGTCCCTGTTTTTTTCGAGGTTCGCCTTCATCGCCTTCTTGTGTTCATCGTCGTCTTTGTAATCTTTGAAATGCGCGAAACCGCCCCAGTTCTTGGGTATAACCACCTGCGCGCCTTCGAAGCCGGCGTCCATGTTGTCGACGAAGCGCAAGTTGCCGCCGTTCTCCTTCGCGTTCTTTCGGGCCGTATCCACCAGCTCCGGCATCAACGGAAATTCATTCGGGGCCGCGACAGTGACGTCCATACCATAGCGCGCAAAGAGCATGATCTGCGTCTGCGGAACCGAGAGCGGCTTCGCATGAGACGTCGCATAGGCCCAGCTGATGCAAACTTTGAGGCCCTTCAGATTGCGCCCAAATTTTTCCTGCATGACCATAAGATCTGCAAGCCCCTGCATCGGGTGATAATAATCGTCCTGAAGATTTAAGATCGGGATCGAGGACCACTTTTCCATCTCGCGCAGATATTTATTGCCGATTCCGTAGAAACAGTTGCGGCAGGCGATGGCATGTCCCATGCGCGACAAGACAATCGCCGTGTCCTTTGGGCTTTCACCATGAGACAGCTGCATCTTGTCCGCGGTAAGGTCGTGCGCGTGGCCGCCCAATTGCGTGATGCCCGCCTCCATTGAATTTCTCGTGCGCGTGGACTGCTCGAAGAAGATCATGAAGACGGTCTGATCGGGCAAATATCTCGTCGGCGCTCGTTTCTTGAATTTATCCTTAAGGTCGTATGAGAGATCGAGCGCACGATCGATCTCCTCTTTGGACCAATCCTGTTCCGTTATAAAATGCCGGCCTGAAAGCGATGACATAAGACCTCCTGTTCAACATCTCTCCCCCTTTGTAAGGGGAAGTTGGAGGGGGTAGATCTACCCTCCCTGTCCATCCCTTACAAAGGGAAGGAACCTCTTAGGAAACGAGGCATAAAACGCGGCCGCTTTTGAAAGATGTTCGGTCGGTATCCATTCGTTAGGCGCGTGGGCCTGCTCCTCGAAACCCGGGCCGAAGCCGATACAGGGGATATCGTGCATTCCGCAGATGGCGACACCGTTGGTGGAAAAGGTCCACTTGTCTATCTGCGGCGTCCCGCCAAAAAGTTCCCTGTAGGCCGTAACCGCGGCTTTCACCGCCTTGTGGTCTTCAGGGATCGTCCAAGTGGGATAATATTTTTCCGTTGGATAAATTTTTCCTGTGTACGCGGCCTTTTCATATTTTGGAACGACAACCTTGCCGCCCGCCTGCCTCACGATCTCGTCGATCTGACCTACCGCGATCTCTTTCGTCTCCCCCGCCGTGAGCCTTCGATCCAAATATATGCTGCAGCCGTCGGGGACGGCGCACTGCGAAGGCCCGACCGATGATATTTGGCTCACTACAACAGTACCCTTTCCCAAAAATTGATCATGCCTTAATTTTTCATTGAGCTCCGCAATCTTCAAAGTGAGCGGTGCCATTTTGTATATTGCGTTGTCGCCGCGCTCGGGGGCGCTGCCGTGAGCGGACCTGCCCTTCACTGAAACTTCCATCTCCATGCGGCCGCGGTGGCCGCGATATATCCGAAGGCCGGTTGGCTCCGTGAGCACGCACACATCGGGCCTGACCTTCTCTTCCCTTATGAGATATTGCCAGCAGAGGCCGTCGCAGTCCTCCTCCATAACGGTACCGGTCACGAGCAACGTATAGTCGCCCTCAAGCCCCAGCTCTTTTATCAATTTTCCCGCATAGACCATCGAGGCCATGCCGCCCTTTTGGTCCGCCGCCCCCCTGCCCCACACCCTGCCATCCTTCACATGTCCCTTGAACGGATCGAAATCCCAGAGTTCGCGGTTGCCGACGTCGACCGTATCGATATGGGCGTCCATCGCGATGACGGTCCTGCCCTTTCCCATCCTCCCGACGATGGAGCCCAGACCGTCCACGCGCACATCGTCGAAGCCGGCCTTTTTCATCTCAAGACCGATCCGCTCTACGACGGCCCTTTCTTCGCCGGAAAGGGACGGGATCGAGATAATGTCGGCCAGAAATCGGGCGATCTCCGGCTCAAGATTTTTTGCTTTTTTTAATAGGTCCTTTTCCATAGTTTTGCGCTTTACGCCTTTCACTAAAAAAGCGCCCCCGCCCTTATCCACCGTCCAACCCCCGCCTTGGCGACGACACCCCTCCCGTCCTCATAAACGGTCTGCCCCCGCACCATAGTGCGCACCACTTTGCCCGTAAATTCCATCCCTTCGAAGGGCGTCACCTTTCCCTTGGACTCGAACTTTTCGCCCTCGACCTTCCATTTCCTCTTCTCGTCCATTAATACGATGTCCGCGTCGCTTCCGGCCGCGATATCCCCCTTGCGCGGATAGAGCCCGAATCTTTTCGCCGCGCTCTTCGACGTAACCTCGACGAGCCGTGCAAGGGATATCCTTCCCTTCGAATAGCCCTCGGAGAACGCGTACGGCAAAAGCGTTTCCGTGCCGGGTATCCCGCCGTAGTCGGTCCAGATGGAACCGGTCTCCTTGTCCTTCTTGGGACACGGCGCATGGTCGCTCGCGAAGAAATCGAGCGTCCCGCGCTTGAGATAGTCCCAGAGCGCCTCGTTGTCCTTGGCAGTCTTGACGACGGGCGCCGTTTTGAGAGCGCTCCCCAAGCGGATGAGATCCTCGAAGTTGAACTGAAGGTAATGCGCGCACGTCTCCGCCGTGACGTCGGACCTGTCCCTCTTGGCCTCCGCAATCGCGGCTGCGGCCCCCGCCGAGCCCACGTGTACAACGTGGACGGACGAACCCGTCTCGCGCATGATGGCCATCGCCTGCCTGACGCCGTTCTCTTCGGCGGGATCCTTTCTCGCCTCATAGTACGCCATCGGATCGCGCCTTCCCGATGTCTGCATCTGGGCCTGCCTCGAAACGACTAGCTCGCGGTCCTCGGCGTGAAGTCCCACGAGCACGCCCAGCTCCCTCGCATAACGCATGACCTCGATGAGATCCAAGGGCATAAGATGCCTGAACTCCGCCATGCCGGAGATGAGATAGCATTTGAAACCGACCACGCCGGCCCGCCTTATGTCCTGCATGGCCCTCTGCCACGTGCCGGCCCTGTAGGCGTTGCCGGAGACCCCACCCCAGAGGGCGAAATCAACGACCGCCATCTTTTCGATGGCCGAAAGTTTTGTGTCGAGGTTTTTTTTGTCCGTCACGGAAGGGACAGACGTGTCCGGCATGTCTATGACGGTGGTGACGCCCCCCGCCGCGGCGCTCTTTGTCCCTGTCTCAAAGTCCTCCCGCTCGGTGAAACCGGGCGTATTGAAATGGACGTGGGGATCTATCGCACCGGGAAGGACAAGAAGGCCGGCCGCGTCTATGATATCCGCTTCCAAGGGATACTTCGAAGAGGCCGGCAGGACCTCCTTTATCTTTTCGCCCTCAATGACGATGTGGCACTTCTCCGTCCGGTTTTCGGTGCCATTTGAAATAGTCGCATTGGCGATCGTCAGCATCATTTTCCCCTCTAAAATCGCTCTCATATCACCGCTCCTTAATATTTCCACAAAAATATAGGAATTATTATTTGACATACCCTATGGGGGTATCTATAATACCCATAGAGGGTATAGGTATGGAGGTGGACCATGGTGAACGACGACACAAAAGAGGTGCTTCGGCCGCGCATCAAGAGGATAATCGGTCAGATTGAAGGCGTGGAAAAGATGATAGAGGAGGAGCGTTACTGCATAGACATCATCAATCAGGTCAATGCGGCAAGGCGCGCCCTTGAACAGGTCGCCCTGATAGTAATGAAGCGCCACATGGAGAGCTGCCTCACGGAGGCCATCAAGGGCAAAAAGGGACAAGAAAAGATCGACGAGATCGTCGGTTCCATAGACGCTTTCATTCGTTAGGAGGGGATATGAAATGGCAAATTATCATCTCCCTGATTCTCTTTAGCACGACCGCGATCGCTTCTGAAAAGGCGCCCTCCACGTTGACGCTGCCCCAAGTGATCGATCGTGCGTTGGCGCAGAATCCGGCAATAGCGGCCGCATACTATGAGACAAAGGCGGCGCAGGCGCGGCCGCCGCAAGCGGCTACGCCGCCCGATCCCCAGTTCATGGTCCAATTCACGCAGGTCCCCATCAACACGACCGATGTGAGCCAGGGAATGACGGAATACATGGTGGAACAGCAGGTCCCCTTCCCTTCAAAACTGGTCTTCGGCCACAAGGCGGAAAAACATGCGGCGATGGCAAAACAATCTCGCGAGGCAATGACAGCACAGGAGATCGTGCGGAGGGTAAAGACGGCCTATCTGGATGCGTGGCGGCTGCAGGAAGAGACTAAGATCAATCGCCAGACGATGTCGATCTATCTCCAAAACAAAGGAACGTCTGAAACGGCCTATGCAACGCTCGAACGCCCCGTTTCCGATCCGGTTCGCGCATCGGTGGACTTGGGCGACATTGAAGGCCAGCTGGCGATGATCGAACAGGAGTACGTTCAGGCCGTCGAGGTACTTTCAAGTCTCATCGCGGAGCCGATCGAGCAGTCCGTAAGAATCGCGCCTCCGCCGGGTCCCTCTTCGATCGCGAACTTAAGCGAGCTATTGGACAGGGCCAAGGCGGTAAGACCCGAGATCGTGGAGGCCGGACACGCCGTTGATTCCGAAGGCGCAAGGGTCTCGCTGGCGAAATCGCAGTACGGACCCGATCTGACGTTCAGATGGGGGTTCCTCGATATGCCGGGCAACATGCAGAACGCATGGACGGGAAGAGTGGGCCTTACGATCCCTCTCTGGTCGTTCTCAAAGCAGCGATACGGCGTCCGCGAATCCCAGGCGATGCTCATGCGCGCGCGTTCGCAAAGGGAGGAAACGGAACTGGGAACGATCGCGGACGTCAAGTCCTCATACGCGCGCCTGATGGCCGCAAAAAAAGTTGCCAGGATATATTCCGGCACGGTCATACCGCGCGCACAGCTACTTATGACGTCCTCGCAGGAGGCGTACAAATCGAACAAAGCCGATTTTCTGGGCATCGTAGATTCCATCCGGAGCTTAAATAACGCCAAGCTCATGCTCGTCCGCGCAAAGACGGACGAAGCCAAGGCCTATGCGGACCTTGAACGGGCGGTCGGAGCCCCGATCACGAAGGAGGGATCATATGGAAACATTGAAAATTAAAAGTCAAAGATCGAAAATCATTTTTATCACGATCATCGCGTTGGCCGTTGCGCTTTCCGGCGGAAGCATATGGTATGCCGCAACTCACAAAGGAGCGGTATATTCGCACATGCACGGGGCACAACAGACGATCTATTACTGCCCCATGCATCCAAACTATACGTCCGACAAGCCCGGTGAATGCCCGATATGCGGGATGGATCTTGTCCCTATGAAAATGGATGAAAAAAAACAAGACACGAAACAGGAGGGACACGGGATGATCACGATCGAATCCGACCGGCAGCAGCTGATCGGTGTCAAAAAAACAAAGATAGAGATGAAAGATGCAAAAAGGACGATCCGTACGGTCGGAAAGGTGGCGTTCGACACTGAACTCGCGGTCGCGCAACGCGAGTATATCGAAGTGAAAAAGACCGGCGACAGGGGCTTGGCGGAAGCGGCAAGAGAGCGTCTCACGCTCATGGGCATGAGCGACGAACAGATAAGGGAGCTAAAACAGGTGGAGCGAAACCTCTACTCTCCCCAAAAAACAGCGTGGGTCTATCCCGCGATCTACGAAAATGAATTTAACCTCGTGCAAAGGGGGCAAACGGTGAAGATCGAGCTTCCGTCGGGGACCGGCATGCGGGAGGGAAGGATCATAGCGATCGATCCGGTGGTTGACAATCAGACAAGAACGGCTCGCCTAAGGATCGAGGTCCCGAACGACGACGGCGTCCTGAAGCCCAACATGTATGTGAACGCGATTATTGAAAGCGGTCTTGGGCAGAAGCTTCTGGTGCCCAAGGATGCGGTGTTGAGCTCGGGTGAAAGGAACATCGTTTTCGTGGTGCATGACGACACAAGGTTCATGCCGCATGAAGTGAAGCTCGGAGCCGAGCTTGAGGACGATTATGTCGTCGAGTCGGGAATTAACGAGGGAGATGAAGTGGTAACCGGCGCGAACTTTCTTGTCGATGCCGAGTCCAAGCTCAAAGCGGCACTTAGCGGCAGCGGCGGCCACGTTCATGGAGAATGACGATGATCGGAAAGATCATAGAATTTTCGGCCCGCAATAGATTTACGGTGCTGATCCTGACCGCAGCGCTGGTCGTCATCGGTGTATGGTGCCTCAAGAACGTGGATCTGGACGCGATCCCCGACCTTTCCGACACGCAGGTCATTATCTATTCGCGGTGGGACAGAAGCCCCGATATCATAGAGGATCAAGTGACGTATCCCATCGTCACGGCGATGCTGGGTTCTCCCAAAGTGAAAGCGATCCGCGGCTTTTCCGACTTCGGTTTCTCGTACGTCTACATCATATATGAGGACGGGACGGACATCTACTGGGCGCGCAGCCGCACTCTTGAGTATTTGAGCAAGATACTGCCGCGCCTCCCCGAAGGCGTGAAAACGGAGCTCGGACCGGACGCCACAAGCTTGGGCTGGGTCTTCCAGTACGCATTGGTCGATGAATCGGGAAAGAACGGCCTTTCCGATCTGCGCTCATATCAGGACTGGTATCTGCGCTACTATCTGCAGAGCGTCCCCGGTGTTGCGGAAGTCGCAACGGTTGGGGGATTCGTGAGGCAGTATCAGGTCAATATAGATCCGAACAAGCTTCTGGCCCACAACATACCGATAGATAAGGTCGTAGACGCGTTAAGAAAAGGCAACAACGACGTGGGCGGCCGGCTGGTGGAAATGTCGGGACGCGAATACATGGTCAGGGGGCGCGGCTACGCCAGATCCGTAGAAGATATTGAAAAGATCGGCGTCGGCGTCGATCCCAAGAACGGTACGCCCATCACGATAAAGCAACTTGGAAAAGTGGAGCTCGGCCCCGACATCAGGCGAGGCGTCGCAGATCTTGACGGCAAAGGCGACGCGGTCGGCGGTATCGTCGTCATGCGCTACGGCGAGAACGCGCTTGACGTCATAGACAGGGTCAAGGAGAAGTTCAAGGAGATCGCGTCTTCGCTTCCTGACGGCGTAAAAATTGTTACGACCTACGACCGCTCCGAGCTCATATTGAGATCAATTGACACGCTCAAGGACACGCTCATAGAGGAACTGATCATCGTCTCTGCGGTCATCCTGTTCTTCCTGTGGCACATTCCATCCGCCGCCGTCCCGATAATCACGATACCGGTCTCCGTCCTTCTGGCGTTCATCCCCTTCTATTTCATGGGCCTGACCGCGAACATCATGTCGCTTGCCGGCATTGCGATATCGATCGGCGTCTTGGTTGACGGTGCGATCATCGAGGTTGAGAACGCATATAAAAAGCTCCAGTTGTGGCGGGACTCCGGCCGGAAAGGAGACTTCCGCGAGGTGCGCCTGAAGGCCCTCAAAGAAGTGGGGCCTTCCGTCTTCTTCTCGCTGCTTGTCGTCGCCGTGGCTTTTTTGCCGATCTTTACCTTGGTCGATCAGGAGGGCCGTCTCTTCAAGCCGCTCGCCTATTCAAAGAACTTCGCGATGGCAATCGCCGCGATCCTTGCGATCACGCTCGATCCGGCCGTGCGCATGCTCTTCACCAGGATGGATTTCAGAAAATTCAGATGGAAATGGCTCACGTGGCTGTACAATCACGCGATGGTCGGCAACTATTATGCCGAAGAGAAGCACCCCGTGAGCCGGCGTCTTTTTGCGATCTATGAACCGGCATGTAGGTGGGTGCTCAAACGACCGAAGAAGGTCATAATAGCCGCCGCCATTCTATTTTTAACGGCCATACCTCCGTTTATCTTTCTCGGAAGCGAGTTCATGCCTCCCCTGAACGAAGGCACGATCCTTTACATGCCCACCACGCTTCCCGGCATATCGGTGACTGAAGCATCAAAACTTTTGCAGGCGCAGGATCAGGTTCTCAAAAGTTTTCCCGAGGTTGAGACCGTGTTCGGAAAAGCGGGGCGCGCCGAGACCGCGACCGATCCGGCCCCCTTCTCCATGATGGAAACAACGGTGGTATTGAAACCGGAAAGCCAGTGGCGCGAGAAAAAACGCTGGTTCTCTTGGATGCCCGAACACAATAGATTCTATCTCAAAAGGATCTGGCGCGATAGGATCACTTGGGATGACCTCATCGCCGAGATGGATAAGAAGATGCAATTCCCGGGTGTCGCGAACGCGTGGACGATGCCCATCAAGGCACGCATAGACATGCTTTCAACCGGCATCAGGACCCCTGTCGGCATCAAGATCCTAGGGCCCGATTTTGCTGAGTTGGAGCGCATCGGGAAGGATCTGGAAATGATCCTTAAGGATGTGTCCGGCACGCGTTCGGTCTTTGCCGAGCGCGCTGCCGGCGGTTATTTTCTCGATTTTGATCTGAAACGAGACGAACTTGCAAGATACGGCCTGTCGGTTGACGATGCGGAGATGGTCGTCATATCCGCCATCGGCGGCGAAAACATCACGACCACGATCGAGGGGCGCGAAAGATATCCGGTAAACGTTCGTTACCAGCGCGAGCTGCGCGACGACGTCTCCAAACTTTCCCGCGTTCTGGTGTCAACTCCTTCGGGAACGCAGATACCCATCTCACAGATAGCCGACATTCATCTCTCATACGGCCCCTCCATGATACGGGATGAGAACGGGATGGTGGCAAGCTACGTCTTTGTTGATACGGCCGGGCGCGATATCGGCGGCTACGTTTCTGAAGCTAAAAAAGCTGTTGAAAAGACCCTCAAGCTTCCCGCAGGATACGCGCTTTCGTGGAGCGGGCAGTATGAGAACATGCTTCGCGTGCGCGAACGACTGGGGCTCATACTGCCGCTCACGCTCTTCATCATATTCATGCTTCTTTACATGAACACAAAGTCCGCGGTGAAGGCAGGCATCGTTTTTCTGGCCGTCCCCTTCTCTGCGATCGGCGCCGTCTGGCTTCTGTATATTCTGGGATATCACATGTCCATCGCCGTGTGGGTCGGCCTCATAGCCCTTATGGGTCTTGACGCGGAGACGGGGGTGTTCATGCTCTTGTTCCTGGACCTTTCCCATGACGAGGCAAGACGTGAAGGAAAAATGAAAAACGGATCGGACCTGGTCGAAGCGATCGTCCATGGCGCGGTAAAGCGCGTGCGCCCGAAGATAATGACGGTCACTTGTCTGTTCATGGGCCTACTCCCGATCATGTGGTCCATCGGCACCGGCGCCGACATGATGAAGCGAGTTGCCGCGCCGATGATCGGAGGCCTTGCGACATCATTCATTATGGAACTTTTGGTGTATCCGGCGATATATTATTTGTGGAAGAAACGCGAGATCGGAGGACCCCATGGCCAACATACTTGATACAGCATTGCAGTTCATGTCCGGTTCACTTGCGGCCGCATGGCAGGTCCTTTTGGATGCCAGCATATTCATACTGTTCGGATTCGTCATTGCGGCGCTCATCAGGGCGTTCCTCTCGAGCGAGCAGATCGTCAGATATATGGGCGGCAATAATTTCCGCTCCGTCCTTCTGGCGGCGCTCTTCGGCGTCCCGCTCCCTCTGTGTTCCTGCGGCGTCGTGCCCACCGCGATGGCGCTTAGAAAGCAGGGCGCCTCAAAGGCGGCGACGGTCTCGTTCCTCATAACGACGCCGGAATCGAGCATCGACTCGATAGCCATCACCTATGCGCTGATAGACCCGATAATGACGGTATTCAGGCCGATCGCCGCGTTCATCACGGGGTTTGTGGCCGGAATAGCGGAGATATTCTTTGGAAAGAAGGAGACAGAAAAAGTTACGGCGGAAATTCCATGTCCGCATTGTGCCCCCTCTCCCCACCCCTCCCCCTCGAGGGGGGAGGGTGAGGGAGGGGGTGAACATACACACTCCCTCGCGGATCGTCTGAGCTCCGGCCTGCGTTTCGCCTTCGTTGAATTATTCACCGACATCAGCCGCTGGTTCCTGATAGGAATGCTGATCGCGGGGATCATCACGTTTGCCGTGCCCGCAAGCTTCATCGAGCAGCATCTGGGAAGCGGCTGGGCCTCGATGCTCATCATGCTTGCCGTGGGCCTGCCTCTCTACGTCTGCGCTACGGCATCGACCCCAATCGCCGCGGCGCTCATCCTCAAGGGAATGAGCCCGGGCGCGGCGCTCGTGTTTTTGCTCACAGGGCCGGCCACGAACGCGGCTTCGTTCACCGTGCTGATCAAAATGCTGGGACTGCGAACGGCGATCATCTATATACTGTCCATTGCGGTCTGCGCGGTCATTTTGGGCATGCTCTTGAATCAGATCTACTTCATGCTGGGAATTGATATCAGGGTCGCCGTGGGCCACGCGCACGAAATGATTCCCGTGTGGCTCAAGTGGGCGACAGCGGTTCCACTTACAGCCGCGATGGTCTGGGCCGCTGTCAGGAAGAAAAATTAAATCGCCCGTGGACGGCTGGTGGTTCTCATCTTTTCTTCTTGGTAAAATCGTACGGCGGGTCTTTCACCCAGAGGCGCTCCAACTCCTCGTTGATCTTCCGGCGTTCCTCGTAACTGATCTCTTTCTCGCCGTCAGCCACCGGGCCTACGGAACGCGCGGAACTTTTCAAGAACTCCCGTATCCCCTTCGTCTTGGCGCCCTCTCCCTTCACAAAGAAAGTGAGCCCCTTGTCGTCGCTCACCACCACTATCTGCGAGCGGTTCTTGGCCCTCGCCACGCGCTCCTTTATGACGTCGTCCGCGCTCTTGGGTCCGCCGAACACTATCTCATATTCCCGTTCGCCTGCCACATCGGAGTTCTCATAGCCGTCGAAGACCACGACCACCCTGTTGGCGGGGCTGCCCGTCAGGCGCCTCGATTTGAGGAACTCGATGAGGCGCGCGTGGGGAGAGACGGAATCGGCGAGCCCCTCGATCTTGTGGATCAGGTTGAAGGCGTCTATGAGATATATCAGCATGAGCGCTGCTCCAGAATTGCCTTCTCAACGTCCGCTATCTTCGATTGCTCGCCCAGCCAAAACTCCTTGCCCCTTTGGGCGCGGAGCTCTTCCACGGTTTTCCCCTGCTGTTCGACCCAAGTGTAATATTTAAGATTCGCCCATGAATCTTGCGCAAGCTTGTCCCCTTCGCGTATCCAGTCGGCGTCGGCGCCATGGAATATCGCCTTGATTCGGCGGGAGGCCTCGTCCCTGTCCATCTTGCCAAACTGTTTTGTCAGATCCGCGAGCACGCTGTAGTAACGGTCGAGGTTGTCCGTGGCGACGGTAAAAATCACATCTCCCTTTCCCAATTTGTAATGCTTCGCAGTCTTTATGGCGCCCAGTATGTTGCAGATGCACGATATTCCGAAGAGCGTAGAGAAAGATTCGAGCTCGGGTATCACCTTCCAGCCCGGCTCCTCCGCCACGGCCTGCATGCCCTTCTTGCAGGACACGTCGTCGATGCACATGAGCGCGTCCATGTTGTCCGTGTTGTGTATCCATGTGGCGTGCTTGTCGCCGATCCCCTGAATATCGTGGTCGCCGAAACCATTGTTGTAAAGCGTCGGGCACTGGACCGGTTCGAGACCGACAACGCGGCAATCCTTATGGACCTGCTTTATGCGGTCGCCGGCGGCTATCGTTCCCGCAGAGCCCATGGCGGAACAGAACGCCGCGAAGTTCCTGGCGCCCTTCGTTCTTTTAAGCTCTTCGAAGAGCTCGAGCACGGAGTTTCCCGTGACATAGTAATGAAAGCGGTAGTTGCCGAATTCCGCGAACTGGTTGACGATGACCGTGTCCTTCTCGCGCGCCAGTTCGTGCGTCTTGTCGTAGATCTCCTTCACGTTGCTTTCGCAACCGGGGGTCTTGATGTACTCCGCGCCGTACCATTTAATCTTCTCGAACCTCTCCTGACTCATCCTCTCTGGCAGGATCACGAGGGAATCGTATCCCATTCTGGGGCCTACATACGCGCCCCCGATCCCGTAGTTGCCGGTTGAAGGCCATACCAAGCGGTGTTTTCCGGGCGTTATCGTGCCCATGACCTGTCTTTCAATAGTGCACGAGTAGGTCGCGCCGACCTTGTGGCTTCCCGTCGGAAAATATTTGCCGATTATGACGACTATCTCGGCGTCCACGTTCGTGAGCGCTTTGGGAAGAACGACGTGGCGCACCTTGTTCTCTTTGTCCTTCCACGTGATATTGTAGAGGTTTATCGGATCGAGAGGGGATGTCTCGAGCACCTCTATCGCCCTCTTCCTCGTTTCATGGTGAATCTTTTCCGGATTCAGCATCTCTTCGAACGTCGGACCATAAACCAATGTGGATTTCATAACTTCTCCTTCCCCCTCCTTTGTAAGGGGAGGCAGATATTAGATCCTGTCCCACAGTCTTTTAGCCAACTTTCTTGCCCCAAGAATTATTTTCTCTTCATCCACCGTCTTCATCTCAAAATCCTTCATCAGGACCTTGCCCGCGCAAATCGTCGTCCTCACAGGCAGGTTCATTACTCCATACAACATGTGTGCCCAAAGGTTTAGGTCGGTAACGGGGGTTTGGGGGATATAGTCGCTGATTATCACGTCAGCGGCGGCGCCTTTTTTCAAAACGCCGAGACGCATCCCGAACATCTCTGACGCGATCGCGGGGTTGACCTCCATCACGGATCTTTTCGTTTCAGCAAAACCCGCTGATATTGCCGCGCGCCCCCCGCCCCGTAATGACATCGTGATCTTATGCAGGACCGACGCGAGCTTCACATCTCCTGCGATCGATGCGCTCATGCCGTCGGTACCGATCCCGACTGGGATACCCTTCCTGTGCATGTCTATGAACGGCGCTACGCCGACTGCGTTGTTCAGGTTCGACTGCGGATTGTGAACGACAAATGCGCCGCTCCTTTTCAGCAGATCGAGGTCGGATCTGTTGATGTGGACGCAGTGGGCGGCGATCGTCCCCCCTCTCAATATTCCCTCATTACACAATCGCCTTACCGCGCCTCTGTCGTCAACGTCTTCAGCGACATGAATATGCGCGCCGACGCCGAAACTGTCCATCTCGCGGCGCGATTCTGCCAATGTGTGGTCCGAAAGCGTCATCGAGGCGTGAAGGCCCACCATGCCGCGGAGCGGATAACGGCGATTCATTTTCACGTGCCTCCGGCAGCTCTCAAGGAACGACGCGTTCTCGCGCACCGCTTCGTCCCTTTTCTTCCCCCCGTGTCTGTCGGAGACCTCAAAACACAACGAACCCCTGACGCCGGTCTTCAAAAAAGCGTCAGCGACCAAACCCAGCGAACCGCTTATGGAGCCATAGCTCGCATGATGATCGAACACCGTCGTCACGCCCGATCTGACCGATTCGATAAGCCCTAAAAGAGCGCTGTAGTAGATATCCTCTTCTGTCAGCGCCGTATCCAGCTTCCACCACAGCTTTTCGAGGATGTCCCTGAAGGAGGCCATCCGCGGCACGCTCATTCCCTTGGCGAATTGGCCGTAGAGGTGCATGTGGGGATTGATAAAACCGGGAAGGACGACGCGTCCGCACGCGTCAATGACGGTCGCATTGCGAATCATGGGGCAGTTTGAAGAGCGTCCGGACGACGCAACGGCCCCATCCTTGAGATATACAAAACCGTCGGGAAAAAAACGCTCAGGGCCCGCAATGACAAAGGCGTTTTTAATGAGGATCTGCCTGCAAATCATGTACGCGGTTTTAATCCAGCGGACCATGGGTTGCAAGCCATACTTCCGCCGTGCTTGCGACCTTCATTGCGGCGGGACGGGCGCCGGCGGGGGCGCCGTCGCCGCAGGTGGCGGAGAGACCGGCACAGGCGCCGGTGGGGCAACGGTCGGCGGCGGTGTTACAGCGGGCGCAGGCGCGGACGGTGTCGTCGGCGCCGGCGGAGGAGGCGCAGGAACATAGGGTTGAACCGGTGGAGTTATCGCCGGCGCCGCTGGCGCCGACGGAGTTATCGTCGGAGCGGGGATCGCCTGCGGTGCCGCTTGAGGCGCAGCCGGCGGAGGTGCCATAGGAAAAGGAGCAGGCGCGGCGGCGGCCGGAGGCGCGGCAGGCACCGCTGTCGGCGGAGGAGGCACCGAGGGAACTGCCGACGGCGCTACCAACGGCGGTATCGCGGTCACTCCGGGGGGAGGCGCCGGCTGAACCTCGCCCGCCGGGGCCTCAACAGGTCCGGTTGCGAACGCTTTTCCCAACTGATATTGAGCGACCGCGCGCTGATGTTCCTCCAGCGTTTCAGAGAAGACATGACTGCCGTCATTTCGCGAAACAAAGTACAGATACTTAGTCTGTGCCGGATTTAACGCCGCGTCAAGCGAGGCCCTGCCGGGATTGCATATCGGCCCGGGGGGCAACCCCAGGCGCACGTACGTGTTGTAAGGATTCGCGCCGTTATCGAGATCCGCACGGGTGAGGTTGCCGTTGAAGTCGGGGATTCCGTAGATCACTGTCGGGTCGGTCTGGAGCGGCATATTCTGCTTCAGCCGGTTCCAGAAGACCGATGAAACGATCCCCCTCTCCTCCGCCTTGCCGGTCTCCTTTTCGATGATGGACGCGAGCGTCACTATCTGCTGCTGCGACATGCCCAGCCGATCGGCCAGTGCCGCATATTCGGGCGTATATATCTCGCGAAAACGCGCGACAAAACGTTTTATGATCTCGTCGGCGGTCTTGGGCCTGAAGACATCGTACGTGTCGGGAAAGAGATAGCCCTCAAGCGAGGCGATGTCCTTGAAACCCAGAGATTCGATGTACACCTTGTCCTTCGTCAGCCGGTCGAACTCCTGCGGAATAGCGGGATCCTTGAGGAAGGTGAGGCCCGAAAGATATTTGACGATATCGTTTATCGTCCAGCCCTCGATGATCTGAAGCTGATATTTTTTGACCTGTCCCTTGACCAGCATCATCACGACCTGATCGGCCGTGATTCCGGCGGGGAACTCGTATTCACCCGCCTTGACCTGACCGCCAAGGCCGCGGAGCCGGACATATGCGGAAAAAACCTGCGGAGTCTTGATCACCTGATTATCGGCAAGCTGCTGCGCGATCGCGGAGGCCGTGAGACCCTGTTCGATCTCGACGTCCGCCGCGGCGGGAGATTGCCACCTGTAGACCGCTGCATAGAACGACCAGCCGATGAACGCAATAACGAGCACCGAGATCACGATGATCCCCGCTATCACCAGCCGTAACGACTTCTTGATCGTACCGACCGCCTTGCTCCGGGAACCCTCGTCCAACTGTTCATTGTCCATATATACCCCCCAAAAACCGTTACTCGTGAATCGTGACCGGTCACTGGTCGCGGTTGTCCAAATAATCTTTGAGGATCATGACCGCCGCCATCTTGTCTATGACCCTTCGCCTTTTCCTGCGGCTCACATCCGCGCCGATGAGATGTGCCTCCGCGTCAGCCGTCGAATAACGTTCGTCCCATGTCTCAACAGGAATATGGCAACCATTGTCCTTCAGGAACGCCCCGATCTCCTCCATGAGACCCAAAATCTTTTTAGCTGAAGTCCCGATCCCCCCTTCGGAATCGAGCGGTATCCCGACTAAAAGCTTTTCCGCTTTCGTCTCGGTAATATATTTAAGTATTTCATCAAAATCACGCTTTTTCGTCTTGCGTCCTATTACGCCCAGGGGTTGCGCGGTCCAACCCATTGGATCGCTCACCGCAACACCGATCCGTTTGGTGCCGATATCGAGGCAGAGAATTCGCATCACGCCTTTAATAACCTGCCGCTTAATGCAGGGCAAGGGTTAAGGTTATGGCTTGATTTTTTAAATGATTTGATTACGTTCCACCGGAAATGGAACGCGTAAGGATCAAAGTTAGGGGAAGGGTTCAGGGCGTTTTCTTCAGGGCCCATACGCAGGAAAAGGCATCACGCCTTGGCCTCACCGGCTGGGTTCGAAATACGGAAGACGGGGGGGTCGAAACGATGGCCGAAGGCAGCCGGAAGGCCCTTGAAGACCTTGTTTCATGGTGTCATGAGGGTCCGCCGGCCGCCGATGTGAAAAGCGTGGACGTGGAATGGCTGAAGGCCAGCGGCGAGTTCAAGGGTTTCATGATCTCCTATTAATTGACAGGATCGCCATAAGAGGTGTATAAAGCTCGAAATCTTAAAGGAGGGAGTGTATGAAAAAAGTCGCTGTTTTTGCATGTATAGCCGTCGTATTTGCCTTTATAGCCGGATGCGGAGGGGTTAAATCCGGCAAGATGCTTGTCGAGGTCAACGGTACGAAGGTGACCGAAGGTGATCTGGAGTTTTTAGGCACGGTCAATCCGCGCATACAGGCGCAGATCATGAATCCCGAGGGGAAAAAGCGGCTCGTGGACAATCTGATCGAGCAGGAGCTCCTGTATCAGGAAGCGGTCAAGGAGGGGGTCAACAGAAAACCTGACGTGAAGGCGAAGATAGACCTCTACCGACGCGTGATCATCGCACAGGCGCTCGTGGACGATGAGGCGGAAAAGATGGCGAAGAAATATTACGACGAACATCCGGAGGAGTTCAAAAAGCTCAAGCTCTCCCAGATACTGATCCGCTATTCCAATCCCGACGAGCTGAAGAAATCGAAGGAACAGAAGAAGGGCACGGCGAAACCGGCGGCGAGAAGCGAACAGGACGCGCTCAAGTTCGCCAATGAAATAAAGGCCCGTCTGGACAAGGGCGAGGATTTTGCAAAGGTTGCAAAAGAGGTCTCCGACGATACCACGACAAAGAGCCGCGGCGGCGATCTTGGGCTGGCTACCAAGAGCGACCAGCGCCTAATAAGCCGTGGTTGGGGTTCGCTCCTTGACAAGGCCTACGAAATGAAGGTCGGCGAGATCGCAGGCCCGATCAAGACCAACAACGGTTATCATATAATCACGGTTACGCAGGGCGTGGAGATCGAGCCGTACGAAGAGGCAAGGGCCGGTCTCGAGTTCAAGTTCAAGAACGGCGCAAAGGGCGAGCTTGTCGCAAAGCTCAAGAAGGACGCCAAGATAGAATACGCCGAGGGGTTGAAGCCGGAAACAAAGCCGGCTGAAGGCGCGGCGCCCGCAGCTGAGGGCGCGGCGGCGGTCCCGGTTGAAGCGGGCCAACCCGCTTCCGGCGCGGGGTCTCCGGGGGTCAAGATAGAGGTGAAGCCGGCTCCGGAAAAAACACAGTAGATAGGTCAATATGAAATAAAAAACCGATGGGCACGGCCCATCGGTTTTTTTTTGCTTCAGATAACGCCCTCCATCACTGCGGGCCGATGCCGTAGACCGCCTGATCTCCAGCCGCGAGCCCGTTCGTCAAGGCGAAGCCGGCCGCGACCTCGAGAACATATCGGTATGGTCCCGGGGGATAAAGCTTCTCCTCCGAGTTGGGCGTCGTATTCGCCTTGATATCGACGATCTTCATGTCCGGACCTACGAAGATTATGTCCAGAGGGATGGAGGTGTCCTTCATCCAGAACGGATCGGTCATATCCTCCGCAAAAACGAACCACATCCCGCCCGTTTTGAAGGGAAGTTCGCTTCGCCCCATGAGGCCGTGTATCCTCTGCTCTTCGGTCGTCGCGATCTCCACGGGCACATTGATGCTCTTGCCTCCCTGCGTGTGGACCGTGATGTTAGCGACATTGATGCTTCCGCTCGGCATAGACGCCTCCTGTACCGCCTGGGTCTGCTTCCCCTCCTCTTCGCCGGTCTGGGCGAGCTTTGCCTTTTCACAAGCGCCCGATTGAAGAGCAAGGGTCAAGAACACAGCCGCTACTGCAAAAGACCTTCTCATAACACCTCCTTGAGTGTTTTTCCTATATCCGCCGGGCTTTTCGCTACGGCAACGCCGCACTTTTCAAGCTTTACGATCTTCTCCGCCGCGGTGCCCCTTCCCCCCGCGATTATGGCGCCGGCATGGCCCATGCGTTTCCCCTTCGGAGCCGTCTGACCCGCGATGAACGCGGCGACCGGCTTTTTCATATGAACCTTTATGAAATCGGCGGCCTCCTCCTCGGCCGTTCCGCCTATCTCGCCTATCATCACGACCGCGCGCGTTACCTTATCCTCCTCGAACGCCTTGAGGCAATCGATAAAATCGGTTCCTAGAACGGGATCGCCGCCGATGCCTATCGCGGTCGATTGTCCCAGACCCAATCTCGTGAGCTGATCCACCGCTTCGTAGGTCAACGTGCCGCTCCTTGAAACGACCCCTATCTCGCCCTTCTTATGTATCCAGCCCGGCATGATCCCCATCTTGCACTCCCCGGGGGTGATTATGCCCGGACAATTGGGCCCGATAAGGCGCATTCTCGATGTCTCAAGCGCGCGCTTCACGCGGACCATGTCGAGCGTCGGTATTCCCTCTGTGATGCAAACGCAGACACCGATACCCGCCGCATCCGCCTCGAGGATCGCATCCGATGCAAAAGCCGCCGGAACGAATATGAGAGACGCGTCGGCGCCGGTCTGTTTCACCGCGTCAGCAACCGTGTTGAAAACGGGGACGCCTTCGACCTCGAGCCCGCCCTTGCCGGGCGTCACTCCGGCGACCACCTTCGTACCATACTCGCGGCAGGCCTTCGCGTGAAAAGCACCCTGCGAACCGGTGATGCCCTGAACGACGACGCGCGTATCTTTTCCTATCCAGATAGACATAATTTATTTAGCCAGCTCCACCGCTTTTTCAGCCGCATGGACCAGATCGTCGACCGAAACTATGTTCAGGCCGGATCCCTTGAGGATATCTCTCCCCTGCCCGACGTTTGTCCCCTGCAGACGCACGACAAGCGGCACTTTGACGCCAAGCTCCTTCGTCGCCGCGACTACCCCTTCGGCTATGACGTCGCATTTCATTATGCCGCCGAAGATATTGACGAGGATCGATCTCACCTTCGGGTCGCGGAGGATGATCTTGAACGCCTCTGCAACGTTCTCCTTCGTCGCGGAGCCGCCGACATCCAGAAAGTTGGCCGGTTCACCGCCGCCCAGTTTAATGATATCCATCGTGGCCATGGCAAGGCCGGCCCCGTTCACCATGCAGCCGATCGTACCGCTCAAACTGACGTAATTGAGATCGAACTTTTTCGCTTCCGCCTCGGATGCATCCTCTTCCGACTCGTCCCTCAACTCTTCAAGTCCCTTATGGCGATAAAGGGCGTTGTCGTCCAGATCGATCTTCGCGTCGAGCGCCGCGAACTTCTGATCCTTCGTCAGAACCAGCGGATTGATCTCGACCAAAGAGGCGTCGTTCTCCGCATAGGCGCGATATGCAAAAGAGACGAGAGCAGAGAACTGGTTCACGATCTTGGGATCGAGTCCCAAAGCAAAAGCGAGCTCCCTCCCCTGATACCCCTGAAATCCGACCGCCGGATCGACGGCGCTCCTGATGATCTTTTCCGGAGCGGACGCCGCCACCTGCTCTATCTCCATACCGCCCGCGGCCGAAGCTATGACGACTGGACGCCCTTTCGACCGGTCCAGTGTGATCGCGAGATAGAGCTCGCGGTCTATTTCGGATGTCCTTTCCACAAGGACGCGGCCGACCTTCTTTCCCATGGGGCCGGTCTGCGCGGTTACGAGAGTCATGCCGAGGATGGCCTTCGCGTGTTTGCGCGCCTCCTCCGCATCCTTGGCGACCTTGATACCGCCCCCCTTGCCGCGCCCGCCTGCGTGTATCTGCGCCTTCACAACGACGGAGGAGCCCAGCTCCTCCGCGATGCCAGCCGCCTCCTCAACTTCGAACGCGACACGGCCTTCGGGAACGGGGACCCCGTATCTCTTCAGCAGTTCTTTGGCCTGATATTCGTGTAATTTCATAAAGACAAATTCAAAATCCTAATACCTAAATCCTAAACAAATCCAAAATTCAAATATCAAAATTCACAACTCTCGGTTCTGAACATTGGAATTTTTCATTTGTAGAATTTATCTCAAAAATTTCCTGATCATGTGTATCGTCGTGTCCCATCCGAGCCGCGCGATCGCCTCGGTGAGGGGGATGTTCTTGGGACACGCTTTTTCGCAGTTCTGCGCGTTGCTGCAGTCGCCAAGGCCGCCGACTCCCATGAGAGCGTCGAGGCGCTTTTCCTTCTCGAGCGCGCCGATCGGATGCGTGTTGAACATGAACGCCTGTCCCATCACGAACGCGCCCATGAAAGGGGACCTTGAGTTGTACTGCGGACAGGCCTCGCAGCAGCATCCGCAGACCATGCATCTGGAGAAGTGATAGGCCTTCTGTTGATCGGCCGGCGCCATGCGCGGGCCCGGACCCAGATCGAAATAGCCGTCGACCGTCACCCATGCGCCCGCTTCCTTGAGCGCCTCGAACATCTTGGAGCGGTCCACGCGCAGGTCGCGAACGACCGGAAACTTCGTCATCGGCTCAAGGGTTATCGGCTGCTCCAGCTGGTCGACAAGCGCGCTGCACGATTGCCTGACCTTGCCGTTCACGATCATCGTGCACGAACCGCAGACCTCTTCGAGGCAGGAGCACTCCCAGACGACGGGAGTCGTGGGCAGCCCCTCGACGGTCACGGGATCGTTCTGGATCGCCTGCAGGCACATCACGACGTTCATCTTGGGCCCGTAGGGAACCGCAAACTCTTCCCAATAGGGCAGCTCGTCGGGCCCGTCCTGACGCTTTATTTTTAATCTGATCTCGTCCATAAGAGCTGCCGTTCCCCTCCTTTGTAAGGAGGGGTTAGGGGAGGTAGATCTACCCCACCCTCACCCTCCCCTTACAAAGGGGAGGAAAACTAATGGGCTACATCGTATCTCCTCGCCACCGGTTTGATATCCAGGATCTCCACCTTCTCGCTGTAATCGAACTTAGGCCCTTCAGGGGAGTACTCGCATTTCGTCACGCACAGCCATTTTTCGTCGTCGCGTTTGGGCGTCTCCGGCTTATAATGGGAGCCCCTGCTCTCCTCGCGGCCCAGCGCGCCCAGCACGATAAGACGCGCAAGATCGAACTGGTTCTCGAGCGTCCTCATGAAAAAGATCTCGTCGTTGGCGAACCCGCCGGTGTCGCTGATCTTGGAGCGGGCGAACCTCTCTTTAATCTCCGATATCTTCGCGTCGAGCTCTTTTAAGTTCTTGTTGAACCTCACTATCGTCGCATGGTCGGTGAGCCATTTCGAAAGTTCCTGCTTCAAGAGGTGAGGGTTCTCCGGCCCGTCCATGCCTATGAATTTTTTGTTGATGTCGTCCTGCCGGCCCTTCTCTTCCTCGAGCAGGGAAGCGGGGAGCGCATCCGCCGTCTTGGTGAGCCCCTTTGCGTACTCGACCGCAGCGGGGCCGGCGACCGTCCCGCTGTAGATCGCCGACAGTAGCGAATTGGCTCCCAAGCGGTTCGCGCCGTGATACTGGTAATCGCACTCGCCGGCCGCAAAGAGCCCCTTCATGCTTGTCCGATGGTCGCCGTCCACCCAGATGCCGCCCATCGAATAGTGCACGGCGGGAAAGACCTTCATCGGAACTTTTCTGGGATCGTCGCCCACGAACTTCTCGTACAGCTCCAAGATGCCTTCAAGCCGTTCGGCGAGCGCCTCGTGATCGAGATGAGTGAGATCGAGATACACAATATCCTCGCCGTCCACGCCCAGCTTCATCTCTTTGACGACCTTCCAGATGGCGCGCGCGGCGATATCTCTGGGCACCGTGTTGCCGTATGCGGGATACCACTCCTCCAGAAAATACCACGGTTTGCCGTCCCTTGGCACCCACACCCTTCCGCCCTCGCCCCTCGCAGCTTCGCTTATGAGCCGGCACTTGTCGGTGCCCGGGATCGCCGTCGGATGGAACTGGACGAACTCGGGGTTCGCAAAGAAAGCGCCGCGCTTGTAGACCTCGGTCGCGGCGTAACCGGTGCAGTGTGTCGAGTTGGTGCAGGTCCCGTAGACGTGATTGAAACCGCCCGTGCACATTATGACCGCGTCAGCGGCGAAAGCGCGCGTCTCCATTGTGTCCTTGTCTGTCGCTGTGATGCCGCGACAAACTCCCTCTCCGTCGATCATAAGCGACGCGAATTCGAAGTTCTCGAACTTTCTGACAGCGCCCGCCGCTTCATGCCGTCTGATCTGCTCGTCCAGCGCGTACATCAGCTGCTGGCCCGTCGTTGCGCCCGAAAAACACGTGCGGCGCTTTTTCACGCCGCCGAAGAGGCGCAGGTCCAAAAGCCCCTCCTTCGTGCGGTTGAACATGACGCCCATGCGGTCGAACATGTAAATGAGGCCGGGCGCCGCGACGCACATCTTCTTCACGACACTCTGGTGCGCAAGAAAATCTCCGCCGTAGACGGTGTCGTACGTGTGGGCCTCTACCGAGTCACCCTCTCCCTTGGTGTTTAAGGCCGCGTTGATTCCGCCCTGCGCGCAGACCGAATGCGAGCGGCGCACGGGAACAACCGAAAAGATGGAGACGTCCGCTCCTTTTTCGGCGGCCTTGAGCGCGGACATGAGCCCCGACAGCCCCCCGCCGACCACTATGATCCTAGGTTTCGCCATATTCCCACCGTTCGTGCCAAGCCGTGTCGAAGCGCGAACCGTTCACCCTTCGACAAGCTCAGATCGAACGGTAAAGAGTTATCCTGTGAACGCCAATAATATCCTCAAGCCCCACGCTCCCATAAAAAACGTTATAACCCATGTCGCCATCGTCATCGCGAGCTGGGACTTTTTGCTAGCCGTTACCCCCCACGTCATCATCGCGGTTGCAAATCCGTTCGCGAGATGGAAGACCGCGCTCATGATGCCAACGATATAGAACGCCTTGACCCACGCCGGTCCGAAATGCTGCTGCATGTACGCGAATGTCACGTGCTTTCCAGTGAAAAAGGCGTGCAGACGGGTGTTCCAGACATGCCACACGACGAAGGCAAGCGCCGTAAAACCCGTGACCCTCTGCAGGATATACATCCAGTTACGATAGTACGTGTAAGGCACGAGGTTCACGGAACCCCTGTAGATGATTATGAGGCCTAAGAGCGTATGGACGAGAAGAGGGACGGCGATCAGGCCTATCTCCATGAATGCGATGAGCGGAAAGCCCTGCGAGGCGCCGACGAACAGATTGAACGTCTCCGCCCCGCCGAAGACGAAGGAATTGAACGTGAAGTGAACAACAAGAAACGCGCCGAGCGGAAATATCCCGAATAGAGATTGCAATCTTTTGAGGAGAAAATAATCGTAGCGGCCCGCCATCGCTCCCCCAAATTGTCACGTAAACGCGCCAAGTTACGTCCAATCTGTATACAAACGGCTATGGCGGAAGTCAATTAACTTATGTTATAGGCCCCGACTCGCGCACCTTGGGCGAGGCCTTCGCGGCGTACTGCTCGAAATTCTTCTGGAAACGCGCCGCGAGGTCCTTGGCCTTTGCGTCGTAGGCCGCCTTGTCCTTCCACGTGTTGCGCGTGTTGAGAATGTCGCGCGGAACGTCGGGGCACGCCTCCGGCACGAGTATCCTAAAGACGTTGTCCGGCGAACGCGGCTGATCGTTCAACACGCCGGACAGCGCCGCGTTCAGAAGCTTTCTCGTAAGATTTATATCCATCCGTTTTCCCACGCCGTACGGGCCGCCGCTCCAGCCGGTGTTCACCATCCAGCAACGGGCCTTGTGCTTCGCCAGACGCTCGCCCAAAAGGTTCGCGTAGGTAGTGGGATGCAGCGGCAGGAACGGCGAGCCGAAACAGGTGGAGAAAGTCTCCTTCGGTTCCACTATGCCCGCCTCCGTGCCGGCCACCTTTGCAGTATAACCGGACAGAAAATGATACATCGCCATCTCGGGCGTGAGTTCCGCGATCGGGGGAAGTACGCCGAAGGCGTCGCAGGTGAGAAACACGATGTTCTTCGGCTGGCCTCCCATGCCCGGTATCACGCAGTTGGGGATGTATTCCACCGGATAGGTCGCGCGCGTGTTCTCCGTTACGCTCCCGTCGTCGTAATCGATGGCGCGTGTGGCTTCGTCAACGACGACGTTCTCAAGTACAGAGCCGAAGCGTATCGCGTCCCATATCTGCGGCTCCCTCGTGCGGTCGAGCTTTATCACCTTCGCGTAGCAACCGCCCTCGAAGTTGAAAATGCCGTTATCGGACCAGCCGTGTTCGTCGTCGCCGATGAGGCGGCGGGACGGATCCGCGGAGAGCGTGGTCTTTCCCGTGCCCGACAGGCCGAAGAAGAGCGCAGTGTCCCCGTCCTTTCCGACGTTCGCGGAACAGTGCATCGGGAAGACGTTCCGGCGCGGCATAAGAAAATTCATGACGGAGAAGATCGCTTTTTTTATCTCCCCGCCATAGTGGGATCCGATTATGAGAATGATGTTCCGCTCAAGATCAACGCCGATGAAGACCTCGGTATCCGTCCTGTCAGTCTTCGGATCGGCCGTGAGCTCGCACGCATTGATGACAGTGAACTGCGGCTCATATGACGCAAATTCCTTATCTGTCGGCCTCAGGAACAGGGTCTTTGCAAAGAGCGCGTGCCACGCCTTCTCCGCTACGACCCGCACGCTAAGCCGGTATGAAGGGTCGGCACCGGCGAAGCCGTCCGAAATGAAAATATCTCTCTTTGAAAGATATTCTTTCGCCTTCGAAAGGAGCTTATCGAACGACTCCTGCGATATCGGCCTGTTTACCTTCCCCCACCAGAGTTCGTCCTTCGTGTTCTTGCTCTCCACCACGAAGCGGTCGGTGGGCGAGCGGCCGGTCCGCGCGCCGGTCCTCACGACAAGCGCGCCGTTGGCGGCAAGCTTCCCCTCCCCACGGGCGAGCGCTTTCTCAACCAGCTCCGCCACCGAAAGATTTCTGTGAACTTTACCTGAAGTCCGGACGTCCATTTTTCATCCTTTCATTTTTAAATTCCGCCGCGGAGACGCAGAGAAAACAAATATTTTTTTAAAACAAAAGGATTTTTTGTATTTCTCTGTGTCTCTGCGCCTCTGCGGCAGATTTTCTATAATGATTTGCGCTTTTGTTCAAGTACTTCGTCGAACGCGGGTTTACCGTCGCGGCGCACGAATTTGAAGCCGCAATCGGGATGCGTCTTCGGATGTCCGTAGAGGCGCTGACGCGGATAGAACCTGCAAATGCGGTGACGAAAATGATAGACACGACAACTTACGGCCCGTTCACCCTGAGCGGGCAATGTTCGTCCTTCGTCAAGCTCAGGACGAACGGAGTGCGAGTCGAAGGGTTCCACGAGATATCTGCACGTATAAACCAACAGCTTTCCCTCGCGCCCCTGATACTGAAAATTGAACAGAACCTTGTGCCACCTGCTCAAGAAATCGGCGAAACGACCGTTCTTCGCGATGTAATCCGGCATCTCGAGAGCCAAAAGCTGGCAGCACCGTCCGCACCGCTTGCACGCGCCGACACGGACATATTCCGTCCTATTCCGGACGCCTATGAGCCAGTCGGCCGCGGTCTCCATTGAATAGAAAAGAAAACCGATGCAGAACGCGAGCGCCCGGACGGAAAATAGAAGTATCGCGGCCATTTGACCCGCTAGATCGCCAACTCCGCCTCTTCCTTTTCCTCTCTGGTGAGGCGTTTCTTCACGATGTTCCCTCCGCCCGTCTTCGGCGGCGTTCTCGCGAAGAGTTTTACCTTCGAGCTGTCGAGCACGAGCGCCTCCTTGAGAACCTCGTCCATGTGTTCAACCTTGACTATATCGAGGTCCTTCAAGATCTTTTTCGGAATGTCCTTCAGATCCTTCTCGTTCTCCTTGGGAATGAGGATCTTCTTTATCTTGCCCCTGTGCGCTGCAAGTATCTTCTCCTTCAAGCCCCCGATGGGGAGAATGCGGCCGCGGAGCGTTATCTCGCCCGTCATGGCGACGTCCCTGCGCACCGGAACCTTAAGAAGCGCCGAGGATATGGCCGTCGCCATCGTGATGCCGGCGGAGGGTCCGTCCTTCGGGATGGCGCCTTCGGGCACGTGAATGTGAATGTCCACTTTTTGATAGAATTCGCGTCCCAGACCCAGCGTCTCCGCGCGCGAGCGAACGTAGCTCATCGCCGCCTGCGCCGATTCCTGCATGACGTCGCCCAGTTTCCCTGTGATGGTCAGCTTGCCGCGCCCCGGCATGACCGAGACTTCGGTCGTCAAAAGCTCGCCGCCGACCTCGGTCCACGCCAGTCCCGTGCACAGGCCGATCTGATCGACGTCCTCCGCGATGCCGAAGTGGAACTTGGGAACGCCCAGATACTGCGCGACCTTTTTGGGCGTGATGCGCACGAACTTGTCCTTCTTTTCCGACTTCGCGACCTCGCGCGCGACCTTCCTTGAAACGGAAGCTATCTCGCGCTCCAGGTTCCTGACCCCCGCCTCTCTCGTGTAACGGCGGATGACCATCTTGAGGGCCGACTCCGTGAAAGCAATGTGCTTCTCCATGAGCCCGTTGGCCTCGCGCTGTTTAAGCACGAGATAGCGTTTCGCTATCTCAAGTTTTTCCACTTCCGTGTAGCCCGGAATGCGGATGATCTCCATCCTGTCCTGAAGCGGCATGGGGATCGCAGGAAGCGTGTTCGCGGTCGTGATGAACATCACGTGCGAGAGATCGTAATCGAGGTCCAGATAATGGTCGCTGAACGTGTGATTCTGCTCCGGGTCAAGCACTTCGAGAAGCGCCGCCGACGGGTCGCCCCTGAAGTCCATGCTCATCTTGTCCACTTCGTCCAAGAGGAACACCGGATTGTTCGAGCCGACCTTCTTCAAGGACTGGATGACCTTGCCCGGAAGCGCGCCGATGTACGTCCTTCTGTGGCCGCGGATCTCCGCCTCGTCGCGCACGCCGCCCAGAGAGAGCCGGATGAACTTGCGTCCCATCGCCCGCGCTATCGAGCGCCCGAGCGACGTCTTTCCGACGCCCGGCGGGCCCACCAGGCACAGTATCGGTCCCTTCATCTTGTCGACGAGCGAACGAACGGCCAGGTATTCGATGATGCGCTCCTTGGGCTGCTCAAGACCGTAGTGGTCCTCGTCCAATATCTTCTCCGCCTCATCGATGTCCATCTTGTCCTTGGTCATTTCGTCCCAAGGGAGGGAAAGTATCCAGTCTATGTAATTGCGCACGACGGTCGCCTCCGCCGACATCGGCGACATCATCTTGAGCTTCTTTATCTCCTTCATCACGCGGTCGCGCGCCTCGGCGGAGAGCTTTTTCTTCTTCGTCTTCTCCTCGAGCTCCGCAATCTCGCTCTTGAACTCGTCGCGCTCTCCCAGCTCCTTCTGGATCGCCTGCATCTGCTCGTTTAAGTAATACTCGCGCTGCGTCTTCTCCATCTGCTTTTTAACGCGGGTCCTGATGCGCCGCTCGACCTGCAATATCTCGATCTCCGACTGCATGAGCGAAAGCAGTTTCTCAAGGCGCTCCGCCGACGACGTTATCTCGAGGATGTTCTGCTTATCGGGGAGCTTCAGCGCCAGATGCGCGACTATCGTGTCGGCAAGCCGCGAGGGGTCCTCGATGGTTGAGACCGACGCCAGCATCTCCGGCGGTATCCTGCGGTTGAGCTTCACATACTGTTCGAAGGTGGACTTGACGCCGCGCATGAGCGCTTCCGTCTCTATCGTAACTTCGCGCTCCTCCTGTATCGGTTCAACCTCTACCAAGAAGAAGTTCGCGTTCGGTATGTACTGATGGACCCGGGCGCGGCTCTTGCCTTCGACCAGGACCTTCACCGTGCCGTCAGGCAGCCGCAGAAGCTGTATGATCGCGGCCAGCGTCCCGATGTTATAGATGTCCTCCTCTTTGGGATCGTTCGTCTTCGCGTTTATCTGCGCGGAAAGGAGTATGTCCTTCTCCTTCCCCATGGCCTCTTCGAGCGCCGCGATGGATTTCTCCCGCCCGACGAAAAGGGGGACCACCATGTGCGGAAAGACGACGATGTCACGCAGAGGTAAAAGCGGCACCAGAACTCGTTCTGCGACCGGCCTGTGGGTGTGTTCGGGCATATTGATTCAGCTCCTTTAAACGATCCCCCTCCCTTGCAGGGGGAGAGATCGTGTTCACGCCGTCTCCGCCTTTTGTTCGTAGACGACGAGCGGCGGTTTATGTCTGCCTATTGTGTCCTCGTTTATCACGACCTCCTGCACGTTCTCCCTTGACGGAGTGTCGTACATCACGTCGAGCATTATGGATTCGAGTATCGCGCGAAGGCCCCTTGCGCCGGCCTTGCGTTTGACCGCCTCGCGCGCCACGGCCTCAAGCGCCCCTTTGGTGAACGTAAGCTTCACCTTCTCGAACTCAAAGAGGCGCTGATATTGTTTCACCAGCGCGTTTCGCGGTTCCGTCAGTATCTTTACGAGCGCGTCCTCTTCGAGCTCCTCGAGCGTGGCAACGACCGGGAGCCGCCCGACGAACTCCGGTATCAGGCCGTACTTCAGGAGATCCTCGTTCTGCACCTCGCGCAAGAGCTCTCCCAGCTTCCTGTTCGTCTTTCCCTTGACTCCGGCGCCGAAACCGAGCTTCTTCTCGCCGACGCGCCTTTCGATCATGTCGTCG
>DYJF01000054.1 GCA_020723205.1 Bdellovibrio sp.
TCCTTGTTCTTGATCGCTACGATACCGTGGCTGTTGAGCCCCTTGATGTGTCCGCCCGCGATGCCGGCGTATACCGACGTTATCTCGCAGCCGGCCATCAACTCCGCCTCTTCGACCGCCTTCCTGATCGAAGAAACGGTGCTCTCGATGTTGACCACCACGCCCTTCCTCAATCCCTTTGAAGGATGAGAGCCGATGCCCACAATATCTATTCCTTCATCGGAGACCTCCCCTACGATCGCACAGATCTTTGTGGTCCCTATGTCGAGTCCCACTACCAGTTCGTCTTTTTTGGCCATTTTTCGTCCCCCTTTCTGAAGAGACCAGTAACGAAAGATCAGATGTTCTGATCCTTCGTCACTGATCCCTCATCATTAATATTGGTTGTGCCCTTGTAGCCGACGACGACCCGTTTCTCCTCGTTTGCGATTATATATGTAATGCGCCCTCCCCTGCGGCCGATAACTCCCTGCCATTTACCAAGGAGATCGATCCGCGCGGACGGTGCGTCCTGTCCAAGAAGTATCTCAACCGGGCCCTTTTCAGTAATGACCGAAAAACCCCGGACCTGATCATTGTGAAGTTCCGATATGCCCCATGCCTGACCGAACGAAGACCCTGTGTAGGCCTCAAGTACCGAAAGGGCGCTTCCGATCCCGTCCGCCCCGACGCCCGTGATCACGGGAAGGTTTTTGGGATCCGCCGGGTCCATCTCCTTGAAAGCGGCCCCTTCACGGTCGATGAAATAGAGCTTCCCTTCCCTTTCCACGACCGCGACCGGCTGATGCTCCTCCACATACATCCAAAGCGTGTGCGGAAGGCGGCGCCTCACTGCGGCTCGGCTGACCCACGGGTTGGATCTCAAATTGTCGTGCACCGCTTCTACGTCGATTCCAAAGAGCGTCTGGCCCTCCTTCACGCCGGAAAGCTCAACGACCGCCGGTGTCGAGATATGTTCCAGCTTTCCCTCGACCACTATCTCGCCCACGGAGAAGATCGGGCCCAAAAAAACGAGAAGGTAAACTCCGTAGAGGACGGCAAGTCCTCCCAGTATGACAGCGAGGGAAAGCAGAATGCGCTCCACGGCTCGGAACGATTTCGCTATCGCCCTTCTCTTCTTCACTTTTTGTCTCTCCAGAAAAATGCTCATACAATTATCCCCTCCCCTTTGTAGGGGGAGGATGGGTGGGGTAGATCTACCTCCCCTAACCCCTCCTTACAAAGGAGGGGAATTGCCTCACACATTCACTTTCAACGCCGCAGTATTCAGTATCTCCTCAACCAGCTGGTCGAACGATATGCCTATGTGCGCCGCCGCCTTCGGCACCAGAGACAGTTCAGTCATGCCGGGGATCGTGTTGATCTCCAGAAAGAAGGCCCTGTCGTTCTCGCCCACTATGTAATCGCAGCGCGCGGTGCCGGAACAATCCAGCGCGCCAAAAACCGCGACGCTCCACTCCTGTATGCGCTCGGCCGCCTTCGAAGAGATACGCGCGGGGATGATATATTCGGTGGCGCCCTTCGTGTACTTCGAGGCGTAATCGTAAAAACCGCTCTTGGGGGCTATCTCCAGCGGAGGCAGGGCGCGTCCGTTCAAAAGCCCTACGGTTATCTCCTTGCCGGCGAGATACTCCTGCACGATTATCTTGTCGTCGGAGCCCGCCGCGGCGTTGATGGCTCTCGGCAGCTCGTCGGAACTCTTCACTATCGTCATGTTGATGGTCGAACCCTCGCGCGACGGTTTGACTATCAGCGGCACCGGTATCGTCAGGCGACCGATGAACGATTCGACCGACTCCTCCTTGATGTTGAAGGCAAGCTCCCGCGGCGTAGGTATCCCAAGCTGCATTGCGACCATGTCGCAAACGATCTTGTCCATGCCGACCGAGGAACCCATCACGCCGCCTCCGGTATAGGGAATGCGCATCATCTCAAGAAGCCCCTGTATGCAGCCGTCCTCGCCGAACTTGCCGTGGAGAGCAATGAACGCGACGTCTACGCTCTCCGCCTTGAGGCGGTCCACGATGTCCGAGCCGACGTCTATATCCGCGACGTTGTGGCCCATCCTTTTAAGGGACGCGCTGATGGCGTTGCCCGTGCGCAGGGATATCTCGCGCTCCTTCGTGACCCCCCCCATCAGCACGCCGATCTTTTTGCCTTTCCAGTTCGTCGCCATGATCACTTCTCCCCTATGACGTGTATCTCCGTCTCCAGAAGAACGCTGAACTTTTCCTTAACGCGCTCCCTTACGAGGCCGATCAGTATCTCGACATCCTTCGCGGTGGCTCCCCCTTCGTTGATGATGAAGTTCGCGTGTATCTCGGAGACCCTCGCCTTCCCGACCCTGATACCTTTGAGACCCGCCTCGTCTATCAATGCGCCCGCACTTGATCCATGTTTGCCGCCCTTTTCGGGGTTCCTGAATGTGCATCCGAGCGTCGGTTGACCGTAGGGCTGCGTGGTCTTCCTCTTTTCCAGAAGGCCGTTCATCTTGGTCTCGATCTCCGCTTTGTCGCCGCGCTTCAACCGTAACAACGCGCGCACCACCGACGTCGATCTCGGCATACGAAGATGGCGGTATGAGAACTCCAGCGCCTTTTTCTTCATCGTGAGCTCGCGTATCTGGCGGTCCACGACCGTTATCTCGTCGATCGCGTTCGAGATCCACCCGAGCGACGTGCCCGCATTCGTAATGATGTTTCCGCCCACGGTACCGGGGATGCCTGCAAGCCCTTCGAGCCCCGAGAGCCCCTGCTCGGCGGCGAACCTCGTGACGGCGCCGCTCGAAACGCCGGCGTCCGCCAGGATGAGGACGTCCTCGCCTTCCTCGCGCGAGACCTCGAAGCGGTTGAAACCTTCCCTCAAGTGTATGACGATGCCGCGTATCCCGCCGTCCCTTATGAGCGTGTCGCTCCCGCCGCCTATCGTTATGTACGGGACCTCGTTCTCCACTGCGAACCGCATCACGGCCTTAAGGGTTTCGATGTCACGCGGCACGACGAACGCGTCCGCCGGGCCGCCTATCTTCATCGTGGAATGTGCGGCCATCGGCTCGTCGAACCTGACAGAGTCGCGTCCTATCTCCAAAAGCAAGTTCTTCTGCGTAACTGTCAGCATCATTTACAGTCCCTTCGCGAACGAGTGGGCGATCTTCGTGATGTCGCCCGCTCCTAGGAATAAAATAAGATCGTTCTCGCCGCACCAAGTCTTCAGCGTCGCTTCGACCTTTTCCGGCGTCTCCGTGAACGCAACGAACTTCTTGGGATACTGCCGCCTTACCGCCTCGCAGAGACGCTCTCCGCTGACGCCCTTGATCGGCCTTTCGCTCGCACCGTACACGTCCATCACGAGTATGGAATCCGCCTGCTTCACGGCGCCTACGAAGCCGTCGAAGAGCGAATGGAGACGCGTGTACCTGTGCGGCTGCATCACCACGATAAGCCGGTGGCCGGGCCATCCTTCGCGCGCGGCATTGATCGTCGCCGCTATCTCGACCGGATGGTGGCCGTAATCGTCGACCACGATGGGTCCGCCGTTCCTTAGGACTTCGAAGCGCCTTGCAACCCCCTTGAACCTTTCGAGGGCCGACCTGATCGTCGCGAACGGGATATCCAGTTCACGTCCCACGGCCACGGCCGCAAGCGCGTTCTGCGCGTGGTGTCTTCCCGCCATCGGAAGCTTCACGCGCCCGAGTTCGTGGCCGTGATGGACGACGTTGAATATGAGACGGTCCTTCACCTGCGTCACATCCCTCACCTGATAATCGGCCTCTCCCTCGCCGTAGGTCACGACCCTCCTCACTATCTTGGGGAGGATCTTTTTTACCACCGGATGATCTGCGCAGCAGACGACCGATCCGTAGAACGGAACCTTGTTGGCAAAATTCACGAACGCCTCTTTGAGATGCTCGAAGCCGTCGTAATTCTCCATGTGCTCCGGATCTATGTTCGTGATGACGCCGATCGTAGGCGAGAGCTTTAAGAACGAGCGGTCTGATTCGTCCGCCTCGGCGATCAGGAACTCCCCCTTACCCAGGCGCGCGTTGCCCTTCAAGCTCTTCACCCTGCCGCCCACTATCATCGTGGGATCCAGCCCCGCCTTGTCGAAGACCTCGGCTATGAGCGACGTGGTCGTGGTCTTGCCGTGCGTTCCGGCGACCGCTATCCCGTATTTCAACCGCATCAGCTCCGCCAGCATCTCCGCGCGCGGGACCACGGGTATACCCAGCTTGTGGGCCCGGCGCACCTCCGGATTCGAATCCAAGACCGCGGACGAGACGACCACGACATGGGCGCCCTCGACGTTCTTCCCGTCGTGTCCGATCCTCACCTTCGCGCCGCGCCTCGCAAGACGCCGCGTGACGGCGCTTCTTTTCGCGTCGGAACCCGTCACGGTGAGCCCGAGGGTCAAAAGGATCTCGGCGATACCGCTCATGCCGACGCCGCCTATCCCCACAAAATGTATCTTCTGATATTTTTTGAACATCCCAACTCCGCTCTACATCTTTTGTGTTTCTCTGCGTCTTTGCGTCTCCGCGGCTAATTTAAAACTGTCCTCTACGATCCTCGTCGCCGCATCGCGTTTTCCGGCGCGCGCGGAGGCGGCGCACATCGCCGACAATCTTTCGGAGGTCATTTTCTTTATCTCAACGGCCAGCCGTTCTCCGGAGAGCTCATGCTGCAATATCATCACCGCCCCGTCCCTCCTCACGAGACTCTCCGCGTTAGCACGCTGATGATCGTCCGCGGCGTAAGGATAAGGCACGAAGATGGCGGGCATGCCCATCACGGAGACCTCGGCAACGGTCGTGGCGCCCGCCCTGCTGATGACCATGTCCGCCTTCTCGTAACATTCCCATATGCTGTCCGTAAAGGTGAACACATCCGCCTCAAAGCCGTTCTCCGCATAGGAGCGGCGAACCGCATCGATGTCCTCGTTGCTTCCCACCTGATGTATGAACCTGATCCTGTCCTTCAGGGCCGCAAGATGAGGAAGCGAACCTACCACCGCTCGGTTGAGCGCGAGCGCGCCTTGCGAACCGCCGAAACAGAAGATCGTCACAGGCGTCCTCGTGCCGTTCGACTTCTGCTTCAAACTCAAGATCTCCTCGCGCACCGGATTACCCGTCAGCATGACCTTGTTCCTCGGAAAGAATTCGGACGCCTCCGGAAAACCGGTATATACGCGGTCAACGAACCTGCCGAGGATGCGGTTGGTAAAACCGGCGATGGCGTTGGGCTCCACAATCGCCGTCGGTATCTTCATGAGCGCGGACGCCAGCGAAAGCGGTCCCGCCGCATATCCGCCGACCCCTATGAACATGTCGGGACGCTCGCGGCGTATCACCTTGAGCGAACTTATGATCGAGAACGGTATCCTCGCATAAGCGGCTATCCTGCCCAGCCCCTTCCTGTCCTTTATCGAGGTGGAGCCGACGCTGATGAGCGGCCAGCCCATCTTGGGAATTATGCCGCTCTCGAAGCCGCGCTCCGTACCTGCAAAGATGATCGCTGTGTCCGGCCTCGAGCTCCTCACCGCTTCCGCGATGGCGATGCCGGGGAAAAGGTGGCCGCCGGTGCCGCCACATGCGATCATCACTTTCATTTTGCCACTTTCCGCCATCACTGATTCACCTTCTTATAGGACGATATGTTCAAAAGTATTCCGACCACCGTCAGCAATACGACAAGCGAGGATCCTCCGTAGCTTATGAACGGCAGCGTCATTCCCTTCGTCGGCAAAAGGCCCATGACCACCGCTATGTTGAATACGGCCGAAAGACAGATGAGAAGAGTCGCGCCGATCGCAACATATCTGCCGTAAAGATCCGGAGCGTTGAGCGCGACCTTGAGGCCGCGGTAGCAAAAGAGCGCGAAGAGCCCGATCACGAAGATGACCCCTGCGAGCCCCAGTTCCTCTCCCAGGACAGAAAAGATGAAATCGGTGTGCGCCTCCGGCAGATAGAAAAGCTTCTGCTGCCCCTCGCCCAAACCTTTTCCAAACCATCCGCCCTCGTTGAACGCGACGAAGGATTGTATGATCTGAAAACCCGCGCCGTATTGATCGCTCCACGGGTTCACGAACGCCAGTATCCTGCGCCTCCTGTATCCCTCGCCGGACAGGAAGATGTACGCCAGCGGCAACACCGCCGCGGCCATTCCGAAAAGATACGCGAGACGCACGCCGGCGGCGAAGAGCATGAGCCACGTGATAACCGCCACCATCGCGGCCGATCCGAAATCCCGCTGCGACAATATGGCGCCTGCCACCACGGCCATTATGAAAAGATGCGGCACCAGCCCTATCGAGAACGACCTGATCTTCTCCGCCTTCTTCTGGAGCGAGTATGAAAGAAACAGAACCATCGCGACCTTCGCAAGTTCCGACGGCTGGAAGACCAGCGGCCCCAACTGTATCCAGCGCGTGGCTCCTCCGATCGTGCGGCCCAGCCCCGGGACGAACACTAAGGCGCAAAGCGCAAGCGAGCCGAGAAGTATGGGATAGGCGAGCTTGCAATACACGCGGTAGGGGACGTTCATCGCCGCGAGCATAAGACCGAAACCGAGGGCCCCGAACACAAGCATGCGCTTGAGATAGAAATAGCCGTCGCCGAAGCGTTCCTGTGCCAGGACCGCGCTGGAACTGTAGACCATCGTGACTCCCAAGCTCACGAGGACAATGGTAAGCACCAGTATCCAGACGTCGAAATGCGATTTTCTTATCTCTATCGAGTCCATCGCCCCTTCTATTGCTTTGACCAGCACCTTTTTTTCACCGCACGCGCGAACACATCGCCTCGCTCGGCGTAGTCGCGAAACATGTCGAAACTCGCGCAAGCGGGGGACAAAAGCACTATGTCGCCCGAACGTGCAGCGGCGTTTGCCTTGCACACCGCGTCCTCCATCGTATCGGCCTCGACCGTTTCCGTGAGATGGCCCAGCTCGCTTCTCATCTTCCCCCTCGCCTCCCCTATCAATATGAGCCGCTTCACCTTTTCCTTTATCATCGGCGCCAGCGGAGCATAGCTCGCCCCCTTATCGAGGCCGCCTGCTATGAGAATCACCTGTTCCCCGAAGTTCTCAAGCGCCGCAACGGTCGCGCCCACGTTCGTGCCCTTGGAATCGTCGTAATATTTAACGCCCAGATATTCATCAACGAGCTCGATCCTGTGCGGAAGACCTTTGAACGTCTCGAGTCCCTTTTGGATCCCTTTCGCATCGCCCCCACAAAGCTCCGCCGCGATCACCGATGCCAGCATGTTCTCGCGATTATGCGCTCCGGCGAGCGTCACTTTTTTTAAATCATAGCGGCGCTGACCGGCGCCGGAGACCTTGGTTTTCAGCGCGCCGGCGTCGAACCATCCTCCGCGTTTGAGCCCGCCCGTCGAATTGAACGGGATGAGATTTGCCTTCGACCTCTTAACAGACGACGACACAAGCTTGTCGCAGGCGTTGTAGATCCCGTATCCCTCGGAGCCCAATGTGTCGAACAGACGCAACTTGAGCTCCAGATATTCCTCGAACGAGGCGTGACGGTCGAGATGGTCGGGCGTCACATTGAGAAGAACGCCCACCTTTGGCGAGAGCGAAGGCGTCGTCTCCAACTGGAAGCTCGAGACCTCCACCACGACCCAGTCGACGCACTTCGCCTCTTCAATGAGGTCGGTAAGCGCCGTGCCTATATTGCCCCCGACACAGTTCTTTATCCCGCACGCCGTCAGCAAATGACCTATGAGCGTGACCGTCGTGGTCTTGCCGTTCGTGCCGGTCACCGCGACCATCGGCGCCTTGATCTCGCTCACCGCAAGTTCCAGCTCGTTGACGACCGGAATTCCGGCATCCGCCGCATCCCTTAACCCTTCGATGGAAAGCGGAACACCCGGGCTGACCACTATGAGGTCGGAGCTTCTCATGAGCTTCGGATCGTTCGCCCCGAAGACGAACCTGACGGGGAGACCCTCAAGCTTCGCGGCCTGTCCCCTGAAGGACGACTCCTCTTTCCTTTCGGAAACTGTGACGACCGCTCCCCTCGTTGCCGCGAATCTCGCCGCAGCGGCCCCGGCGCGGCCGAGCCCGATGACAAGCACTTTTTTATCCTTCAGGTTCAATATCATAGTCAGCGCAATTTCAAGGTCGTCAGACTGACGATCGCCAGAATGAAGGCGATGATCCAGAACCTGACGATGACCTTGGATTCGGCCCATCCTTTCAGTTCAAAATGATGATGCAGCGGCGCCATCTTAAAGATGCGCTTTCCAGTCAGCTTGAAGGAAACGACCTGCGTAATGACGGATACCGTTTCCAACACGAAGATGCCCCCTATGAGCAAGAGCAAAAGTTCGTTCTTGGTGACGATGGCGACATAGCCCAGAACTGCGCCGATCGGCAGACTTCCGACGTCGCCCATGAAAATCGAAGCTGGGTGCGCATTATACCAAAGGAACCCTATGCATGCCCCGACGATCGCTCCGCACAGCACCGTGAGCTCGCCGCTGCCGGGCACCACAGGCACCACGAGGTACGACGCGATGCGCGCGTGCCCCGCGATGTAGGCGAGGACCCCGAACGCGAAGAAGGCGACTATCGACGGAACGCTCACAAGCCCGTCCAGACCGTCGGTCAGATTGACCGCGTTCGACGCTCCGACGATGACGATCACCGCGAAAGGATAGTACCACCAGCCGAGATCGGGAGAGAAGGTCTTCACGAACGGAAGGGAGAGCTCGCGGTTAAGGCCTATCCCGTCGAACAGGACGAGCGAGACGATTATCGCAAAGACAAGCTGCAGCGGGAACTTGAAACGCGCGCGAAGGCCCTTCGCGTCGCGGAGTATGACCTTGCGATAATCGTCCAAAAAACCGATCGCGCCGAAGCAGAACATAAGCGCCAACCCTACAATGACGAAGAGCTGGTCGAACCTGGTCCAAAGGAGCGTCGATATGAACACGGAGATCAAAAGAAGTATTCCGCCCATAGTCGGCGTTCCGCGTTTGTCCATGTGCGTGACGGGACCGTCGTCACGCACCGTCTGCCACAATTGTTTCCGCGCCATGTACCTGATCATCGCCTTTCCGAAGAGGAAATAGATGATCATCGCCGTGAAGAGCGCGCCGAAGGTCCTGAACGTGATGTAGCGCAGGACGTTCAGACCGATGAACTGTTCGTGCCACTGATACAGCAAATGATAGAGCATATTCTTTCGCTCCCCCTATATTTCAACCGCAACCGATGACGTGCTTCAAGTGTTCGACTATCCTCTCCATCTTCATGCCGCGCGATCCCTTTACGAGAAGTACGTCGCCCGCCTTGATCTCCCTCTCAACTTCCGACTTGAGCGCCTCGATGTCGCGCGAGACCGTGATCAGCGATCCCGCGAGACCGCCCTCCTTGGCGCCAGCGGCCGTCTCTTTCGCGAAATCTCCGAAGATGAAGAGGCGTTCGATGCCAGACTCCGCGGCTGAACGTCCCACTTCCCGGTGAAGCGCTGCCGTCTGCCCGCCCAGCTCCAGCATATCGCCGAGGACAGCGATGAACCTTCCGGCCCTCTTCGCCGCACCGACTGTCCTGAAGGCCGCCTTCATGGACTGCGGATTCGCGTTGTACGAATCGTTGACCATGCAGACGCCGTTCGCAAGCTGCACGCGCTCGAACCTCATCGCCATCGGGCGGAACGTGATGAGCCGCTCGAGTATCGTGTCATTATCGATCCCGAGCGCGACGCCCACGGCGATAGCCGCCATGGCGTTCATGACGTTGTGCGTCCCCGGCAGCGGCAGATCGATGGTCCTCTCCTCGCCCATGATGGACAACGTGAGCTTGGTAGACGCAAGATCGCTGCTCTCCATGTGGCAAAATCTGATATCGCTGTCGTTTCGCATGCCGAAGCTGACGGCCTTCCCGCCGTATCGTTCGCCGAGCTTTCTCACCCACGGGTCCTCATTGTTGATTATGGAGACGCCCCTTCCAGCCATCGCTTCGAAAAGTTCACCCTTCGCCTCGGCGACCCCTTCCACGCTGCCAAGTTTTTCAAGATGCGCCGCGGTAACGTTCGTAATGAGGCCGATGTCCGGCCTTGCCACTTCAGCCAGCCGCCTGATCTCGCCTTTCGCGTTCATCCCCATCTCAAGCACGGCAGCCGCATGCTCATCCTCCCAGCGGAAGACGGTGAGAGGCAGTCCGATCAGGTTATTGAAGTTCCCCTCCGTTTTGAGCACCAATCCTTTGACCGAAACTACGGCGGCTATCATTTCCTTCGTCGTCGACTTGCCGTTGCTTCCGGTGACCGCGATACACGGGACCCTGAACCGGCCCCGCCACCACGATGCAACGTCGCCCAGCGCACTCACTGTATCC
>DYJF01000055.1:0-8480 GCA_020723205.1 Bdellovibrio sp.
CATAGAGGCGGCCGGAAAAAAATACTACACGGTCGTAGGCAAACCGAAATCGGCCGAGCTTGAGCACAGGCACTGCAGACATCCGCTCATCGACAGGGTATCTCTCGTCATTCTTGGCGAGCACGTGACGCTGGAAGCCGGGACCGGCGCGGTGCACACGGCGCCGGGCCACGGGCAGGAGGACTATCAGGCGGGCCAGCGCTACGGGCTGGACATTCTGGCGCCGGTGGACGACGCCGGAAAGTTCACGAAGGAGGCGGGTCTCGATTATCTTACCGGCGTCTTCGTGGAGGACGCGAACGATACGGTCGTGAAAAAACTGGAAGAGGCCGGCGCGCTCGTGAAGAGCGACAAGATCACGCATCAGTACCCGCACTGCTGGCGCTGCAAGAAGCCGATCATCTTTCGCTCCACTGAACAGTGGTTCATCTCGATGGAGAAGAACTCGCTCAGGAAAAAATCGCTTGCGGCGATCGAAGACGTGCAGTGGATACCGCCATGGGGCAAGAACCGCATAGGCGGCATGCTGGAGTGCCGCCCCGACTGGTGCATCTCGCGCCAGCGGCTCTGGGGCGTTCCCATTGTGGCGCTTGTCTGCGGTTCATGCGGGATATCGCACAGCACGCACGCCCTTGTGGAGAAGGCCGCGAAGATATTCGAAAAAGAGGGTTCCGACGCGTGGTTTGTCAGGCCCGTCGAAGATTTCATGGTCCCTGATTTTGCCTGTCCGTCGTGCGGCGAGAAGAAACGTTTCGGGAAAGAGAAGGACATTCTTGACGTCTGGTTCGATTCGGGAGTCTCCTACGCGGCCGTTCTGGAAACGGAAGAGGGCATCAGGGAGCCGGCCGATCTTTACCTTGAGGGAAGCGATCAGCACCGCGGCTGGTTCCATACTTCTCTTCTCACTTCCATCGGAACGCGCGGCCGTCCGCCTTACAAGCGCGTCCTCACTCACGGTTTCGTCGTGGACGGTCAGGGAAAGAAATATTCGAAGTCCGCGAAGAATTACGTTCCGCCGGAGGTGCTCATCAACAAGCACGGCGCGGAGGTCCTGCGCCTGTGGGTCTCTTCCGAGGATTACAGGGACGATATCCGCTTCTCCGACGAGATATTGACGCGTCTCGTAGAGGCGTACAGGAAGATCAGGAACACGTCCCGCTATATAGTGGCGAACCTTTACGATTTCGATCCGGACAGGGACACGGTTGCCGACGGAGAGCTGACGGAGATCGACCGTTTCGCGCTGCATGCCCTGAACGGGTTCGTATCGAAGATGGCGAAGTGTTACGAGGAATTCGAGTTCCACATGATCTCGCAGGCGCTCGTCCGCTTCTGCACCGTGGAGCTTTCCGCTTTTATCTTCGACATAATGAAGGACCGGCTCTATTGCGAGAAGAAGGACGGCGTGTTGAGGCGTTCGGCGCAGACGGTGCTCTTCAGGATGGGCGACGCCATGGTCAGAGTGATGGCGCCCATCCTTTCGTTCACGGCCGAAGAGCTCTGGAGATACCTGCCCGGTTTCAAGGGCAAACCGGGATCGGTCTTCCTCTCGAAATACCCCGAGGCGGAGAAGGAGTTCACGGATGAAAAGCTGGGAGAGCGCTGGGAAAAGCTCAGGCAGGTGAGGGAGACGGTCACAAAGGCGCTCGAGATCGCGCGCGCTGCGAAGACGATCGGCAACCCGCTGGACGCGAAGGTCGTCATCGAAGCGCCAGGCGAGACGGAGGAGTTCCTGAAGAGCTTCGGTGCCGCGCTGCCGGACCTTTTCATCGTCTCCGGCGTAAGGTTCGGCGCAGCGTCGGGGGATCACGTTTTCGCAAGCGAAGAGATCGCGGGGCTCAAGGTGGCGGTCGTTCCGGCCGAAGGCGCGAAGTGCGAACGTTGCTGGAAGAAGAGCGAAACTGTAGGGACGTCGGCTTCGCATGCCGGTATCTGCGCTCGTTGCGCGTCGGTCGTCGGCTGACGGTTCATTATGAGATTCAAACACAAGATACTCGTCATCACGCCCGTGATCTTCACTCTTGATCAGCTCACAAAATGGCTGGTGATAAAGAATATCCCGTTGGGGAACGCCGTTTCGGTCATCCCCGGTTATCTCGACATAGTTCATCTCAAGAACACCGGCGCCGCTTTCGGGATCTTCGCCGGCGCGCCGGACGGCTTCAGGCAGTGGTTCTTTTATCTTGTGGCGGCCGTAGCGGTGATCTTTCTCGCCGGCTTCTATTCGCGCATGAAGGACGACGCAAGGGCGCTTCCGACGGCGATCGCCCTCATATTCGCGGGCATCGCGGGCAACATCATCGACAGGATGCGCTTCGGCGCGGTGACCGATTTCATCTCCGTGCACGTACGCGACGTCGTTCTATCGGGAGAGCTGTTCGGATACCAGCTTCAGGTGCCGCTTGACTGGCCCGCCTTTAACGTTGCCGACAGCGCCATAACTGTGTCGATGGCGCTTCTTCTGATAACCGCCTTCAAGAAGGAACGGAGGGATCAATGAGGCCCATCCTCTTTCAAATAGGGAACATCGGAGTTCCGGCGTTTTTTTTCACGATTATGATAGCGACGCTGGCGGCGACGTTTTACGGCTACTGGCTGGCGAAGCGCGAGGGGGCCGATCCCGTCGTCCTTCTTGATTTCGGCATCATCGCAATAATCTGCTCCGTTCTCGGCGCGCGCTTTTTCCATATCGTGATCGAGAACCCCTCGTATTATCTGGAGAACCCGGTGCGCGTCTTCTATTTCTGGCAGGGAGGATTCGTTTCGATAGGCGCCTTCGTATTTGCGATCGCCGGAGTGTTGATCTATATGAAGGTGCGCCGGATCGACGCGTTCAGATATCTCGACATAGTCTCCGCGGCGGTCCCACTCGCCATTTTTTTCGTGCGTCTGGGATGCCTGTGCGCCGGCTGCTGTTACGGAAAACCGACGGATTTCTTCATCCATCTTATCTTCACGAACAAGGGCTCCGCCGCCGGTTACTATCATCCGGGAGTCGCGCTCCACGCGACGCAGATATATTTCATGCTGAACGCCGTGGTCATGGGCGCGATACTTCTCATCGTCTATAAGTACAGGCGGTTCAAGGGGCAGGTCTTCTCCGCGTTCCTCATGTATTACGGGGTGTCGAGGTTTTTACTTGAGTTCCTGCGCGGCGACGAGGACCGGGGGATATTCTTCGGCGGGTTCCTCTCGACGGGCCAGATAGCTATGATGGTGTCGTTTTTGACGGGTTTGATTATTTATATTGTGAAGTCGAGAGAACAACATTCCCCTACTTGGTAAGAAGGGGAGAGGGGAGGTAGAGAATGGTCTACCCCACCAATCCTCCCCTTACAAAGGGGAGGTCAAGTGGACTCATCTGGGAGCTTGCGGTGGTGACCGTTGCGCTCCTTATTGTCTCCCACGCCCTGTTCGCGTTCAGGAACGTAGCTTGGATCGGCCAGACGATATCGGCGATCGTCGCCGTGATGTTTCTCTACGTTCCGGTGTTCGTCCTCTGGAGGAGAAAACGGCCTGTCGATTTTCTTGACCGCGACGTGAGATCCTTTTTCAAGTCGTGTCTTGTTTTCCTCATAGCGGCGGTCGTCGTCTTTCCGCCGTTCCTGGCGGCCGCGCATTTCTGGCAGATCATGGTCTTCAAAAAGACGGCGTTCCACGCGGCCTCTTTTCCCAACATAGGAAACGCGATGCTCTTCCAGCTTTTGCTTATCGCGCTTCCGGAGGAGTTCTATTTTCGCGGATATTTTCAATCTACGATAGATATCGTGTGCAAGAAGAGGATAAGATTTCTGGGTATCGATGTCGGATGGGGTTTTCTCGTCACGGCGGCGGTCTTCGCGGTCGCACACACGATAGTCGCCTACCAGTGGTGGCACTTCTCCATATTCTTTCCTGCGCTGCTTTTCGGGTATCTTCGTTTGAGGACCGGTTCGATCACCGCGCCCGTGCTCTTCCACGTGGCGTCGAACGTCCTGATGGACTGGTTCGCCCGCTCTTATTCCTGATGCGCGCGCTCCGACCTTGACGTCTTATATTTGTGGAACATCTCTTTTAAGTCGTCGGAGGTCCTTCTCGCCTTGAGCTCCAGTTTGGTCCCGGCGCTCGAAATGCCGCTGCCCGCCTGATGATAGAGTTGCTTCAAGTGGTCTATGAAGTCCTGGTTGTTGCGTTTCCACTTGCGCGTGTATCTTCGGCCGTAGGCGCGGATGATCATCGTCCAGAGGTCGAAGCGGTTGAGGCGCGATAATATCTGCGACAGCGAATAGAAGCGGAGCGTCGCTTTCACGGTCTCGACCTGCAGATCGACAAAGCTCATCTTTTTGGGTTTAAAAACGACGTGGTGGCCGTCGTAGTAGCTCCAGTCGCGGGACAGCAGACGCCCTTCTTCCTCCATGGTTTTAAATACCGACGTTCCGGGCAGCGGCACCAGCATGATGAACTGCACGGATTCGATCTCCAGCCGTTTTGCGAACTTCACCGTCTCGCGGATCGTGCGAACGTCGTCGTGTTCCGATCCGAAGATGAACATGCCGTGTATCTTGATGCCGTATTTGTGGAACGCGCGTATCGCATCTTCTATGTCCTCAACCGTCTGGCTCTTCTTGAAGAGCTCGAGCGTCTTGGGATTTATGGACTCGAGGCCGATGTATACCTGCGCGCATCCGGACTCCCGCATGAGTTCCAGAAGTTCCTTGTCCTTCGTAACGTCGGTTCTCACCTGCGCGCTCCAATGGCATTTGATATTGTTGGCCATCATCTTGCGCAGAAGCTCTTTTGCGCGCGCTTTGTCGGCGGTGAAGTTATCGTCGTAGAAGAATATCCAATCGGGGTCTCTTGCCTTTATCTCCTCGATGACCTTGTCTGTGGAACGGAAGCGGTAGCGCCTTCCGAACATCTCGGTCACCGCGCAAAAATTGCAGGCGAACGGGCATCCCCGCGAGGTCATTACGGGCGTGATGTCGTGCGTTTTCTTCGATCCGACGAAGCCGTGGATGAGCGAAAAATCCGGCGCCGGATATTGGTCAAGGTCCATGCAGTGCGGGGGTATTTCGTTGTGCGCAAAATGGTGGCCCATTTTGTAAGAAAGGCCCTTCACGCTCTCAAGCCCCGTGCCCGATTCCAGCGCCTTCATGAAATCGAGGATGGTGTCCTCGGCCTCGCCGCGCAACACGTAGTCGCAATGTTTGAGCGCCTCCTCGGCCATGAAGGTGACGTGCGGCCCGCCCATAAAGACGGGGATGCCGAGCTTTTTCACTTGTCGCGCGATCTCGTACGCGCGCGGCGCTGTGGATGTTATCGTGGATATGCCCACGGCGTCCGCATCGAAGATATCCTCGAAATCTATGCCCTTAACCTCCTCGACGAAGATCTTTACGCTATATCCCCGCTCCTGAAGCATCGTGCCCAGAATTACTGTTCCCAGCCGCGGCAGGCCCCACTTGGAATAGATGTGGTAGCCGGGGGACTTTGGCTCGATGAAGACGACCTTTTTGATGGGTTTCATTGTGGCGGCTACTTAGCCCGATTTGCCCCGAAACGCAAGAAGCAATGCGTTAGGGTGACTCACCGGCGGCGGGAAGACGTCTCCTGTGCCTACGGCGGCTCGACTATTTCGGAGCACCGCCAGCTTCCTCTCGGCCAACTTTTCTCACCTCCCTCCGCTCCCCCATGACCTAGCGAACTTGACCTAAGCCGGGAGGATGGAGAAAAGTTGCCCTTCGTCAGCTGGCGATGTATCGAAAGCGGCGTCCCTCGAGGCCGCACAGGAAATGTTTTCCCGCCGCCAATATATGCAATTGTTACACATTGAATCTGAAGTGGATGACGTCGCCGTCCTGTACGACATAGTCGTGGCCCTCGATCTTCAAATGGCCTTCCTCTTTGACCTTGTGTTCGGAGCCGGCCTTGATGAGCTCTTCGTAGGTGTAGACCTCCGCGCGGACGAAGCCCTTTTCAAAATCGGTGTGGATCTTTCCGGCGGCCTGCGGGGCTCTTGTGCCGCGTTTTACCGTCCATGCGCGCACTTCGGGACCGTCCTTTGTGAAGAAGGTTATGAGGTCCAGCAGGCGATAGCCGGCGTGGATCAGCCGCGCGAGACCCGATTCGGCAAGTCCCAGATCCGCGAGAAAATCCATTTTTTCGTCGTCGGAGAGGTCGGCAAGCTCCGCCTCTATCCCGCCGCATATCATCACGGTCTGCGCGCTCTCTTTCGATGCGAGCACCTCGACGCTCTTCACAAGTCGGGAAGGGCTCTTGAGGTCCGTCTCGTTCACGTTGCAGACGTAGAGGACGGGCTTCGCGGTCAGAAGGGAGAGATCGTCTATCACGTGCATCTCGTTCTCGTTGAGCCCCAGGAGACGGACGGATGTTCCCGCCTCGAGACCCTTTTTCACTTTTTCATATGCTGGAAATATCGCCTTCGCATCTTTTTCTCCGGAGTGCGCGGCGTGCGCGATCTTGTCGTATCTCTTGCCGATGGTCTCGAGGTCCGCAAGGAGGAGCTCCGTGTTCACGACCTGAATGTCGTGGACGGGGTCGATATTTTCATAAGGGTGCGCCACCTGCGGGGCGTCGAAACATCTTACGACGTGCGCGATAGCGTCCATCTCGCGGATATGGCCCAGAAACTTGTTTCCCAGCCCCTCGCCCTTGTGCGCGTTCTCGACCAGCCCTGCGATGTCGACGAACTCGACCGTCGTGTGGACGACGCGCTCCGGTTTGAATATCGATGCCAGCCGTTCTAGCCGTTCATCGGGCACCGCCACTTTTCCGATGTTGTGGTCCGTCGTGCAGAATGGATAATTTTCGGCGGGCACGTGCGCCGCGGTCATCGCGTTGAAGATCGTTGATTTTCCGACATTCGGGAGACCCACTATTCCGCAGTTGAAACCCATGACCAAGAAACTGCCAAATATCGGAGAACAATGCAATAAAAGTTGCTTAATTTTCATGATGTTAGTATGGTGCCAGGTTGATGGATTCCATTCATTTCATAAGCTTGGGATGTCCTAAAAACCTTGTAGATTCAGAGGTTATGCTGGGGCTTCTGGCGAAAGAGGGCTTTTTGTTCGTCGAGGACCCGTCCAAGGCCTCCATCATTATAATAAACACCTGCGCGTTCATAGAAGACGCCAAAAAAGAGGCGGTGGACACGATCCTCGAGATGGCGGAGTTCAAGAAGAAGGGAAAATGCCGGCTTCTCGTGGCGGCCGGATGTCTTCCGCAGCGCCATCAGAAAGAACTTTCGAACGCACTTCCGGAGGTCGATATATTCATAGGCGCCGGGGAGTTTCACCGGATCGCGGAACTCTTGAAAGAGGGCACGGAGAAGATGGCGGTTGCAAGACCGGTCTTCCTTTATGATCACAGGACTCCGCGCATCGCCGTGACCCCTCCACACGCGGCGTATATAAAGATAGCCGAAGGATGTTTCCATCCGTGTTCGTTCTGCTCTATCCCCAAGATACGCGGGGCGTACCGGAGCCGCGGGCTTGAATCGGTGGTCGAAGAGGCGAGAGGGATGCTCGCGCGCGGAGTGAAGGAGATAAACTTGATCGCGCAGGATTCCACCGCCTACGGACGCGACCTGAAAGACGGCGAAAGCTTGGAGCGGCTCCTTGTTCGTCTGGCGGAACTCGAAGGGGACAAGTGGATACGGTTGCTCTACGCGTATCCGCACGGTTTTCCGACGGGCGTCATCAACGTGATGAAGGTCGTGCCGGACGTCTGTCCCTATCTTGACATACCGGTGCAGCACGTGAGCGACCGCATCTTGCGGTCCATGAAGCGCGAAGGGGATTCAAGGGAGATAATGGGTCTGATCGATCACATCCGTTCCGAGATTCCCCAGATGTATCTTCGCACGAGCGTGATCGTGGGATATCCCGGCGAGACTGACGATGAGTTCGACGAGCTTCTGGATTTCGTGGCGGGGGCCAAGTTCGATCACATGGGCGCCTTCGCCTACTCGAGAGAGGAGGGTACGGCCGCCGCGAAAATAAAAGATAGCGTGCCGGAAAAGGTGGTAAAGGAGCGGCACGACGAGATAATGCGGCTGCAGCAGGAGATATCGTTCGACAGGAACCGCATGCACGTCGGCAAGACCATGCAGGTCCTGGTCGAGGGCATAGGCGAAGAGAGCGGCGGCATGATACAGGCGCGTCACGCCGGGCAGGCGCCGGAGATAGACGGGCTCGTCTATATAAAGAAGGGCCGCGCCAAGATGGGCGACTTCGCGCTCGTCAGGATCACGGAATTTGACGCGTACGATCTGACCGGTGAGATAGTGACGCCTGAAAATGTGTTAAGAGGTTAAAGGTTGAGGTAAAGGATAAGGTCGAGGTCAAGAGATGGTTTTTTTCCTGCGAGTACTTGTCCGACTGTTCGGTTTCATATTCCGCCCGTTCAACAGAAAGCGGCGCGAGGGAGATCCCGTCGAATGCCTTGTCGTTGGATATGGCGGCGCTGACAACACCGGA
>DYJF01000055.1:8490-10326 GCA_020723205.1 Bdellovibrio sp.
GAGCCGAGGCAAGGACGGTAGAGGCAGTCAAACAGATGCTGGACGCGGGCCCTCTGGTCATGATCACCCTCACATCTCTCGACCGCGAACAGACGCTTCGCTACATAACCGAACACTCACGGCTCAAAGTGGCGCAGGTGTCTCCCGTTTTTATCTTTTCCGTTCTGCGCCTTGTCTTGAGGTCCGACATAGTCGTTCTGGTCGAGGGCTCGTGCTTCAAGGACAATTTCTCCTCCGCGCTCTTATGGTTCTTCATGTACGCAGCGGAGCTTGCGCAGCGTCTCGGGAAGATAACGGTCGCATACGCGGTGGACGCCGGCCGGATGAACAGGGCCGACGCGAAGTGGGCGAAAGACGTCGCCGACCGGCTCGATCTCTTGATGACGCGCACGGAAGCTGCGGCAAAGCTTCTCAAGGAGATAGGCGTAACGAACGATATCAAGGTAACGACCGACACCGCGTTCACGCAGCCGGTCGCGAGCCAGTCGTGGATAGACCAGTGCCTGCACTCCTACGGGATAGACCAGCGGTGGCCGATAGTGGGGATTGCGTTCGAGGAGTTCTTCTGGTGGCCGGTCGTTGTGGACGTATGGAAGGCGGCCGCGCATATCAAAAGCGACCATTACAAGTCGGTCTACTATCACACGTGGAGGGGCGACTCGAAAGCGCGCTCGAAGAGGATGAAGGAGGACGTTGCCGCATATGCGGACTGGGCGGCGAAGGAGTTCGGCGCGCAGATCGTCTTCTTCGCGATGGAGCGGCTCGATGTGGCGCCGTGCAACGACGTGAGGGCGCTCATGAAGGAGCGTTCCGTGCTCTTCGGCGCGGACAACTACAACGCCTCGCAGATGACGGCGCTCTTGAGGCGGCTCTCTTGGCTCGTCACCTGCCGCTACCATGCGCTTGTCCTTTCGATGGGAGGCCGTGTACCGTTCATCGGGCTCGCCCATGACGAGAGGATTGAATCCATAATGGACGAGCTTGGTTTTCAGAGCGCTCTTTTTCTCAACTACCGCGAGGAGGATATCTTGGTGAAGCTCGAGGCAAAGACGCACCTCCTTGTCGGGCGAAAGGAGCAGACGGCGGAGGCCATAGGAAGGGCCCTTCCTTCATATCTTTCCCGCATGGCTTTAAATCGCGAGTTCTTTGCGAAACTGGTAAAGGATTTGACAAGTCACGCCTGAATCTGCCATGCAGGGCGCAATTCATGCAGGAGATAAACGATATCCTCAAGAGCGTCGAGATGCCCCATCGCTACATCGGCGGGGAGTTCGGCTCCATCCGGAAAGACTGGGACGCCGCGGGCGTCCGCCTTTGCCTTGCGTTCCCCGATACGTATGAGATGGGGATGAGCAACATAGGCCTTTCCATCCTTTATCACATCGTCAATTTGAGAGACGACATGCTTGCGGAGCGTGTCTTCGCGCCGTGGACCGACATGGAAGAGGAGCTTAGAAGAAGGGGCCTGCCGCTCTTCTCGCTCGAATCGAAAAGGCCGCTCAAAGATTTCGACGTGATCGGCATCGGATTGCCCTACGAACTGTCCTACACGAACATCCTGACCGTCCTTGAAACGTCGGGCATTCCGTTCAGGGCGAAGGACCGCGACGGGTCATATCCTCTGGTGATCGCCGGCGGCCCGTGCGCGTTCAATCCCGAGCCGGTCGCCGACCTTTTCGATGCGATAGTATTGGGGGACGGCGAGAAAGCGATTATCGGGATAATGGAAGCAGTGCTACATGACCCGCAGGGCCCGCGCATGGACCTCCTTGTCCGCCTTGCAAAGATCGACGGCGTTTACGTTCCTGTGCTCAAGAACAAGGTCAATAAAGCCGT
>DYJF01000056.1 GCA_020723205.1 Bdellovibrio sp.
CAACTCCCCTCGTGGATTAACATGGAGATCGCAAGAAAGGGGAAACGGATATCGCAGGACGCCGCAAGATATTTGGCCGACATTGCGGGGCCCGATCTGGGACAACTTTCGCAGGCGATCGAGCGCATCATACTTTTCATAGCGAACCGTCCCGCCGTTGAGCTCAAGGACGTCGAAGATTCCGTTGCGGAGACGAAACAGCGGTCGATCTTCGAACTGACCGACGCGATAGGCCGAAAGAAACTTCCAAGGGCGATAGGCGTACTCTCCAACCTTCTGGAATACGGCACGGCGCCGGTCCTGATACTCGCTATGATCGCGCGCCACTTCAGGATCCTTGTGAGGGCGAAAGAGGTGGGCGGAGGCGCATCGGGCGCGCAGATCGCCGGCTACCTCGGGGTCAATCCGTTCTTCGCAAAGGATTATATGGAGCAGTGCAAGCTGTTCGAGCCCTTTGAATTGAGGAGAAATTTCGGGTTACTGGCGCGTTGCGACCGCGAGATAAAATCCAGCCGCATCCCCAGGGAGAGGATCCTCGAACGTCTTTTGTTCGATCTGTGCGAGCCGGCCGTCAGGCAGCGGCGTTCACAAAGCGTGTGAGCCGTGAAACGATGCGGGCCGCCCTCGGCTTCGGAATGACGCCCTTGTTCGCGGCCTTGTCGATCGCGGGGATCGCTTTTGCAAGCGATTCCTTTGACGGGGTTGTCCTGACCTTCTTAATGGCGGTCCTCAACGCGGACATCGCCATACGATTCCTCTCGCGGCGTCTTTCGTTCTGACGTTCCCTTTTCAGCGCCGAATGATGTCTTCCCTTGCCGATCTTCTTTCTCAACCTGTCGACTGGCATTACAACCTCCTTGAAAGAGGGTTGGCACCTAGCATGAATTATGCCAATATGTCAAGAACGGGAAGGAAATGGATAAGGAACACGGTCATATAAGCAGAAGGGTCGGCACCATCGGCTTTTTCACGCTGGTCAGCCGCATCCTGGGGCTGGTGAGGGATTCCGCGCTGGCCTATGCGTTCGGCGCCACACTGGTCGCCCTCGCCTTCTACGTGGCCTTCCGCATACCGAATCTGCTTCGCCGCCTCGTGGCCGAGGGCTCGCTCACGATTTGTTTCGTGCCGATCTACACCGAATATCTCAAGAGATCGCGAAAGGACGCGCGCGAGGTCCTCTCCATAGTATTCACGTGCCTTTCGGCAGTTCTCGCCCTGATGGTGGTACTTGGGATCGTCTTCGCCCCTTGGGTCGTGAAGCTCGTCGCCTACGGCTTCGAGGGCAGCCAAACCAAGTTCGACCTGACGGTCTATCTCACGCGCATCATGTTCCCGTACATCTTCCTCATAAGTCTGGTCGCACTGGCCATGGGGACGCTCAACTCGCTCAAGAAGTTCGCGGCGCCCGCCGCGTCTCCCATCCTCCTCAATGTTGCGATAATCTTCGGCGCCCTCGTGCTCAAGGACCATCTTCCCGAGCCGACCGCAGGCGTCGCGATAGGCGTCCTTTTGGGCGGAGTCCTCCAGCTCGCCTTGCAGATACCGTCTCTCGCAAAAGAGGGGATGCTCCCGCGCCTCAATTTCAACTGGAGGCATCCCGCGCTCAAGAGCTTGGGGCTCATGATGCTGCCATCTGCCTACGGCGCGGCGGTCTATCAGATAAACGTCGTCGTCATCACGCTTTTGGCGTCGTTCCTTCCGCACGGGACCGTTTCATATCTGTGGTACGCGGACAGGGTGTCCGAATTTCCGTTGGGGATATTCGCCATAGCGGTTGCGACCGCAACACTTCCAACCCTTTCGGACCATGCGGCGGACAAAAAGATCGAATCCTTCAAAGAGACGGCGAATTACGGCCTGCGCCTCGCGTTCCTTATAGACATACCGGCCGCGGCCGGGCTCTACATCCTGTCGCTGCCCATAGTCAGAATGCTCTTCGAGCGCGGCGCGTTCTCGGAATACGCATCCATCGCCACCGCGCAGACGCTTCAGATGTTCGCACTGGGCATCCCGTTCGTCTCCGGCGTCAGAAATCTAGTCCCTGCGTTTTTCGCGTTGAGGTCCCCCAAGACGCCGGTGATTGTCGCTACCATCGCGCTCTTCTGGAACGCGGCAGTCGCGCTCCTTCTCATGAAGGCCTTTTTGCACAGGGGACTCGCCCTGGCGATGGCATCGTCGTCACTCATCAACTTCGCGCTTTTGCTCTACCTGTTCAGGAAAAAGGTCGGGAAGATCGGTGCTAAAAAACTGCTCGCGTCAGTCGCGAGAACCATAGCTGCAACTGCGGTCATGTCCGCTTTACTGGCGGGCGCCGTGCGATTCGGGGGTCTCTTCGAAACAGGCGGGGCATATCACCGCGCGGCGGTCCTCTGCATGCTCATAGCCGTTTCAGTGGTCCTCTATATCGCCATAATACGAGCCATAAGCCCCGACGAATATGAGGCCTTAGTTGAGATGATAAAAAGAAGGAAAAAAACGCCTCTGCCTACTTCGGGCGCTGATGCGAACGGACAGATCCCACAATAGAGCGGTCATCTAAACAAATTCTAAATTCAAATGTCAAAATTCAAAACACATGTTTTTGATCATTTGAACTTTGGATTTTGAATTTGTTTAGAATTTAGGATTTAGTGCTTAGAATTTTCGCTTTCGTCCAAAGCTCATCCCATTCCTTCGCCGTCAGCTTTTGCATCTCCTTTTTCTGTCCGCTTATCTCATCTTCCATGAATTTGAACCTCTTGATGAAGCGCTCCGTCGCTTTGCGAAGGGCGCCTTCGGGATCGATGCCCAGGAAGCGGCCGATGTTCGCCATCGTGAAGAGCAGGTCGCCGTATTCGTGTTCTACGGCCGCTTCGTCCTTCGCCTGCCCTGAGCGAGCGTCAGCGAGTCGAAGGGTCTTTCGCGCCTCGTGCAGCTCGCGGGCCTCCTCCTCAAGCTTCGCGAGGATCCCTTCCGCATCCTCCCAGTCGAACCCGACGCGCGCCGTTTTTTCACCGAGACGATACGCCTTGAGAAGGGCAGGGAGGGCCTTTGGCACTCCGCCGACGACCGACTTCTTCCCCTCTTCGAACTTGAGCTTCTCCCATTGCTCCAGCACTTCGCCGCTATTCTTCACTTTTTGTTCGCCGAAGACGTGGGGATGACGGTGGACGAGCTTTTTGCTGATCGACTCGACAACATCATCTATCGTGAATCGTTTCTCGTCCTTTGCTATCTGCGCATAAAAAACGATCTGAAGGAGAAGATCACCCAACTCCTCTTTTAATCCGTCAAAATCGCCGCGGTCTATCGCATCTAGAACCTCGTGGACCTCTTCCAATGTATGAGGGGCGATATCCTTATATGTCTGCTCGCGGTCCCACGGACACCCGTCCGGCGCCCTAAGGCGGGCCATGATGTCGATGAGTTTTTCAAATTTATTTCCTGTATCGGTCATGCATGCTCGATAGGGGTAGAACGACATGAAGTCAACAGAGATGACAATTGATCCGCCGTCCCTTATTTGCCGTTCTTCGAAGAGGCCTTGCCGGCTTACGGCGGCTCGCCTCATACGCCGTCTCGCCGCCTGCCCCTCGGGAAGTCGCGTAATAATAGGGCTACTGAAAGCGACGTGCCCGAGACCCATGAGTCCCGAGAGCCGGCCGTCATTATTTGCGGAAAAAATTGCCTATTGCATCGCGTTTGGCTCTACGCTAGCTTCTACCTCCATGATTTTCCTGAAAAATTACTTCGTCAACACCACGGGGGAGGTTGACGTCATATCCGTTATCCACGAGATCCACTACGCGATAAAGGATTCAAAGATCCCCGACGGGCTGGTCACAGTGATAGCCCCGGAGCCGGGTGCGGCCCTGACCGTTCTGGAGCCCCTGCCGGAGATCACTGCGGCCTTTAAAGAGACGCTGGAGATATTCCCGGGGGAGGGGGCTGCCCTTTCAAAGAGAAAGGAACCCATCGCCATGGCCCCGCGCATCAAGGCAGCCATGATGGGCAAAACCGTTCACGTGCCGTTCTCGAAGGGCAAGCTCGTTCTGGGGCCGCGTGAAGAGGTCGTTCTTGTCGATTTCGAGACGAGCGCAAAGCGCCGCGAGTTCTTCGTTCAGGTAATGGGAGAAGCGCCCCCCGCGCCCGCCGGCGCCGGAAGGCCCCAACTTAGGAGATGAACGTTGAAGAAGAAAAGCAAAGCTCCGACAACAGTCGTATCTCTGCATTTCGACGATAATCGCATAGCGCGCACCCTCTTCGGGCCGGAGGACTGCCACCTCCGTTCCTTGGAAAAGCTTTCCGGAGCGGAGATCAGCGCGAGGGGAAACGACCTCAAGATATCCGGCGATCCGCTTTGCACGTCGGTAGTGGAGCAGACGCTGGGTCAGCTCTACAAACTTCTGAAAAAGGGATATCCCGTCATCGGAGCCGACATCGAGTATGCGGTCAAGATCATCTCGCGCGACAGGAACGCGAACCTCGAGATGCTCTTTGCCGATACGATAATGATCCCGACAAAAAGGCGCCCCATAATACCTAGGTCCCCCGCTCAAAAAACCTATCTTCAGGCGATGAAGGACCACGACATCGTTCTCTCCATCGGCCCGGCGGGGACAGGTAAGACCTATCTCGCATGCGCGATGGCGGTCTCGCTTCTTCTCAAGGGGCAGTTCAAGCGGATAATCCTTGCAAGGCCTGCCGTCGAGGCGGGCGAAAAACTGGGTTTTCTGCCCGGCGACATGGTGGAAAAGGTGAACCCGTACCTTCGTCCATTGTACGACGCGCTGTATGACATGCTCGATGTGGACCGTGTCGAGGAGATGGTCGAGAGCGACATCATAGAGATCGCCCCCATCGCATTCATGCGAGGCCGCACGCTCCACAACGCGTTCGTCATCATAGACGAAGCGCAGAACGCCACATCCATGCAGATGAAGATGTGCCTGACGCGCTTGGGTGTCGACTCAAAAATGGTCGTGACAGGCGACGTAACGCAGGTGGACCTCCCGGACGGCACGAGATCGGGAATGCTGGAGGCGTGGCGGATACTCAAGGGTGTGAGAGGCATGGCGTTCCACGAATTCTCGGAAGAAGACATAGTTAGACATCCTTTAGTTTCCAGCATCGTGAAGGCATACGAGAGGGACGGTCAAAGGAGAACCAATGCCTGAACGCGTCAAAAAACTGCGCGACTTCTTCGGAATACCCCGCCGAGACGACTTCACTTCTCTTTCCACATTCATCCAGTCGCCCACGATGACTTGGCTGATCATTCTCGTCTTCGCGATCCTCATCACTTTCATAACCACTGTCTCGTTCCAGCGCGTGCCCAAGGGGCTGGAAGAGGGAATGATAGCGACGCGCGACATAAAGGCGGACCGCAACTATGAGATCATCGATGAAGAGATGACCGCAAAGCTCAAACAGGATGCCGCCGGAACGGTCCTTCCGGTTTACAACTTCGACGAGGGCGTTTCAAAGAACGTCAGCGGGCGCATTCACGAAGCATTCGCCGAAACACGCGACCGGCCCCAACAGGCGGGCGATCTTCGCGAACTTTTTTCAAGCAAGCTCGGTATCGATGTAACGCCGGACCAGTTCGGCGCCCTTGCAAAGGACGGCTTCAGCCAGCGTTCAGAGCAGATGCTCTCGCAGATCGTGACGAGCAGGATGATGCAGCCGATCGCCGCCGAGAAAGGAACCCTCGGCGCTGAAAAACAGAACGGGATCAACCTGCGCCACGTGAAGCCGGAGGGAGAGGAGGTGGCGATCGTCGGCGAGACCGCGATCTCCGACCCGTCCGTTATCCCCTCGACGGCCGACATAAGGGAAAAACTCGCGAAGCTCACGATCCCGCGCGACCGTTTCAAGACAAAAGAGCTGCCGGGCGCGATCTTGTCCATAGCACAGGCCCTCATAGGCCCCAACGTCAGTTTCGACAGCATGGAGACCGATAAGCGAAAGAGCGAAACAATCTCCGGCGTCCAGAACGTGACGTTCAAGATCAAAGCGGGCGAGATGATCGTCCGTAACGGCGGCCGCCTTGACGCGCGCCAGATCAAGATACTCAACGGCATCATGTTGGAGACCGCTCACGGCACGTATCCCGCGCAGTTCGCGGGAACGGTGCTCTTCATTGTCCTGCTCATAATCGTCATCTACTATTTTGCCGAAAAATACATTCGCCGTTTTCATCCCGCAAGACGGGATTATCTGCTTATGGGCATCCTCGCGATAGGCCACGTCGTCGTGATGCGTCTGGGCTTTGCCATGGTCCCCGTACTTCACGACTCGCTCCTCTTCGACGTGCCGACCTCCGCGTTGTATTACGTCGTTCCTGCCGCAGGTTCGGCAATGCTGCTTCGCATGTTCCTCCATGCGGAGGATTCGTTCCTCTTCGCGGTCTTCATGACCATACTTTCGGGACTTTTCTCCGAGGCCGACCTGCAGTACGTCGCCTTCTGCCTCATTATAAACGTCGCCGGCATCTCATCCATTGCCAACGCAGATAAGCGCTCGACGATCATCAAGGCGGGCGCCGTCACGGGACTCGTGGGCTCGATCGCGCTATTGGGCATAAAACTCGCCGGCATAGCGATGTTCGCGGGGCAGGGCGGCGCGGTGGATATATTCTGGCACATGCTCTGCGCGTTCTTCGGCGGATTCTTCAGCGCAGCGCTCCTTCTTGTCGCGGCCCCGCTCATCGAGTCCGTCATGGATTACACAACCGACATCAAGCTTTTGGAGCTCGCCAACCTGAACCACCCTCTCCTGCGCGAGCTCATAGTCAGGGCCCCGGGGACGTACCATCATTCGCACCTGGTGGGGATACTGTCCGAGGAGGCCGCAGAGGCGATAGGGGCGAACCCCCTTTTAGTCCGCGTCGGCGCTTACTATCACGACATAGGCAAGATAAGAAAGCCGCAGTATTTCGTCGAGAACAGCAAGGAAGGGGAAGACCGCCACGGAAAGCTCCTTCCGCATATGTCCTCCCTCATCATAAGCTCGCACGTGAAAGAGGGCATCGAAATGGCGGAGGAGTCTCGCCTGCCGCGCTCCATCATCGACATGATACCGCAGCATCACGGCACCAGGGCGATAAGCTTTTTCTTCGAGAAGGCAAAGGCGCAGGCAACCGGCGACGAAGAGATCAACGAAGCGGACTTCCACTATCCGGGGCCCAAGCCGCAGTCCAGGGAGGCGGCCATCCTCATGCTGGCGGACGTATCGGAGGCCGCGGTCCGTTCGCTCAAGGAGAAGAGCACAACCCGGATCCAGCAGACCGTTCAGCGCGTGATAAACGACTGCTTCGCGGAGGAGCAGTTGGACGAATGCGAACTGACGCTCAAGGACTTAAACGACATCGCGCGCGCGTTCTCTCACATACTGTTCGGGATATACCACCAGCGGATAGAATACCCCAAAGAGACGCGACAGGAGCCGGAGGTAAGTGTCGTGGGCGAGGAGACCTTGATTGAAGACGACCCTGCAAAATCTCCACCCAAGCCGCAAAGCGCCGCTCGAGGCCGTAAAGCGGGCGTTTAAAAGGGGCATCCCCGCTTTGAAAGCGGGGGGCAAGGGGGGGGTAAAAAGCGATATCTTTTTGACCACGGATGCGGAGATCTCAAGGTTGCATAAAACGTTCCTTGAGATCGACGGTCCGACCGACGTGATGTCCTTTCAGTGCGGGGAGGGCGGCGAGGTGGTCATCTCGCTGGACACGGCCGTGCGGCAGGCAAGGCAGCGGCGGATACCTTTAAGATGGGAATTGACGCTTTTGGCGGTGCATGGCATTTTGCACCTTTCCGGAATGCGCGATCACAAGCCCTCCGACTGGAAAAAGATGCGAGTGGCGGAGTTCGAAACAATGGTACGAATCCTATGAGAACATACAAACAGATACTGCTTGCCGCAGCTTCGGGAGTTCTCGTCTGTTTCTCCTTTCCGACCGTCCTCTTCGGCTGGAAAGCGCCGGAATTCGGCGTCATCGGCTGGGTAGCGCTTGTGCCGCTTCTCATCGCCGTACGAGATTCCGCGCCGCGCAGGGCCTTCGTCCTCACGTTCCTGTCCTCGATGATCTGGTACGGCGGCTCTCTTTACTGGGTCTTCCGCGCTATGCACACGTACGGAAAAATGAGCGCCTTCACGAGCGCGCTCGTCACGGTGCTGCTGGTCGTCTTCGTATCGCTCTACATCTCCGTCGCTCCGATGCTGGCCCGCTGGGTATCGAAATATTTCAGAGGCGAGGTGATCGTTCTTCTTCCCGTCATGTGGGTGGCCGCGGAGTTCTGCCGCAATTACATCCCTTTCAACGGCTTCCCATGGTCGAACATCGCGATGTCGCAGTACAAGGTCCTGCCGGCGATTCAGATGGTCGATCTTGTCGGCATCTACGGCCTCATCTTCGCCATGGTCTGGGTCAATCAGTATCTGGCGGAGCTCGTCTTAAGATTGCGCAGGGAACCGGTCAATAATTTCGCGCAGAAGACGGTCACCACGGCCGTTCTGCTCGCGGTCATTTTGGCCTACGGCGCGGCCAAGCTTTACACGGTCCCCTCGTCCTTCAAGAGGGCGCCGAACATAAACATCGCAATGATACAGGGCAATATCGAGCAGGGGGACAAGTGGAACGAGAAAATGGCGCAGGAGAATCTGGATGTCTATCGCTCCGGCGTGCAAAAACTTCGCAACGCGCCGCTCGATCTTATCATCTGGCCGGAGGCGTCATATCCCGCCTATCTCAAGACGACCCTCGCCTCCCTAAGGCCGCAGACGCTGGGCTTCACGGGAATGGAGTTGACGCGCCAGCCGTACACCCTTTTGGGCGCCGTGGCGGAGGAGCCGACAGGGGACATGCGTAACAGCGCCTTTCTCTTCGACGCAAGAGGACGCATAGAGGGGATGTATCATAAGGCGCATCTCGTGCCCTTCGGCGAATACGTGCCGTACAGGAAACTCTTCTTCTTTGCGAAGAAGCTCACGGCCCCTGTCGGCAATTTCATAGAGGGCTCTTCATACGAACCGCTCGAGTTCGACGGAAATAGGATGGGAGTTCTCATCTGTTACGAGGACATATTCCCCGAGATAAGCAGAAAGACGGTCAAGGCCGGCGCGCAATTCCTGGCCAACGTAACGAACGATGCGTGGTACGGCGTGTCGTCCGCGCCATATCAACATCTGGCCATATCCGTCTTCCGCGCCGTGGAGAACCGCCGTTTCATGGTGAGGGCCACGAACAGCGGCGTTTCCGCCGTGGTGGACCCGTGGGGCCGCATCCTCATGCAATCGAAGATATTCGAGCGTTCCATCATGGTCGGAACGATAGTACCACTTGAGGACCTCTCGCCTTACACGCGTCTGGGCGACTGGCTCGCATGGGGGGCCGTAGCATATACGCTGTTCTGCATCGCGATCACCGCTGTTCGCCGCATAAAGGAGGCCCGAGAATGACAAGGGAGTTGAACGACAGGTTCGATACACTCAAGAAGCGGCTCGAAGACATCCGGGGGCATCTTTGACATAGAGGGAAAACGCGGCCGCGTCGCCGAACTGGACGATCAGGCCAATCAGCCGGAATTCTGGAACGACACGCAAAAGGCAAAGCAGATATTGAAGGAGCGCGACAAGCTCTTGGCCGTCGTCAGGCGCTTCGAGGACCAGGGGCGTTCGTTGGCCGACGTCGAGGCGATAATCGATCTGTCGAGCGAGGGGGGCGAATCGGAAGAGCTCGTTTCTGAGGCAATGCGCGAAATAGAAGAGGTCTCGGCCGCGCTCGACCAGATGGAGTTCGAGAAGATGTTCTCCGGCGAGCACGATCACGCATCTGCGATCCTTATGATAAACGCGGGCGCCGGCGGCACCGAAGCATGCGACTGGGCCGAGATGCTGCTCCGTATGTATCGCCGATGGGCGGACGCCAAGGGCTTCCGTAACGAGGTCGTCGATTTCACGGCCGGCGAAGGCGCGGGTTTCAGGAGCGTTACGCTCACGGTGGAAGGCGAAGGCGCCTTCGGTTATCTCAAGGCGGAAAAGGGCGTACACCGGCTCGTCCGCATATCGCCGTTCGACGCCAACAAACGTCGCCACACCTCGTTCGCATCGGTCTTCGTCCTTCCCGACGTCGAACAGGACATCGAGATAGAAATCAGGGACGCAGACCTCAAGATAGACACGTTCAAATCGGGCGGGGCGGGCGGACAGCACGTCAACAAGACCGAATCGGCCGTCCGGATAACTCACATGCCGACCGGCATAGTCGTGGCGTGCCAGAACGAGAGGAGCCAGCACCAGAACAAGGCGACCGCCA
>DYJF01000002.1 GCA_020723205.1 Bdellovibrio sp.
GCCACCAGAAGCCGACGCAGAAGATGCGCCAGGGCGGCATTGTGGAGAAAGAGGCGCCGATGAGCATATCGAACGTCATGTTCTACGACGAGAAGCTCTCCAAGCCGACGCGGTTGGGCCACAAGGTGCTGGACGACGGTAAGAAGGTCAGGTTCTCAAAGAAGTCAGGCGAGATCATCGAATCAAAAACAAAGTAGGATAAACTATGTCAGAAGAGAAAAAAGAAAAGCAGGTTGAAGCGAAGTCCGGGGCCAAGGGCGACAAACCCAAGAGGGAAAAGCCGCAGCAGCAGAAAGGCGGCAAGCCGGAAAAACACGCAAAGGGTGAGCCGAAGGCCGAGGCCGAACCGAAGGAGAAGGTCAAGAAGGAGAAGCGTCCGGTAGTGCCGAGACAGCCGTCTCCTTTCGAGCAGAACTACGCGCAGAAGTGCGTTCCGGCGCTCATCGAGAAGTTCGGCTACAAGAACAGTATGCAGGTGCCGAAGCTCGAAAAGATCGTTATCAACACCTGCCTCAAGGAAGCGCTTCAGGACCTCAAGATACTGGAGACCGCGGCCGAGGAACTGGCGCAGATCACAGGCCAGAGGCCGCTGCTCACGAGGTCGAAGAAGTCCATCGCGAACTTCAAGCTTCGCGCCGGGGTCTCGATCGGCGCGTGTCTCACGCTTCGCGGGAAGAACATGTACGAGTTCATGAACCGGCTGGTCAACGTGGCGCTGCCCCGTGTGCGGGATTTCAAGGGCGTCTCTCCCAAATCGTTCGACGGACGCGGCAACTACACGCTGGGCCTGACGGAACAGATAATCTTCCCCGAGATCAACTTCGACAAGGTATCCAAGGTCAACGGGATGAACATAACATTTGTGACGACGGCAAAGAACGATGATGAGGGCAGGACGCTCTTGCAGCTCATGGGCATGCCCTTCAGGAGCACATAAGATGGCTAAGACATCACTCATGATCAAGTCCAAGAGGAAGCAGAAGTTCAAGGTCAGGCAGTATAACCGATGCCCGCGCTGCGGACGTTCGAGGGCCTATTTCAGAAAATTCGATCTGTGCCGTTTGTGTTTCAGACAGATGGCGCTCAACGGCGAGCTTCCGGGCGTGGTCAAATCAAGCTGGTAGATAAATTACACGGAGCATTTTTTATGATGACTGATCCGATTGCAGACCTGTTGACAAGAATAAGGAACGGCCTCCATGCGAAGCAGGGCGAGGTCACGGTTCCGGCGTCGCGCGTCAAGGAGCGCATCGCTACTATAATGAAGGAAGAGGGTTTCCTGAACGACGTGGCTACGGTGGGCGAGGGCAAGGGAAGAGCGATCGTGATCAAGCTCAAGTACACGGCTTCGAAGAAGTCGGTCATCTCGGAGATCGCAAGGGTCAGTAAGCTCGGCCGCAGGGTCTATCTCACTAAGGACGAGATCCGTACGGTCAAACAGGGCCGCGGTATCGCCATCCTGTCGACATCGAAGGGAATCATGAAGGACATGGATGCGAAGAAGAACGGAATAGGCGGCGAGATCCTGTGCACGGTCTGGTAAGGGATTCATGGTCTAGACGAGCAAGATTTGAGAAGTCGGAGGAAGAATGTCAAGAATAGGAAAAAGACCGGTCGTGGCGCCAAGCGGAGTGAAGATCGCGATCGCCGATGCTACACTGAAAGTGGAAGGCCCGAAGGGGAAGCTTGAGATGGGGATCCCAGTCAAGAGCAACGTGAACGTTGCGGTCGAAGGGGGCGAGCTTAAGGTCACAAGGAAGTCGGACACGCGCGAAGCGAGGATGGAACAGGGTCTAATCCGCGCCCTTGCGGCCAACATGGTGACGGGCGTTTCGAAAGGATTCACGAAGGATCTCGATATAGTCGGCGTGGGCTACAAGAGCGAGGTCAAGGGGCAGGTGTTGCTCCTGAATCTCGGATATTCCCACCCGATAGAGTTCGCGATCCCCAAGGGGATACAGATCGCGGTGGAGAAGCAGACGCACATCACGGTCTCCGGAGCGGACAAGGGGCTTGTCGGCGAGACCGCGGCGATCATCCGCCGTTACAGGTCGCCCGAGCCCTACAAGGGCAAGGGCATCAAGTACACCGCTGAGCGCATAAGGCGCAAGGTCGGTAAGGCCGCGGTCGGAACGGGCGCCGGTGCCGCAAAGGGAGGATAACAGATGAAGGGCGACAGGGCAGCTAAGAGGGTAATAAGACATCAGCGCATCAGGCGGAAGATATCCGGAACGTCGGGCCGTCCCCGCATGAGCGTTTTCAGGAGCGTGAAGCACATCGGTGTCCAGCTCATAGACGATGTTAAGGGCGCTACGATCGTCTCCGCCTCCACATATGAGAAGGATCTCAAGACCATGAAGGAACGCGCGACGTGCGACGGCGCCAAGCGCATCGGCGAACTTATCGCGGAGCGCGCGAAGGCAAAAGGGATTGAGAACGTCGTTTTTGACCGCAGCGGATATCTATTCCACGGGCGTGTGAAGGCATTGGCCGACGGCGCGCGCGGCAAAGGACTAAAATTCTAAGGTGGTGATATGGAGTTTACCCGAAGACGTGAAAAGGAATCGTTCGACAAACAGACGGAGCTCATCGAGCGCGTCGTGCACATCAGCCGCGTGGCGAAGGTGGTGAAGGGCGGAAAGCGCTTTTCATTCTCGGCCCTCGTTGTTACCGGCGATGGGAACGGCCGTGTGGGTTTCGGTTTGGGAAAGGCCCGTGAGGTCCCCGAGGCGATACGCAAGGCCATTGAGGGCGCGAAGCGTTCCATGGTCCGCGTACCGGTCTCCGACGGCACTATCCCTCACGATGTGCTGGGCATTTACGGTGCCGCGAAGGTCGTAATGAAGCCGGCATCACCCGGAACCGGGGTGATCGCAGGGGGGCCCGTCAGGGCGGTCGTCGAAGCGGCGGGCATCCATAACATTCTGACGAAATCACTGGGCACGAGCAATCCGCATAACGTCGTCAAGGCGGTCATGGACGGACTTGAGAAGCTCGCGATCCAGAAGCGCATGGTTGATTAGAGGTGCATAATGGCAAAGGGAAAAAAGATCAGGGTCAAGCTTGTTCACAGCGGGATATCAACGCCGCCGAAGCACAGGGCGACGCTCAAGGGTTTGGGACTTCCGCGGCTCCATGCGGAAAGGGTCCTGCCCGATACTCCGCAGGTGAGGGGCATGGTCGCAAGTGTTACGCATCTTGTGAAAATAGTTGAAGAGGGTCTATGAAATTAAATGAGATCGGTCTTCCAAGAGGGAAGCAGCAGAGGAAAGTGAAACGGCTGGGGCGCGGCGACGGTTCGGGCCACGGCGGGACATCATGCCGCGGTCACAAGGGTCAGAAATCGCGTGCAGGTGGATACCATAAGCCGGGATTCGAAGGCGGTCAGATGCCTCTCCAGAGGCGGCTCCCGAAGCGCGGCTTTACGAACATCTTCCGGAGAGAGTATGCCATCGTGAACCTCGATCAGCTGGGCGTTTTTCCGGCGAATTCGGAGGTCACTCTCGACAAGCTCATCGAGGCGGGCGTCATAAAGAAACGGTTGTCCGGTCTTGTCGTCCTGGGCAGGGGAGATCTGCCGCATGCGTTGACGATCAAGGCGAATCGCGTGTCCGATTCCGCGAAGCAGAAGGTGGAAGCTAAGGGCGGTAAAATCGAGGTCCAAAGTGTCTGAGGGAATTACGAACATAGCGAAGATACCGGAGCTCAGGCGCCGGATATTATTTACTATCCTGATGCTTGCGGTCTACCGCATCGGGGTATTTGTCCCGACTCCCGGTATATCCGCGGATGTCGTCAAAAAGATCATATCGCAGGGCACGGTCTTTGAAATCTTCAATCTGTTCTCGGGCGGCGCGCTGTCGCAGTTCTCGGTCTTTGCGCTCGGCATCATGCCCTACATCAGCGCGTCTATTATTCTTCAGCTCCTGACGGTGTCGGTGCCGGCGATCGAGCGGCTCTCCAAAGAGGGCGATTCAGGCCGGAAGAAGATCACTCGCTACACGCGATACGGTACGGTCGTTCTTTCGCTCATCCAGGGTTTCGGCATCGGCTACGGCTTGAAAGAGCAGGGCGCCATGCTTCCCGGCGTTCCCGTCTGGCAGTTCTACGTCACGACGATGATCACGCTTGCGGCGGGCACGGCGTTTCTCATGTGGCTGGGAGAGATGATCACGGAGCGCGGCATCGGCAACGGCATATCGCTCATCATATTTGCCGGTATCGTCACCAGGATACCTGTGGGTTTCCGCGATGCGTGGGCCATGAAGGACCAGTTCGCGGGCTTCTTCGGTTTTCTGGTCCTTGTGGCGTTCATAGGGCTCCTCATCGGCATTATCATATTCATGGAGCGCTCCAGCAGGCAGTTGCCGGTTCAGTACGCAAAAAGGATAGTGGGGAGGAAGGTCTACGGAGGGCAGTCGTCGTTCCTGCCGCTCAAGGTCAATACCGCAGGCGTCATTCCGCCCATCTTTGCGTCGTCCATAATAATGTTCCCCGCGACGATTGCGCAGTTCGTGCAGAACGGTCCGATGCAGGCGATATCGCAGGCGCTTGCCACCGGCTGGATACATACGGTGCTGTACGGGGGCCTGATCATCTTTTTCGCGTACTTTTATACGGCGGTGACGTTCAATCCCGTCGACGTCTCCGATAACTTAAGAAAATTCGGCGGGTTCATACCGGGCATCAGGCCTGGCAAGAACACGTCGGATTATATAGACAGGGTGCTGACGCGCGTAACGCTGGGCGGCGCGCTTTACGTGACCTTCGTGTGCATCGTTCCGGAGCTTCTGATACGCAAGTTCGGCATCCCTTCGTCGCTCGCCTACACGTTCGGCGGCACCTCGCTCATGATCGTCGTCGGCGTGGCGATGGACACCTTGGCTCAGATTGAATCGCACCTTCTGACGAGGCACTACGAAGGATTCTTGGGTGCGAAGGCCGGCGGCCGCTTCCGCGGGCGGAGAGGTTAGCATGGTCCTCATTCTAATGGGGCCGCCCGGATGCGGTAAGGGAACGCAGAGCAAGATGCTTGAGGAGCACTACGGTCTTCCGCAGCTTGCCACCGGCGATATGCTCCGCGAGGCCGTGAAGAACGGCACGGAAGTGGGGCGCAGGGCGAAGGAATATATGGACCGCGGCGCGCTGGGCCCGGACGACCTTATCATCGAGGTGATGCGCGAGCGGATGGGCAGAAAGGATTGCGCCGACGGTTTCATCCTCGACGGTTTTCCGCGGACGCCGGCACAGGCGGAGGCGCTTGGAGGGCTCCTCAAGGAGCTCGGCAAAAACATAACGGCGGTCGTCAATCTCGATGTCGCGGATGAAGAGGTGGTGAGGCGGCTCGCGGGCAGAAGGGCTTGCCTCTCGTGCGGCGCCACCTATCACATCGCTTTTTCGCCGCCGAAGGCGGAAGGGCGTTGCGATAAGTGCGGCGCGAAGCTTGTGCAGAGGAGCGACGACAATGAGGGCACCATCCGGGAGCGCCTCTCCGTCTACAGGGCGCAAACGGCGCCGCTCATAAGTCTTTACGGGAAGCAGGGAGCTCTCCGCAATGTGGAAGGCACCGGTTCCATAAAAGGTATCTTCGAAAAGATCTGTTCTTTGATTGATAAAGAGATGAGGCAATGATCATCCTCAAGTCCCGCGATGAGATCGAAAAGATGCGCAAGTCTAATCGGATCGCGGCGGAGGTCATGGCGCACCTGCAGGAGATGATCCGTCCCGGCGTTACGACAGGCGAACTGGACAGGGTGGCGGAGGATCTCATTTTAAAGAGGGGCGCGACCCCCGCGTTCAAAGGGTATCAGGGCTACAGCCACGCGCTTTGCGTTTCCGTGAACGAGCAGGTAGTCCACGGCATTCCGGGAACGAGAGAGCTTAAGGATGGCGATGTCGTCGGGATCGATTGCGGGATACTGCTCGACGATTTTTACGGCGATCACGCATGGACCTTTGCGGTGGCAGATGTATCCGATACCGCAAGGCGCCTGCTGGCGGTGACGGAAGAGGCGCTGATGCGGGGGATAGCATCTGCCGTGACGGCCAACCGGCTCTATGACATCTCCGCGTCGATACAAGAGGTCGCGGAAAATGCGGGTTTCTCGGTCGTCAGGGATTATGTGGGCCACGGAATAGGAAGATCGTTGCACGAAGATCCGCAGATACCGAATTTCGGTGAAAGAGGGACGGGTATGCGGCTTCGTACGGGACTTGTCATGGCTCTGGAGCCGATGCTCAACGAAGGAAAACACGATGTAGAGGTTCTCCCCGACGGATGGACGGTCGTTACGAAGGATAGGAAGCTCTCGGCCCATATGGAGCATACGATAGCCGTAACTGACAGCGGACCGGAGATATTGAGCAGGTTATAAAAGATGCCCAAGGAAGAGGCGATACAGGTAGAAGGAAAGGTTCTGGAAACGCTCCCCAACGCGATGTTCCGGGTGGAGCTCCCGAGCGGGCACAAAGTGCTGGCGCACGTATCGGGCAAAATGAGGATGCACTTCATTAAGATACTTCCGGGCGACACCGTTACGATAGAACTGTCGCCCTATGATCTGACGAGAGGGCGCATAATATACAGGACGAAGTAATCCAGACAAGGGACACAAGGAACAACTATGAAGGTAAGGTCATCGGTAAAAAAGATCTGCGCGAAGTGCAAAATAGTCAAACGAAAAGGCGTTGTCAGGGTCATATGCGATAATCCCAAGCATAGGCAACGTCAGGGCTGATGATTTATATTTTTGATTTTTGATCTCAAACCGGAGGTTTTGTTATGCCGCGTATAGCAGGAGTCGATATACCAGCGAAGAAGCGCATTGTGGTCGCGCTGACCTACATCTACGGGATAGGCAGGACGACATCGGAGGGAATTCTCGAGAAAGCGAAGATAGACGAGAGTGTCCGCGCCGAGAACTTGTCGGAAGGCGATCTTGCAAGGATCCGCGAGATCATCGAATCCCAGTACAAGGTCGAAGGCGACCTGCGCCGCGAGATCCAGGGGAACATAAAGCGCCTGAAGGACTTAGGCGCCTACAGGGGCATGCGCCACATCAGGAATCTGCCCTGCCGCGGCCAGCGCACTCACACTAACGCAAGGACAAGAAAGGGCCGCAAGAGGATCGCGATCGCCGGTAAGAAGATCGCCACGGGGCCGACATAATAGCTTGAAGCTGAGAGCACGAGGCCGACAGTAACAAGTATTTTTTGGAGGAATAATGGCAACGGACGTGAAGAAAGAGAATGAAGGTGCAAAGACGGAAGAGAAGCCGGTAGTTAAGAAGGCAAAGAAACGCGCCAGAAAGAACGTGCCGGTGGGGATTGTCCACATACAATCGTCTTTCAACAACACCATCGTGACCGTCACCGACACGCAGGGCAACACTCTTGCATGGTCGACGGCGGGAACGCGCGGCTTCAAGGGTTCAAGGAAAGGAACGCCCTTTGCGGCGCAGCTCGCCACCGAGGACGCGGTGAAGAAGGCCATGGATCACGGTATGCGCTCGGTCGTTGTTCTGGTCAACGGCCCGGGAGCCGGCCGCGAGTCGGCGCTTCGTTCGCTGCAGAAGACGGGTGTCAGGGTGGTCGCGATCCGCGATCTGACCCCCATTCCCCACAACGGCTGCAGGCCGCCGAAGAGACGCAGAGTGTAATTTTTTTATTTGGAGGATTGATGGCAAGGTATAATCAAGCAGTGTGCAGGCTCTGCCGCAGGGAGATGATGAAGCTCTTCCTCAAGGGCGACAGGTGTTTTACGGACAAGTGCGCGGTCGAAAGACGCGCGTACGGGCCCGGTCAGCACGGCCAGAGGAGGTCGAAGACCTCGGATTACGGCACGCAGCTTCGCGAAAAGCAGAGGGCGAAGAGGATGTATTGCCTGCTGGAACGTCAGTTCAGGAAGACCTTCTTCGAGGCCGACAGGCAGAAGGGCATCACGGGCGACAACCTAATCCTCCTTCTTGAGCGCCGTCTTGACAACATGGTCTATCGGCTGGGGTTCGCGAAATCCCGTTCGCAGGCGAGAATGCTCGTCTGCCAGAACCATTTCACCGTGAACGGAAAGCGCGTCAACATTCCCTCTTATCTGGTGAGACAGGGCGACACGGTCTCGATACGGGAGAGGAGCAAAAAGGTGAAGGCGATCACTGAAGCGCTCGAAGGCGTGGAGCGTCGCGGCATACCGGAATGGCTCCTGCTTGAGAAGGATAAATTCACGGGCAAGATTATGGCGCTCCCCACTCGCGAGCAGATAACAGTGCCGCTCCGCGAGCACCTGATCGTCGAGCTGTATTCGAAATAAAAATAGTCACCGCGGAGGCGCAGAGAATGCCGGGTAAAACAAAATATATTTTTCTCTGCGTTCTCGGCGTCTCCTAGGTGAATAGAAACATTTGGAGGTAACATGTATCGTAACTGGCAACGTCTCATTCGTCCCCGGATGCTTGAGTTCGATAAAACGGAAATGACGAACACGTACGGCAAGTTCACGGCCCGTCCGCTGGAGAGGGGATTCGGGACCACGCTCGGGAACTCTCTGCGCCGCATCCTGCTTTCGTCGTTGCAGGGCGCCGCCGTGACATCGGTGAGCTTCGAGGGAGTTCCCCACGAGTTCACAACGATCCCCGGCGTCGTTGAGGACGTTACCGATCTCGTCCTGAACGTAAAACAACTCCGTTTGATGCTCCACGAGGGAGACAGCGACATCATGCACCTTGACGTTTCAGGCGACAGAGTCGTGACGGCTAAGGACCTGAAGACGTCGTCGAGGGTGTCGATCCTCAACCCCGACCTGCACATCGCCACGCTTTCCGGAGAGGGGAAGGTCAAGGCGAATCTTGTCGTCCGAATGGGCAAGGGATACGTAGCGGCGGAGCAGAACAAGCGCCCGGACGATTCCATCGGCACGATACCTGTGGATTCCATTTTTTCGCCCATTGTGCGCTGCAATTACAACGTTACGAACGCGCGCGTGGGGCAGCGCACCGACTACGACCGCTTGATCATTGAGATATGGACGGACGGTTCGGTGAAGCCGGACGACGCTTTGGCGTATGCCGCGAAGATACTCAAGGAACAGCTCCAGATATTCATCAACTTCGAAGAGCTGCCCGAGCCGGTCGAGCAGGATATTCGTGAGGAAATGCCCAAGCTCAACGAGAACCTCTATCGCAGGGTCGACGAGCTGGAGCTTTCGGTGCGCTCGGCGAACTGCCTGCAGAACGCCAATATAAAATACATCGGAGAGCTCTGCCAGAAGTCGGAGGCGGAGATGCTCAAGACGAAGAACTTCGGCCGCAAGTCGTTGAACGAGATCAAATCCATGCTGACCGAGATGGGGCTCGAGCTGGGCATGAAGCTTGATGGGTTCAACCCGGTCGAGGCGGACAAGTTCAAGCCCAAGGATATCGAATAGCGGGAGGGATCTAATGAGACACCGGATGGCGGAAAGAAAACTGGGGATGAAGACGGCGCACAGGCAGGCGATGCTTGCGAACATGGCCTCGTCCCTCGTTATTTATGACAAGATAGAGACGACGCTTCCCCGCGCGAAGGAACTCAAGCCCATAGCGGACCGCATTGTCACCCTGTGCAAGAAGGGCACGGTCCACGCTATGCGCCGCGCAAGGGTCATTCTTAGGAACCGCGCTGCGGTGCAAAAGGCGTTCGGTGCGTTCAAGGACCGTTTTGCCGACAGGAACGGCGGCTACACCCGCATTTTGAAGCTGGGATACCGCCACGGCGACTGCTCGCCCATGGCCATGATCGAATACCTGCCTTCGCCCAAGATGATAGCAGAGGCGGAAGAGGCGGCGAAGAAGGTGAAGAAGGGCGAGAAGGCGAAGAAGGAAAAGGTCTCTCTGAAGGAGAGGGTCTTCAGGAAGGCAGCGGCGTCCAAAGAGAGGTCCGCTCCGGAAAAGTTCGTGGAAAAGAAGGGGGCGCCCCGCAAGGTCCCGCAGCAGAGGGCAAAGAAAGAAGCGTGAGAACCAGATATCTGATCGCAATAGTGATCGCCGGCATCATACTGACAGTGATGTCGGCGATCAGTTTTTTCGAGCGCCCCAAGATCGGCGATGCGGCGCCGCCCTTCGAGCTGAAGGACGCTTCAGGCGCGGCATGGTCGCTTGAATCGTTCAGGGGAAGGACGGTCCTTTTGCATTTCTGGGCGACATGGTGCGGCACCTGTCTTTCGGAGCTTCCCGCACTGGAGAGCGCCTATCGCGAGCTTGGCGGGGGTTCCGTCGCCATCGTCACGATACTCACCGACGACGAAGGACGCTCGCTTTCGGCCTTGAAGGGCAGGACGCCGATATCGTTTCCGGTCCTTTTGGACATGGACGGCACCGTCTCCGACGCCTATGAAGTATGGGGCGTTCCCGTATCTTTTCTGATAGATGTGAACGGCGTGATAGTCGGGCGAACGAGCTCGCCCCTCACCTACAATTCGCTGATGTCGCTTCTGCAAATCCCTCTTACGCGCCCCTAGGCCGATTCTATGCGCACATAGATCTCTTTCGCCATCTCCTTGTCCACCGCGAACTGCGATTCTCCCAGCTCGAAGAAAAGGGAAGGAAAGTTCGAGAGAAGCTTCACGTGCGTGCCCGGGACGATGCCCATAGAAAGCATCAACTGCGCCCTCTTGGGATCGGTCGTCGAAAGATAGGCCACCTGACCTGTTTGCCCCGGCTTTAGATGCGACACAGGGGAGACCGCCTGCGGAGCGATCCTTACACCCTCCTCGCAGCATCTTCCGGGCGGTATCGGGCGCCCGTGCGGACAGGTCTTGGGATGCCCAAGAAGGGTGCAGACGTTCTGGTCTATGCCGCGGTGCAGATGGTGCTCGAACTGGCAGGCGGTCTCGTGGATCATCTCTTTTCTCACCGCGAGGACGTCGGTGAGGAGGCGCTCCGCCAGCCGGTGGCGCCTCACTGCGTCGGAGGCGAGCTGCGCGCCCCTCGTCGTCATCTTTATCTCCTCGGCGCCGCATCGCTCGACTATCCTCTCGTCGATGAGCTCCTTGAGCATTCGCGTGTCGGGCATCTCGCGAAGCCATGCGAGCTTCAAACAGTCGGTGTTCTTCTCCTCGCGCGCCACCCACAGCGCCTCGAGTATCTCCTCCATCTGTTCCGTGATCTGCATATCCGCTCCTTTATAATGTGACGCCGGCAAGGGTGATCGCCGCGTTCAGCGCTGCTCCCGTCATGAATGCGAAGACGAGAATGAAAAGGGATATCGCGGTCGCCGTCTTCCATCCCCGCTCCTTTATGGTGATCACCAGCTGTGCGATGCAAGGCAGAAAAAGCGTCAGCACGACGACCGATATCAGAAGCTGGTTTCCCGAGAGCCCTCCAGCGTTGGCGATGTCGTAGAGCCCCGCGGCGCCGTAGTCGCGGCGGAAGAAGCCGAAGAGGAAGGCGGGTGCCGCCGACGCGGGCAGGCCCATGAGGTCCAACGGCACGGCGAGCACTCTTATTATCCATTCGAAGGCGCCGGTCAGCTGTCCCAGCCAGATGAGCACACTCGCAATGATGAAGATGGGGACGATCTCCTTGAAATACCACGCCATGCGCACGTAGGTCTTGAGGAGCACGTTTCTTATCGAAGGCAGCCGCATGGGCGGAACCTCTATTATGAAGGACGGCGGCGGTCCGGGCATGAATCTGGACAAAAGCGCGCCGGAAACGGCGAATATCGAGCAGATGATGACAGCCCACAAAACCAGCACGAGCGGTCTTTCGGAGAGAAGACCCATGATGACTCCCATCTGCGCCGAGCATGGGATGGTGAGGGACAGGAGTATCGTGGCTATCATGCGTTCGCGCCTGCTCGCGAGGGTGCGCACGACCATCGTGGCCATTGTGACGCAGCCCAGCCCCAATACCATGGGTATTACCGCGCGCCCCGAGAGACCAATTCGCTTAAAGAGCGAGTCCAGAAGGTAGGCCAGCCGCGGAAGATAGCCGGAATCCTCGATGACGGCGAAGACCAAGAAGAAGAGGACGACTATGGGAAGTATTATGGCGAACGCGTAGCGCAGGCCCAGCGTTAGTATCCCGAACTCCCCCACGAAGAGCGAACGGAGCCATTCCCACGGGATGGCCCACTCTGCCGCGGATACGAACCACGGCGAGACGTAGGTCTCGTATGCGCCCTCCAGAAGATCGACAAGGGTCCCCGCGCCGAAGGCGCCCACGAACTTGTAGAGGCCAAGGTACAATATGAGCGCAAGTATCAAAAATCCGCTTAAGGGCGAGACTATGAGCTTGTCCAGCCGGGTGAACTTCTTGGACCTTGGCGCCCTGATGAGCGTCGCCGCGACCACCTCTTGAGACATCCTATAGAGACCGCGGAGGCGCTTTTCGGAATAGGGGGGCACGCGGTAGGGCTCGAGGCAAAGCTCCTTGGACACGAGCTTTGAAAGCTCCCCCTCAAGCTGGTCCATGCCCTGACCGGTCACGGCCACGGTCGCCACGACCGGAAGGCCGAGCGACCGCGAGAGAGAGGCGGTGTCTATGTTCATGCCCAGAGAGATGAGCTCGTCGAACATGTTGAGCACGACGACGACGGGCCGGCCCGTCTCTTTGAGCTCCAGCGTCAGCGGAAGACTTCTTTCAAGGTTCTTCGCGTCTATGACGTGGACGATGAAGCCGGGCTCCTCCCTGATTATGTTAAGCGCGACGCGTTCCTCTTCCGTGACGGGATAGACGCTGTATAGACCGGGTGTGTCCACTATCTCTGCTGCTATACCGCAGAGCTTCGCGGGGCCCCGGAGCACCTCGACCGTCGTGCCGGGATAGTTCGACACCGTCGCGTACCTTCCCGTGAGGGCGCCGAATATCACGCTCTTGCCGACGTTGGGACTACCGGCGAGTATGATCCTTGGGTTTGCACTTCCTGCAGTATCCATACAGCTCCAGCTTATGCGATGTGATCGAGAATGAGTGGGAGAGGGCGACCTGCCTCTGTATCTCTTCGATCTTCGGGTTAATGAATTCGATCAGCGCGCCGCATTTTGTGCATATCAGATGATCGTGGTGTTTCTTTCCGCCGACGAACTCGTAGCGCGTAAAACCGTCGTGGAATTTCTTCGATTCGGCCAGCCCTTGGGATTCCAAAAGTTTCAGCACTCGCCAGACCGTCGTGTACCCGACCTTCTGGTCTATCTCCCGCGCACGCTCGAAGAGCTCGTCCACGGTGAGATGGCCCTTCGCCTCCGTGAACGCCTTCATCACCGCGTCGCGGCGCCTGCTGCTCTTGGGGGCTATGGTTTTAAGAATATCGTTCAATCGCCGCCTCTAAAAAACCTTATGCTCTATTGAAAGATAGAAGAGCACGCCGTAGTTGCCGCTCGAGGGCCCGAGCCCTATCGGCGCGGAGATGCCCGGCACTATCTGCATTCCTGACTTGAAGTTTATCGCGCACCTGAATCCCGGGTTTATGAACACGAAGTGCTCGCGGTCGGTATTTTCGTCGGGAAAGACGATCACGTTCGAGGTCCAGAGTGCCTCCACCAAGAAGTTGAAGTCCTCAAGCGCCAGCCAGACGAGGGAGCCGGAGAGGTTGTGGCCCCACGCGTTCGCGTCCCCGCCCAGCGGGCCCTTCTTTTGCGGGATGAAGACGGCGGCCGCGTTCAGATGGGTCACGAAGTAGTCGGAGAGGTCTATGCTGACCGGTATGCGAAGCTCGAAGCCGTACGTCCCGTAACCCATGCCCTTCTTGTAGTCGCCGGTGGGAAAGCTCACCGCGAAGGCGGGGGCCATCGCGAAGCGTTTTTTTAAGAAGAGCTGGTAGCGGTACTCGAGAGCGACGTCGCCCAGACCCGTGCCGTCGCCGCCCCCGTGCAGCACCGGCACCGCGTAGGATATCTGGTTCTTCTCGTCGGGGACGGGCCACTCCTGAAAGAAATAATAGGCCCACGTGTAGTTCTCCTCCAAGGCGAATATCTGTATGTGCTGCACGACGCCGTATGGCTGATTGTAGGCCTCCTCCAAAAGAAAGGAGTTGTCGATTATCTTGCGACGTTCGGGCCTCGGTGCTTCAAGCCCTTCCGCGAAGAGGTTTGAGGAGAAGAGAACGCAGACTGCGGCGATGAGGACCCTTTTGAGCATGAGTGTGGAAATGAAACCCATTTTCAATATCAAGTCAAGGGGTATTTCGGCGCCGCCGATGCGGTAGGGGTGAGTGCCAGAGGGACGGCGTCGTTTTTAGGGTACGGCCCAAAAACGCGCCTTAACTCTCGGCAGGCGTATCATCATAGCCATCGTTACGCCTGCCTCCGAGATACCCTCTGGCACTCACCCCTACCGCATCGGCAGCGCACTTCATTGGGTTGCAAAAAATGAACGAAGATGTATGAAGCTGTTTGGAGGTAGGCAATGGAACCGATACGGGCTCCGCGGGGAGGAAAGCTCACATGCAAGGGCTGGGTGCAGGAAGCCGCCATGCGCATGCTCATGAACAATCTCGATCCCGATGTGGCCGAGCGCCCGGAGGATCTGGTCGTTTACGGCGGGAGGGGGAAGGCGGCGCGCGACTGGAAGTCGTATAACCTCATCATAGAGACCTTAAAGAAGCTAACCGATAACGAGACGCTCCTTGTGCAATCGGGAAAGCCGGTGGGCGTTCTGGACAGCCATCCCGATGCGCCGCGTGTCATTATCGCCAACTCGAACCTAGTGGGCAAATGGGCCACGTGGGAGCATTTTTGGGAGCTGGAAAGAAGGGGCTTGATGATGTTCGGCCACATGACGGCCGGTTCGTGGATATATATCGGCACGCAGGGCATCCTGCAGGGGACATATGAGACATTCGCGGTAGCAGGCAAAAGACATTATGGGTCGAAATATGCCGTTCGTGGTGAGCTTGTCGAACCACGCACGAATAGGCCCTTGGATTCGTCCTTCGACGTGCTCAGGACGAACGGCGCCGCAGCGCCTTTGTCTGGAAGATGGATCCTCTCCGCCGGCCTTGGCGGTATGGGCGGGGCACAACCCCTTGCCGCCACGATGAACGGTGCGGTCTTTCTGGGAATAGAGGTGGATCCGGACCGTATTCAAAAACGGCTAAATACCAAATACTTAGACGTACAAGCTAAAGATCTAGATGATGCTTTAAAGCTCGTTGATAAAGCGTTGAAAAACAAGGAAGCTTTGTCAATCGGCCTGTGCGCCAACGCCGCCGACGTATATCCGGAACTTTTCAGGCGCGGCGTCAAGCCGGACCTCGTCACCGATCAGACCTCGGCCCATGACCCCTTGAACGGTTATGTCCCGAACCGAATGACGCTCGCCCAAGCGGTCGAGCTTAGAACGAAGGATCCCAAGGCGTATCTCACGGAATCCTACCGCGCGATGGGAGAACACGTGGAGGCCATGGTCGCGATGTGCAAGGCAGGCATTCCCGTCTTCGATTACGGAAACAACATACGCGCGCAGGCGATGGAGCACGCCGGCGTCAAGGAGGCGATGATCTTTCCGGGCTTCGTGCCCGCCTATATCAGGCCGCTTTTTTGCGAGGGGAAGGGGCCGTTCAGGTGGGTGGCCCTCTCCGGCGATCCCGCCGATATCGCACGGACCGATCGCGCGATCATGGAACTATTTCCCGATAACGGACCGCTCAACCGCTGGCTCAAGATGGCGCAGGAAAAAGTGAAATATCAGGGCCTGCCTGCGAGGATATGCTGGCTTGGTTACGGAGAGCGCGAAAAAGCGGGACTTGCCTTCAACGAACTTGTGAAGAAGGGAGAGGTGAAGGCCCCCATCGTCATCGGGCGCGATCATCTGGACTGCGGCTCGGTAGCCAGCCCCATGCGCGAGACGGAGGCGATGAAGGACGGAAGCGACGCCGTCGCCGACTGGCCCATCCTCAATGCGCTCATCAACGCGGTCAACGGGGCGTCGTGGGTTTCCTTTCATCACGGAGGGGGAGTGGGAATGGGATACTCGCTCCACGCAGGGCAGGTGATCGTCGCGGATGGAACCGATGCAGCCGCGAAGCGGATCGAACGCGTGCTCCGCTCCGATCCCGCGATGGGAATATTAAGACACGCCGATGCGGGATACGAAGAGGCGGTCACCGTTGCAAAAGAGCGCCACGTCAAGATCCCGGGGATGACGTACGGATAGGAACATCGTTTTTCATCGTGGTTTATCGCTGTCACATCGCTTTTCGATCGAAGTGTTATTGCAGTTGAAAGCAGAGAACAGATAACAGAGCGAGAGAACTGTGAACTGAGCGACAAAGCGAAGAGAACAGGGCTCATGGGAGGGCTCTCACTTGCACGTATGCCACGCGAAGCCGTGATTTGAGAGAATCCAGCCCTCTGCTTTCGATCAGCCCGAATGCGTGGGCAAGATCAAGAGCCGCCGCAACTTCGGCGATCGAGCCGAGCGAGATTCGAAAGAACCAGCTGCGTCGCGCCATTGCTTCGGTCGTTCTCAATATCGCGGAAGGAAACGCGCGCAGAAGCGCAGCGGAACGCCGCCGCTTCTTCGAGATCGCGCGTGCTTCGGCTGTGGAGGTCTCCGCATGCATCGATCTTGCGTCCTCCTTCGGCCTGATGCCTCCGCTTCAGGCAAATGCCGTAAAATCCGGTCTGACAGAGGTCAGCAAGATGCTCTGGGCACTTATCAGGTGATCAGCCCTCAACAAATTCCCTCCCCCTTGATGGGGGAGGGTCGGGGAGAGAGTGAACACGTATGCCCCTTTCCCGCCCCTTGCATTGCCACAGGGAGGGGGGTAAACGATGGACGGTAAAAACTATGGCAAAAAGGGTGTTGCCGATTATTGCGATCATTTTACTTGTCTCGCCCCTGTTCTCCTATGACGGGCCGGTGGGCGTCACATTTCGCGCTCCTTTGATACAAAACGCACAAGTATCACTCGCCCTGATGAGCGTTCAAAGCGAGATCGTAAGGGATGCGACATGGAAAAATCCAAGGGACCGGGCCTTTCCTTCCGATTTTGCGGCGACGAAGGCAAATACTACGATAGTTCTCACATTGGTCAATTCCGGTGATTCAAATATCAGGACAAAATTGCTTGTGCCGTACGACGCCTCTGCGACATCGGGTACGGGCTTCACTGAACCGGAGAGTGCTGAAGCGACCCTGAACGGAAAACCGTTGAAAATGGAAAATGGGTCTCAATTTCGGAAAGGCGACGGCATGGTTGTCGTGAGGAGTTACGCGGCCGATATTGAAATCGAAGCCGATTCGACGGTAATCCTCAAGATAAAGACGGTCCATCCGCTGGCCTTAAACCCATGGTACAGCTTTGTTTTTCATGACGAGAGAGAGCTGTTCAAAGGGTTCAATGAGTTATTCGGCGATGGGTCTCGAGTGCAATTCGAAATATGGAGCACTGACAGATCGATCGGGGACAGCCGCTGCGAAGTGCGCTTCGCTCTCCAAAGCGGAGAATACGAGAGTCGGCGTATAAAAATATCGGATCTGACAAAACGATTCTTTGCCGAAAACATCAAGCCCTCCGAAATAAGAAAGATCGTGATCTCCCCGCCGCTTGCAATGCGGAATAGAGGGGAGTAAATGGCGGCAGAAATGGATATCGGGGTGAACAGGGACGTGATCATCAGCGCGTGCGTCGCAGGACTTGCGGCGGGAACGGCGGCGATCGCGGCGCTCATCGTGCGGCTGCGGCGGATGCTCAAGGAGGGCGTGGAGTGCGAACTGCCGGTCATCCCCCGCCAGACGTTCGAGTTCTGCGCTCCCGGGGAAAAATATCTGCATCTGCAAGGGCCGCGCTTCTCGACGGCCTTTTGGGGGGTCAAACTGGCGCTCAAGGACGAGGCGACGGGGGAGCCGGTCCCGCTTCGGGGAGTCATTTTCCGCATGGTCACAAGCGGGATATCGCGCGCGCGGATATTCACGCACCGCTGCATGATAAGCCATGCGGGCCGCTACGAGCTCACGATATCGGGGATCAGGGAAGGGACCGACCCCGCATCCGCGGGCGTCGTCTTCACAAAACCCTACCGTGCGCGGGCGGTACTTTTCATCTTGGGGCTCGTGTTCGCCGGAATGCTCACGGTCGCGAGTATCGTCTTCGGCATCATGGCGCTTGCACATCCCATTTGATAATGTAGGAACAATTTAGTAGTACGTGCATCTATAAAAGGGAGGGGAAGATGAAACTCAAGGGTTATTTTGCGGCGGCGGTTGGGACGATAATTGTTCTTTCGGCGGCGGGTGTCGCTATCGCTCAGTCGGAGCTCATCGTTTATCCGGCAAAGGGCCAGTCCGAGACAAAGATGGGAAAGGACAAGACCGAATGCCAGTCGTGGGCAGCGAAGCAGTCGGGCGTCGATCCGGCGGCTCATACCCAACAGGCCGCCGCTGCCGAGACGGGCCCCAAAGGCGAGAGGTTAAAGGGCGGGGCGCGCGGCGCTGCTGGCGGAGCGGCTATCGGCGCGATCGCGGGCGACGCCGGCAAAGGGGCGGAGATAGGCGCTGTCGCGGGCGGCATGAGGGGCGGGATGGAAGAGCGACGCGAAAAACGCGCGGAACGCGCGGCGGAAGCGAAGGCCGAACAAGTTGAGGCGCAGGACAAGGGCACGTTCAACAGGGCGTACGCCGCCTGCCTCGAAGGCCGCGGATACACCGTGAAATAAGGGAGCTCATCATGAAAAAGATCAAGCCGATCGTCGGCCTCGTTCTGTTTGCGTTGCTCGTCTCTTCCGCGGCGGAGGCGCAGTGGGTGTTCCTCGCACGCAAGGGGATGGGAAAGATAAGACAGATGCAAAGCGACAACGCGGACGTCGCCGCGGTTATCATCGAGGCCAAGGCGGACGACGTCTACGCGAAGGCGTTGAGCACCGTGCAGGGAAAGGGAAATCTGCAGATACTCGGAAAGGACGACGCCGAAAGGACGCTCGGCTTCACGGACGGAGAGAGAAAAGTGAAGATGAAGGTGAGCGAACTCGGCGATAAGGTGAGCGAGATACTCATCACCGCGGCGCCGGCGCCGGGGAAAGAGAGCACAAGCTCCATCGTCGTGGAAAAGATAATGGAGGTGTGCCGCGCCGTGAAGACCGAATGCCACCTGTCGAAATGAGAGGTCAGGGCAGCCGTTCCCGCACAACGTAACCCACCGATATCATTGGCGGATCAGCTCTACCCGTCCAGGCCGTCCAAAACTAGCAACTTTTATGGACTGCAGCCGAATAGAGGTCACAAGTCGTGAGGGAGAAACAATATGAATTTCATATCGAGTCTTGGGAATTGTTGCGAAGCGCCCGCCTACCCGCCGGACGGCGTCTGGAAGTCGTTTCTTGCGGACGGCAAGGTCGACGTTCGGGAGCTCGAGTATCTGGAACATGTGATCGACAGGGATGGAGAAGTGTCGCGCAGAGAGATGAGCGAGTTTGCGGATCTCCTTGGCCGTTCGAAGGGCGAAGCCGGACAGACAAGATTTACCGCCGATGCGCTGACATACATTGACGGGCATTTTACCGGTGTCAAGGAGAAGGCAGAGAACGAGTATATCGCAGCAAACTGGCTCATTCTTGGAGGCGGCGCCGTCCTTGTTGCGGGACTTTTCTCGCGAACTCCGGTCGGAATGGGCGTGTCCGTGATGGGCGGAGTATCGGTAATGACCGGTGCGATCGTCTCGGGCGACGGCAGCGCCTTCGTGGCGAACCAGTTCGATTCTCAAGGCCGGCTCATAGTGATCTGAACAGCGTCCCGCCAGCAAATTACCAGACATATATTTTCCCGACACACGCAGGTTCCTTTCCCGCTTGCCGAACAAGGCGAAGTGTGGCAATTTAACAGCTTGAAATCGCTATGAAAAAGAGTCTCGTCATTTCGAACGTCGGTCGTCTTGTAACGATGGAGCCCAAGAAAGGGCGACAGGGGCGTCTGGGTGTCATAGAGGACGCGGTTCTGCTGGTCGAAGGGGAGCATATCGCATGGTTCGGCACGCGCTCCCAATGGATGAAGAGGCGTCGTAACGTCGCCGACGAGTTCGATGTTGCCGGCGGCGTCGTCACTCCGGGTCTCATAGATTGCCACACGCATCTCGTTCATGCGGGCTCCCGCCAGAACGAATTTCTGCTCCGTTCGTACGGAAAAACATATCAGGAAATAGCTAAGGCGGGCGGCGGCATCATGTCCACCGTGCGCGATACGAGAAAGACGTCCTACGACGACCTCTACAGGATATCTTCAGAACGCGCCGACGAATTCTTTCTTCGCGGCACCTTGGCGGTTGAAGTGAAGACCGGCTACGGGCTGGACGTTGCTACAGAACTCAAGATGCTGGATGTCATCCGCACGCTCAAGGACAATCACCCCATCAGGTTCTTCGCGACGTTTTTGGGCGCCCACGTCGTGCCGGCGGAATACAAGAAAAAACGAAAGGATTACGTCCGGCTTATCATCGAGAAGATGATGCCCCGCGTGGCGCGGCTGGAACTTTGTAAGTTCTGCGACGTCTTCGTCGAAGATGGTGCGTTCACGTCCGACGAGGCGAGGGCGATAGCTAAAGCTGCCGCGAAGTTCGGCATGCGCATGCGCCTGCACGTGGACCAGTTCGGCAACGGCAAAGGCGCCGAGCTCGCTTCCGAGCTCAAGGCGGTCTCGGCCGACCATCTCGATCACGTATCCGACAAGGGCATCGAGGCGCTCAGGAGATCCGGCACCGTAGCCGTTGTTCTTCCGGGAGCGACTTTTTTCACCGGCGGTAAACATTATGCCCCCGCGCGAAAGATGATTGATAAAGGTGTCAAGGTCGCTGTCTCCACAGATTATAATCCGGGTACGCATCCGTCCGTGGACCTCATAACGACCGCTACGATCGCGGTTACGCAAATGGGGCTGACACTCGACGAGGCGTGGGCGGGCATCACGGTGAACGCGGCCGCGTCGCTCGGCATCGCCTCCGATTGCGGGACTATATCCCAAGGCAAGAGGGCGGACCTCGTCGTCTTCGACGCGCCGGACGAATATTATCCCATGTACCGCTACGGCAGGAACTTGGCGGCCGCGGTGGTGAAAAAGGGCCGCGCCCAGTGGCTCGATGAATATTACAATGTATAAGATCCTTTCGATCATCTTTGCCTTGATCTTTCTTTCGTTCGCGGCGTTCGCGGAAGAGAAGAAGAAGGGCAAGCTGGACAGCTTCGAGGCGGAGGTCCACGAGGAGGAGAAGGGATCATCCTCCTCCGGCTCGTCATCTTCAAGTTCTTCCACTTCCGCGCAGGGAATAGCGACCAAGGGCATAATGGACATGATGGCGAATTTCTTCATATCGGGTCTTGTGAACACGGGCGAGTACTCAAGTCTTTCCGATATGCAAAAAGGACTTCGCGAAATGGAAAGCCCGGCGCTGCCCACGATCCGCATCGAACCAAGCTACCAATATGTGTTCGACGGCGTGAGCGGTGCCGCCCTCGACGCCGAGATGGGATATCTCATGCTGGGCGTGAACGGGGAATTCCTCTATTATGTGGAGAGGGAGAACGGGGATAACTTGAAGTTTTTGAGCGGCCATTTCCTTTTGAGGACCCTCTTCGCGCAGATCATAGAGGCGGACATGGCCCTCGGCGCCCGCGGCATGATGGGGAATAATTCGCACACGGGTTTCGACCTTGGCTTTCCGTTCTATATATTCTTCGGAAAACACTTCATCTGGGACGTGAAACCTTACATCACTTTTTTGAGGGGGCGCGACATATACGATATCTCGAGCGGGCTCTCGTACAAATACAAGATGTTCGGCGTGCGAGCCGCCTACAGGATGATAAACATACAGAACGAGACTCTGCACGGGCCCAGGATCGGCGTGTTCTTCCAGTGGTGACGCGAATCCAAGATGAAAAAAACCGCCATCATACTCTTGCCGGCCGTCTTCATCCTGTTGTCATCAAGTTCCGTATGGGCGAAGAGATATCCCGTCTCCGAAGGGGAGAACATCAAGGGCGGCTTCGAGATGTCCGGCTATATCAACACGGCCGTCGGCTGGCAGCGATTCAGCAACGACCCCATAACCGAAGTGGCGCAGGACGGCTCCTACGCCGGCCCGTTGGGCGAATGGCTTCCCGCATCGACCTCCGGCGCGCCTGCACCCGCGCCCGGCAGCGATTACTTCGAGTTCTTCATACCTAAGTTCGAGCTCGACATGGTGAAACACTTGGGCAAACGGGCGCGGCTTCGCGGCGACATACAGTTCGGGCGCGCCAATTCCGGTTCCGCGCTTCCGGTCCCCGGCATCAACGTCGTGCACGCCTACGGCGCCGTAACCATCTACGAGCCCAAAGAGGTGGAGATCTGGCTGGGGCGGCTGGGACTTCAGGCGGGCTTCGAACCGTATGAGGATTATCTGAACGACACCGTTTCGTACTCCATTCTGTGGCGGGGCCTTGTTCCGCCGCCGAACGCGACGGGAGTTCAGATCACCGGGAAATTCTCCGAGCACGTGCGCTACTATTTCGCGCTGGCCAACGGCGTCGTCAACGACACGATATTCAATTTCAAACAGATCCCATCGATGGTCGGAACGGTAATGGTGACGTGGGGGCCCGACGACAAGCAGAGCGCGGTCGTTATCACGCCCTTCGCGGGTCCGGAATCTTTCTCTAACCGCCACTGGACGTTCGGGTTGGACGCCTACACGTATTGGTGGGTTGCGCCCGATTTCCAGATCGGGCTGGAGACGTGCATCCAGAATGATCAGGGACGCGGCGGCCCGACTACCAACTATTACGCCGGTCTCTTGAACCTTCACTGGGACCTAAGCGAGAGTTGGTATGCGGTGGGGAAATACGCTTACACTTCGCAGACGACTCCCGGCAACGGCGTGCTGAACTTGACCGGCGCGGAGCAGAGGATCCACGAGATAACGCTTGGTTTCGGACATTACTTCACGGACACGACGAAGCTCAAGGCGGAGGCGCGGCTGGACATAATTGATCCCGCCGCGGCGGCCAGCCAGTACGTCGGCGGTTTCGCGATGAGCATGAACCAGGCGTTCTGATCAAGCAGCTCCGGGTTTTATTTTGTGTTGACTTAGGAATATCCATAGATGATATTTCGGCACGCCGTAGGATCAATGGGGCTGTAGCTCAGCTGGGAGAGCACGACAATGGCATTGTCGGGGTCAGGGGTTCGAGCCCCCTCAGCTCCACCAAATAAAAAAGAGTCCGCTGCAAGGCGGACTCTTTTGCTTTTAGAGGAATATATATATGGATACGGGATCGAAGGGGAAGATCGCTGAGGTACTTGTTCTGGCAGAGTTGCTCGAGCGCGGCTTTCATGTATCCATACCATTTAAAGATTCCCGCTATGATCTTGTAGTGGAGAAAGATGGCATATTCAAAAGGCTGCAAATTAAATATGTAGGTTGTTCCGATAAAAGGCGTACGATTCCGGTCGTACTGCACTCTTTGGCTAGGCGAGGCAGACTATTATATTCTGAAAAAGAAATAGACCACATAATAGTATATTTTGCGGAGAGAGGAGAATATTTTATTCTTCCGTATGAAGATGTGAGCGGTAAAACCGTCACATACTTGAGATTGGAGGAAACTGGCAACAAGCAGAAAAAGGGTGTAATTTACGCCTCAAAGTATCGTAATCGATGGGATCTGATTTTGAGTTAAGTCAATTTTTTCAATACAGTTTTTTCGATGGTCTGCGCCAATTCCTTCGCCTTTTTCACAAGGTTGTCCGCGGTGGCCTTGGTCTTCGCAGCCCAGTCCTTGTCGCCGATGCCGCCTAAGTTTATCAGCACATTATAGTATGCGCCCATTGCGGCGGCGTAGCCGGTAAGCCCGGCGACACCGGCATCCGAGAGCGAATTCTTGTTGCCGCCCTCCGCGACCTTTATTGCGAGATCAAGAGCGGTTATCGTCTTCTCAAGGACGCCGAGCGGCACAAGCGTCGCGCCCTTCGTGGCCTCTTCTATGGCATGGGCGCGCTCCTTCTTTTCCTCTTCTGTTCCCTTAGGCATCCCGAAACATGCCATCACGGTGTTGAATGATTCGGTGTCGCGGTCGATCGCGTCTACCTGCGCGCGCATGTTCGCCTGCGCGGCGATCCCGGTCCTTTCCATCTCCTCCCATACTTTCTCATAGCCCTTCTTATTGTGCGTTAGTGCCGCGACCATGGAAGAAAGGGCCGCGGACATGGCGCCCGAGAGCGCGGCCACAGAGCCGCCGCCGGGGGCGGGGGAGGAGGATGAAAGCTCGTCCGCAAAATCCTTGACGGTCATGGATGCGAGCGGAGAGGCGCCCTCGAAGTGCGATTCGATGATCTTCTTCGCCGGGTCGAACTTCGAGACGTCATTGAGCCCCAGCGAGCGGACCGCGGTCCTGATGAGCGCTCCCTCGGGAACGCCGCGCGTCGTCTTTTGTTTTTTCATATAATGAAGCCCCGCATCTATCATTGCCTTTTTCGGAACGAGACCCACTATCTCGCTTCCGGTCACGCGCACGCCGAGCTTTTCCGCCTCCGTAATACACGCGTCGAAAACGTCGTGCATGGAAGAGACGGTGAAGTCGGTGAGATTTATCGTCACCTGCGCGCAGTTGTATTCCGGTATCACCCAGCCGGTGGCGCGCACGTGCTTGAAGAGACCCGGTTCGTAGACGGTCGCGCCTTGCGCGTCCACGATCTTGTTCCCATCCTTGTCCCTTTTTATCTTTCCCTTTTCGCGGATGGCGAACGCGATCTCCTTTGCGGGCTTTACATCGGTCGTGTTCAAATTCACGTTGTAGGCAATGAGAAACTGGCGCGCGCCGATCACCGTTGCGCCGCTTTTAGCATTGAACTCGGACGGTCCGAAATCCGGCCTCCATTCCTCTTTCTTGAGCTTCTCCGGAAGGGCCTCGTATTCGCCTGTTCGTATGTCGGCCAGCGACCTCCTCGAAGGTTTCGCAGCGGCGAATTCGTAGAGATACACGGGGATCTTCAATTCCTCTCCGACGCGCTTCCCTAATCTCTTGGCAAGCTCGACGCATTCTTCCATCGTGACGTTTGCGATGGGAACGAAGGGGCAGACGTCGGTGGCCCCCATTCTCGGATGGGCCCCTTTGTGGACGCGCATGTCGATAAGTTCGGAGGCCCTTTTTATGGCAAGAAAGGCGGCTTCGAGGACCGGTTCCGGAGATCCTGCGAAGGTGAAGACGGTCCGATTCGTGGCGAAGCCCGGGTCCATGTCCAAGAGCACAACACCCGGGACGGTCCTTATCTCGGCCGCAATGGCCTCTAATACCCCTTTATTTTGTCCCTCGCTGAAGTTCGGAATGCACTCAATGAGCTTCATTCAAGACCTCCCGTATTCCGGCATTTCTAGATGAAGAAAAAAGGGAATGCAAGACCGCTATCCCCAAGTAAACACTTGCAAAATGACGTGGGGCGTTATATGCCGGACGGACAAAAATCGTCTGGGGGAGACGTACATATTCCGGAGGGAACTATGTGGAGTGCTGGACAGACGACTCTTCCACCCACTTTCAGACCGGCGTTTCTCGCGCCTCCTGTTGTCCTCCCAGTCAGAGCAGCCCTTGCCCCGATAATGCAGCAACGATCTCCACATCATTTTCCCGCAGCACCGCAATATCATCAGTCGTCATATGTGGGTGACGGAGAGGTCCTTGGTTATATCACCGGCATGAGCGCGGCCGCCCAGTGTTCCGGCTCCTCCGGTTGCGGCGGTATCTCCGGCGCCGACGACGGCGCATCCGTTCCGCCGGGAGGAAGCATGCCTCCGCCGCCAAGGGACCCGAAAGAATTTCTCGAGAGGACGTCCACGCCTGAAGGCGAGATAGAACTTTTAAAAGAAGCCATGGCGGGAAAGCCGAACGGTATCTCGTGGACGGAGATGATCCGGTTGGGAAGGGCGGGCGATCCGAGTTACGCGGAGCTTGCAAAAAGGCCGCTGGTCGCGGCATTGGGTTCCATGGTCACGACTGTCCTTCAGCCGAGATCGGACAACTTCACGCCGCCCGAAAGGACGCCGTGGGGCGGAAAGCGCATAGTCGAGGACGTCAAGGCGGGTCTGGGTTTTTCGCATCAATATAAGATCGTAGGTGAGTCGTGGGAGATTTCGAGCCATGAAAGTTTTCCCAACGTCTTCGCGCTCGAGTACGCCGGTCAGGCCTTGGAGGTAACGATCTCCGTCTTGAGCAGGATCTTTTCGGAGGAGATGTACGGCCGCAGTATCACATCCGCGCATGACGAGGGGCTTCCTTTCCTCGTCAAGCTCGTGAACTCCGGCAGCTGGCTGCCGTATAAGGATGATCTCAAGAAGATGTTCGGCTGGCTCGACGGCCGGGAATACGCCGCCGGCTGGCGAAGGTCCTTGGATGTGGACTGCTCCTTCACGGAGATGCTCTCATGGGACCATCACGCTCTGCACCGGGGGATCGCGCGCCTCAAGACGATGATGCTTCAGCGCATCCACTCGACGAGCGAAAGACACCCGCAGGCGCCTATCTGGCGACAGAGTCTCAACGTGTCCTCACTTGAGAACCTGAAGGGCAGGAGCACGGACGAACTGATAAACGCGCTGCGTCTCCTTTCCACGATGCAGCAGGCGGGTGGTTTGGCGGAAGAGGCCGGCGAGACGGATCATCTCGCCCTCTTGCACATCATTCATCAGAAAATGCTCACAAAGAACCTCTCGGTGCAGGTCCATCCGCCCAAGGGTTACGACAGGTTGAGCCCGGGCGAACATTCAAAGAGCGAGGCGTGGATCATTCTGGATTCAGAGCCGGGGGCCGGCATCTATCTGGGCATCAAGGAAGGGGTCACGAAGGAGCAGTTTGCCTCCGCGTTGAGGGCGGGAGAGGATGTCACGAACCTTCTCAATTTCATTCAGGTGAAGAGGGGGGACGTGTTCTTCATCCCGGCGGGCACGATGCACGCGATAGGCGCAGGTGTTCTTCTCATGGAACCGCAGGAGACCTCCGAAACGACCTACCGCGTCTATGATTACGGCCGGCTTGACGCCAACAAGAGACCGCGCGAACTTAAGATCGACAGTGCCATGGCGGTGACCGAATGGGGCGGGAAGAGGGGGGAAGACGCGGTCCAGTGGTTCAGGAGGACGCCGGAGGTCATGAACGCAGGGAATGCAGGCACCGCACGAGTGGAACGTGTGCTGAACGAGACCTTCTTCGAGACGGCCCGCCTCACGTTCGGGCGCGGCGCCAGTCATTTGAGTGATTCGGACGGGAGCATCAAGGCGTACACGGTAGTTGAAGGCGCGGTGGAGGTCTACAAGGGGGACGAGGGATCTCCCGTCGGCATATATCAGAAGGGGCAATCATTTATAATTCCCGTGGCCATGGGGCCGTACAGAATGACAGGCGTGACCGACGGAGCGACTGTATATGAGACCACGGTCTTCTCGCTCGACGGGGCGGGAAGGGCGAAGCCGACCTCATCGATATCCGAGATCATCGCAAAGCAGGCGCCGGAGATGCAGTCGAGGAACGCGCAATTCGTTGCAAGACCGTCGCGCGGGCACATCTTGATGATCAACCCGCAGGGATACGCCGGTCCCAAGGTTCCGATGTCGGCGCCGGACACGGGCGGGCAGATCACCTACCTGCACAGCAAGGCAAGGATGCTCGCCAAGATGGGCTACAAGGTCAGTATTGTCACACGCTCCTTCAAGCCGGACGAGCAATATGCATCGTACGGCGACAGGATGGGGGTGGATTTCCTGTCAGGCACCGGAGACATGGTCCGCTACGTCTTCGTCCCGGGCCTGCAGGTTGAGAACGCCCCCTTCTACAGAAAAGAGGAGAGGCATTTCTATTCCGACCTGCCATCGATGGCAAGGAACTTGGCGCTTTTCGTGGATGACGAAGCGAGAACGCAGAAGGTCAATCCCTGGGACTATTTTCTCTACGTAGATACTCATTACGTTGACGGCGGCAAAGTGGGGCAGCGGTTGGTCAGAATATGGGACCACATGTTCGTAAATAAATATTTCAAGGAACGCTTCAAGGCGGTCCTAGGAATGCGGTCGGAGCAGGATCCCTTTGCCGACGACAATATCATGGGGAATCTTCCCTACTACTTCGGAAAGCGCGTTATGGCGGCGTGGTACGACGAGATGGGGTCGCAGCCGTCATACGGTTCCGCGCTGAACATGCAGGATGTGCTAAGGTGGGCCGCGACAAAGCTCGAATGGCCGCCGGACAGGGTTGCAAGGTTGCTTTCCAACTCGACGGGCGCCGCCATCGGCAACGGCAGGCACATGTTACCGGCGAAGTTTGACGCCTACACGATCGGTTTTCGTCTGCTGGAAACCGCGGGCGAACTGGGCCGTCTGTTCCGCTATATAAAGAACCTGAACCGGCACGTCTGGACGCCGCATTCTCTGGGGCAGCTCAAAGAAGACCGGATGATAGCGGATAACCTCATATTGAAGGACCCGGCGGCCTTCCATGCGCTCAATTTCGCCCAGCGTATCGCCTCGGAGCGGGAGCTATTGAGCGGTTCCCTAAGCGGCACCGATCTTTCAGGAGAGCTGATACAGGGCATGCCTCCGGCGAAGGTCGTAGTGTTCACATCGGTGGAGATCGCAGAGGCCGCGATGCGGCAGGGGATGCCCGCTACGAAACCGACGATAAGCTTCGTACCCGGCACGGACCCGCAGCAGTATCACCAGCGCGACAGCGTCAATCATCCCGACATACAGCTTCTGTTCAACGATCTAAGGGAGAGGGGCGTTGTTCCCGCTGAAATACTCGATGCGCTCATGCAGAACCCGCAGAACTTCAACGTGATAGTCGAGGCGGGCCGCATGGATATGTCGAAGCGAAAACACCTGCTCATCGAGGCGATGGCCTCTCTGCCGCCCAACACCGTCATGTTAATAACCGGCGGGAGGGACAGGGCCGGCATCTATGACGGTCTGAAGGGCAGGATCGAGCGCTTGGGCCTTGAGAACCGTGTCTTCCTGCTTGGTATGGTCCCAGAAGAAGTAATGGGACCTCTAATGAGCATCCCCCACGGCGAGGCCGACGACCAGTTTCGCCTTGCGATGGTTGCGAGCGCGTCCGGGATGGAGGGATGGGGAATGGCGGTGCAGGATGGCACTAGAGGCGGAATGCCGCTGGTGGGCTCCGACAGGATACCTTATGCGGTGCATCTCTCAAGGGCGGCCAACGCCGCCGTCGTGGTGCCGAGCGGAGGCAGCGAGACGGAGGAGGTGGCGCGTTACGCGGAGGCGCTAAGGTCCATGATAGACAATCCGCCTGCCGCCCGCGACACGGCCACGAGGTCCTTAAAGATAGCGCAGCAATATGAATGGAAGACCCTGACGGAGAACGCGATGGCGCAGCTGACCGGTCTTCTCTTCATGTCGGGGGACGTGTCGCAGACTATGGTGGCGGGGGCGGCGATCGCCGTCGGCGGTTCCAAGCACGTCGTGATATTTGCCGGCGGTTCCGGCACCAGGTTCAGGCCCTACAGCTCGGACGAGGTGCCCAAGCAGTTCCTGCCCATCACGCATCAGGATAGAACGATGCTACAGGTCACGGCCGAGAGATTCAAGGGGTTCGTGCCTGAAGAGAACATATGGATATCGACGAACGCCCGTCATGTCGATCTTGTCGGCGAGCAGCTTCCGAATGTGCCGAGGAGCAATGTGATCGGCGAACCGGTAGCTCGCAACACTGCGCCCGCAATCGCATCGATAATGTACTGGATCGCAAGACAGGACCCGGAGGCGACTGTCCTTTTGGTCCCCGCCGACCACTTCATCGCTTCGACGGAGACGCTCTTGGGGCAGGTCGGCGAGGCGTATGAATACGCCGCCGCAACGGGTGCACTGCTCACGTTCGGCATCCCGCCGACATGGGCCTCTCCCGAGTACGGTTACATTGAACGGGGCGGCTCGGATGCGGCCTACACGGACATCTATCGCGTCAGACGTTTTGTGGAGAAACCCGACGCCAAAAAAGCGCAGACATATCTCGACGGCGGCAACTTTCTTTGGAACAGCGGCATGTTCGTCTGGAGCGCCAAGTCGTTCCTTCAGAACCTTGCCCACTATCAGCCGCTCATGTACGCGGGCCTTGAGGCGATCTACGGAAGAAGCTCCGTGGAGGCGTCCCTCACGTCGGAGATGATGGAAAGGTTCTTCACACCGCTTCATCCGATATCGATCGACTATGCGTTGATGGAGCCGGCGTCGGTCGACAACCGCGTCGTCGTGCTGCCGTTCAAGAGCGATTGGTCGGACGTCGGGACGTGGCAGAGCTTGGACCGGATGGTCAGGGAGGGCAAGGCCGCGCCGCCCGAGGTGGTCCTCGAGCACATGAGGGCCAAGCTTGCGGCGGGGGGCGGTCAATAGGGCCGCTTATTTCGAGTTGTGATATTTCTCGAGCTGCGGAGCCCTTTTCTTCCACATCAGCGCGAAGAGCGCCGTTCCGATACCGGCCGCGATCGTGAAGAACAGAAAGCCGCCGTTCCAACCCCATCTGTCAACTATGAGGCCGGTGCCGAGCCCCGAAAGGGCGCTCCCAACATAACCGAACATTCCGGTGATGCCGGTCGCCGTAGATGCGGCCTTCTTTGAAGCGAAATCGGCTGCTGCAACCGGCACAAGGAGCTGCGGGCCGTAGACCAGAATGCCGGCGCAGATAAGTATGCAGGCGTCGAGGTACGGATTATTGTTCGGGGCCATCCACAGCATGATCACGGCTATCATGAGGAGGAACATGCTGACGGCAGCCATCGGTCCGCGTCTGCCTTTAAAGACCTTGTCGGATATCCAGCCGGCCCCGATCGCCCCTATCATCCCCGCAAGTTCGAACCCCGCGGTCTTGAAGCCGGCGCTTGCGATGGATGAACCCCTGGTCTCCACGAGGAAGGTCGGCGCCCAGTCCCTGATGCCTATCCTCACGACGTAGACGAATACGTTCGCGAACGCCACGAGCCATACGAACTTGTTCTTGAGGATGTACTTGAGAAAGATCTCTTTGAAGGAATTCGCCTGATCCTCGTTTGGATCGGTTATGTGCGTTTCGCCCCTGTGTTCCTCGATGGGAGGAAGGCCTATGGATTGCGGCGTGTCGCGGAGGCGGTTGACTAGGAAGAAGGAGCAGGCGATCGCTATGAACGCGGGGATGTAGAAGGCGCCGCGCCAGCCGAAATGCGGTATGAGAACCGAACCGGCGAGTATCATGATGCCCGCGGAGCCGATCTGGTGCGCCGTGCTCTGAAGCCCCCATTTGGTGCCGAGCTCCGTCGGGCTGTACCAGTGTGTCAAGAGACGCACGCTGGCGGGCATCCCGTATGACTGGAACCACGCGTTCAAGAGCCATAGTATCGCGAAGGTCGTCACACCGGAGCTCAATCCGAAGAAGAAGTTGACCACGCCGGCGCAAAAAAGACCTATAGCCATCAGATATCTTGAATTGGCCCTGTCGGCGAGCACGCCGTTCGCGAACTTTCCAAAACCGTAAACGACCGAAAAGAGGGTCAAGACAAGACCTAAGTCGGTCTTTGTATATCCCATGTCCTTGAGAAGGGCAGGCATTGCGATCGAGAAGTTGGCGCGCACAAAATAATATACCGCGTAGCCGATGATCATCGAATAGAGGACGCGCACCCTGTAATGTTTATAGAGCCGCTGGACCTCTGCCGCGTCGGTTATTGGCTTTGCGTGAGGCGCGACCTTCAGGAACGAGAACGGGTTTTTCATGTTAAACCCCCTTGAGAAGTGAATTGGTCGTATCCTATCCCTTACCCCGCTTATAAAATCAAGGCACAAAGACGCGGCGGCGCTAAAAAATCCCTTGAAAGTGCGCCTGTTATGGGCTAGAGGGTTTGGCCATTATGCATACAAAGAACAGCATCTACGCAGTGATCCTCGCGGGCGGCGAAGGGACGCGCTTTGTCCCCTACAGCACCCCCGAAAGGCCCAAGCAGTTCCTCCACATCACGCACGGCGACCGGACGATGATACAAAAGACCTTCGACCGCATCGCGGCGCTCGTGGGCCCGGAGCGGATATACGTCTCTACGAACGACCGCTACTGCGGGCTCGTTCAGGAACAGTTGCCGGATATCCCTCAAGAGAACATAATAGGCGAGCCGCTGAAGAAGAACACGGCGCCCGCCATCGCGCTTGTATCCTGCCTCATTCACAGAAAGAACCCCGACGCTGTAACTCTTTTCGTACCGGCCGATCACTACGTTTCCGATACCGAAGGCGCGGTCTCTTCCTATCTCAAGGCGACCGACCTCGCGGCAAAGGAGGACACGCTCGTGACGTTCGGGATCATGCCCACCTTCCCTTCGCCCGATTACGGCTATATAAGGAAGGGCGGCGCGTTCTTGAGCGGCGCGAACAAAGTGGAGAAGTTCGTTGAAAAACCCTCCGTCGAAAAGGCCAAAGGTTATTTGAAGGACGGCGGCTACTACTGGAACAGCGGAATGTTCGCGTGGCGCACGAAAACGCTCATTGATGCGCTGGAAAGACACATGCCGAAGCTCGCGTCCGATCTCAAAACGTTAAGGACGGACCGGAACGGCGCGCCCGACCGCGAATGGATGGGCGAATTCTTCACCAACGTTGAAAGCATATCCATAGATTACGGCGTGATGGAAAAGGCGTCGAACGTCGTCGTCTTCCCGTTCGGCTCGCCATGGTCCGACGTCGGCACATGGCAGGGGCTTGAAGATTTGGCAAAGAGGTTCGATCTTGAGCTGCCGACGGTCGTGACAGGGTATCTCAAGAACCGCAACTGACGTTCATCCGGCCGAGAAGCGTTTTCGTCATGTGTTCCCACGTGAAGTAGGGGATGGTTATCTCGTAGGCCGCTTCGGCCATTTTTTCCCGTTTATCATTGTCCCTAAGGAGCGTTTTCAGCGCATGGGCGAAACCTTCCGTCCTGCCCGCCGGTATCACCGCGCCGCCTTTGCCCCATTTGATGGCGATCGAACCGTCTTTAGCACAAAGGTGTTCGACCGCGTGCTCCTTCGCCAGATATTCGGTGGCGAATGGAATGAGGTTAGATGATATGGTGGCGCGCTTGCAGGCCGCCGCTTCCTGAACCGACATGCCGAATCCCTCCATCTCGGAGGGGGAGAGGTAGACGGTCGCGGAGGCGAAGAGCTCCGCCATGAGATCCTCCGGCACCATGCCTACATAGACGACGCTGTCTCTTATTGCGAGCGATTCGACAAGAGACGATATTTCGCCGTAGATCTCCTTGGCCTGCGGGTTGATGCGCAGAAGGAGCATGGTATCCGGATGGTCCTTGAGCGCCTCCGCGAACGCATTTACGACGATGTCCTTGCGCTTCGTGCGGTCGGTCCGGCTCATCTCGAGCACTATGGTCTTTCCCTTCACGTGCGGACCCGTGAGCGGGTCGGTCGCTGCGAGGAAGTTGCGTACGTTAGATAGGTCCTTTTCCTTGCCGACGGGATAGGTGATCCGCGTGTCGATACACGGGGGAAGGAAGAGCTCCGGTTCGCGGTCGTAGCAGTCCTTCGAGACGCGTGATATGTCGCTTGAGGTGGATGCAACGGCGTCTATATTAGGAAGGATCTCTTTTTCATATGCGATACGTTCTTCAAAACGAAGAGGCGCGACGACCTCCTTTGGTTTTCCAACGTAATTCTCCTGCTTGAGCGCTCCCAAGGAGTGCGGGACCCAGACGTGCTTTGCCTTGAGCCCCATGCGTTCCCGGACAATGTTCGCCAGAAGGGCGGCATCCCAGTAGTGCGAGATGATGAGATCGACCGGTATCTTTTCCGCCTTGAGGAGGTTGCACGCGAATCGGGCCTCCTCTTCGAGGACCGCGCGCGTCAGGTCCTCCTTCCTGATGAACTTGTTCCCGCCTCCTTCGAGATATACGATGCGCGAGCAGGCGTCCTTGTATCTCGCGCCCGTCTGCATATCTCCCGTGACCGGATCGGCGAATCCGCCCCTGTTCCACGTCGTGACGCGAAAACCCAGCTTTACCAGCGTGTCGGAAAGGGAGCGGACGTACTGGTTCTGTCCGCCGGTGTCCGTGAGCCCCGCGCGAACCTCCCACGTGTGGACGCCGTGATTCGTTAACATGAGTATGTGCGGGCGTTTCGAACCTAAGAATTCAGCGCGCAGATCTTTGTCGTTCATCTTCTATTCTCCTGTCACCTTTGCGATCCGGCGGCAGCGTCGGCCACCGAGGTTCCGCTCTGTGCCGCGGGGGCGTGCGGCGGGAAGTTGAAGAGCCCCTCGAATATCTTCATAAAATCGGGATGGTTCTCGTGTCCCACTACGCGTTCGTTGAACTCTTCGGGCGGCGTCGCAAGCTGTTTCATTAGTTGAACTTTATTCTTTCTTCGCGACCTGTCCGCGGGCGGCGTTAAAAGCTCGATGTCCGTTCCAAGAAGGTCCAGCGTCCACGGATTGCGGTCAAAAAACTCCCTTATAAGTTCGCCCGTTTCAGTATTGTTCCGCGCCAGCGCCAGCGTCATGAGGAGCGGCTGCAGTGCTTTGTACGCGTTGACGTCCGCGGCGTAATGGAGGATCATCTCGAGAAGGACCTCCAGTTGAGCCTTGTCTATGCGTTCGTCGTATCTCCCCTCCATCATCTGTTGAAGGTTCGCGTACATATCCGTGTTCGTCGATGAGGGATAATCACCGGGTTTTACGACCTGCTTTACAGCCCATAGCGGCAGGAATCTGTCGCGCAGGCGGTTGTGCGGGAGCAATAGATGCATAGGATGCATGCGCTGTCCGCTCATCGCGAACGTCGTGAAGACGGTCCTGAAATGTTCGGCCTTCTCTTTCATTAGCTTCGCGATCGATGCATCGGCTGCCTCGGCGCTTATCAGGCCGCTCGACAGTTGCTGCTTGACGTCCGCTATCTCCGCGTTCGTTTCCCTGACCTTGCCGGCCGCCTTTTCAAGCATCTCTCTGATCGAGGCGCGTTCCCACTTCGTCCCGCTGGGTTCGGGCCATGTCAAGGTAGAAACGGCGTTGCCGGAGACCATATTCGGGAGCGACATCGCGGCTTGCGACAGCCATTCGGTGTCGACTCCCATGCGCGCCCTTGCCGCAGATCCTATGACGTCGTAGATCGGGATTCGGCCCGTCCTGTTCCTTGCGTATGGCATCGTGAACGCATAGAGGCCTCCAACGACGGTTTCCATGACCCTTCTGTCGATGCGCTGCCCCACGGAATCCTGCCATGCTTCCGAGGCCAAGGTCCTTATCGGTATCTTGCCTTTAAGGAGACCGGAAAGACCCAGTGTGAAGGGAAGGTTGCCTATGGCCGTAGCCACTCCTACCAAACATGCGTCGGCGATGGTTACGATCTCCTCTCGTTTGGGCTGCATCTCGGCGCTGATGGGAGAGGTGAGGCCGTTCACCATGGCAATGGCCATGGCCATGCTCTTGTTCGAAAGAGACAGGGCCCTAATGAAATTCCACACGGTTTGTTTCTTGGTCTTTCCCTTTTCCCAGCGGACCATCTTGGTGATGAGCATCATGAAGATGGCCTCGGTGGAGACGATGGATGCGCGCAGGAAACCGTAGAGCCATTCCAATTGCGTCGGGTCGGGAGCGGAGAGCGGAACGCCCTTTTTATACCAAAGGCGCAGGTCAGCGGATAAGCCGATGGCAGCCGGCAGGAACATCCACGAAACCTTATCGAGATGCCATCTTGTTTCGGGGATCAACATGTGGGCTAGGAACATCGCTCCTGCCGCCCGTGAGTAGGTAAAGTAGAGACCGTTCAGGACCTCGATGGGGGTGCTGTTGAAAAGCTGCATACCGATATCGGCGCCAAGCATAGCGAGTCCCGGCGCTGCATATGGCAGGACCTTGTCAGTTTCTTTTATCCATCCCTCGAGGACGGCGGCCATCAGCGGATTGTCTTCGCGGAGCTTCGGTGTCAGCATGGTCCTTGCGTAGAGGTTCGCTGCGGCAACGCCGCCAGAGCCATATGTGTATCCGTGATAAAGGAAGTTGGCTATGGCCGTCGGATCGTAAGCGGGGTTCGCGGGGTCGGCCAGAGGCCCGTATGTGCCGGGGTTCGTCACAGTGGAGACCGCGTCCGATATCCAGCCGCCGTATATGCCGTATCCACGCTGAACTGTTTCGATACCCTTAACAATGGAGTCGTGGCCCTGTTCCAGAAAATATGCCGGCGCTATCCATGCGGCGGCGTCGAGCCCCGTCTTCATTGCAAGACGGCCTATGTCCTTCACTGCCTGCGCGTTCGAGCGTTCCGGCTCGAGGCCGTAGACATAAGCGTCATGCGCCTCTTCTGTAGTAAGGCCGTTGTAGAGACGGTATCCCAACGACATGAGAAGGGCGCCTGCGAGCGGCAGCATGAAACCGTGGTCGCCGCCGGAGAGGACGTTCAACGCCTCGCCGCCAAATAGCCCCAAGCCGCCGACGAGCATCGATTGAAAGACGCCGGGGGAGTGCGCGTTGGCTATTCCCTCCTTCAGGGCGCGGATGACGGCGCGCTGCCTCATCTCCCGCTGAATGTCCTGCACCTGCATTATCTTGCCATTGTGGTCGACGAAGCGGGAGATCAACTCGTTTTCTATGATGGAGGTGGCCGCATCTGAATCCTTAAGATAGTGATTGGTCGTCAGCCATTCGGCCCTCTTGCGCGCATCGTGCCACATGCCGAGGCGGGCCATGAGAATGATGATGTTGGCCGCATATTGAGCCACGATGTCGTTCTTTTTCGGGTCGTCAAGTTTTGCGAGGATCTTGCTTGGGTACGTCAGTTCGTTGAAGGACTCTCTGATGGCGGCGGTGAGGCGGCGGCGCTCGGCGCGGTTGCGGCGCGTGACGGCGAGGGTGAGCTGATGCGCCATGATCTCAACGCTCAAGAGGTGCGTGTAATACTGCGCCTCGAGCCGTGTATTTTCGTCCTCGATACTATTATCTATCCACGCCTGTGTCTTTTTTACCATGTCGAGCGCGAAACCATAGCGATGTATGGTGGGGGTCTTCGCCTCGGTCGTCTGCTCCATCACCTTGTAGGCGCGGAGCAGCTCAAGCTTCACGTAATTCAATGCTTCGGCGTTCGATGCGGTGTTCGCGTGAAGATGGCCGTGTATCCATTTGAGGCCGGAGGCGATGGTCGAAGTTCCCGACAAGCCGAAAACGGCGGTGGCAGCATCGACCAAGATGTCGGCGCCGTTCTCTAAATAGCTGTAGACTGGAGCGGCTTCTGCATCGGCGGCGGGTGAAACGGGCGTTTCGAGTCCGTTAAGAATTTCCCGCGACGAATCTACCGCCGCCTGCGCGTCGTTGGAAGCGAGCGCGTTGCGGGCCTTTCTGTAATTGCTACCGATGTTCCAGAGCGTATGGGTGGGATGGTCGGCGAGAAATACGACGCCTGATTCCGTCTCAACTTCCGCGCGTCCGGCCGCAGTATCATCCGACGGCTGTATGTAACCCAGAACCTCCCCGTCTGCGGATGCGGGCGCACCGTGAAGAACGGATCCCGCCTGAGCCGGCGTAATTATTCTAGGGGTCATTGAACCGGGTAACTGCGCAGGTATTGTAAGTCGTCCTGTATAGAGAGGGCCTTGCTGTAGCATTGCGATCGGGAACAACGGCATCGAGGATGAAAGTGGTGCGCCGCTCATCTATCGCCTCCTCTTCGGGAGATTGATCTGGTTGGATTTTACGGGCGAGAACGCTTTAATCATCTAGCACCCGAGCATTTGCGGACATCTCCGCCGTGAAAGTCCCTAATTAACAGCGTTTCATAAAAGTGCGGAAACCCTATTTCATACCCCCCTTATCTGTCAAGGACAAATGGGCAAAAAACCAAGTTTTAACGGATAATTAGCTCATTCTTAATATTTTGCCGATAGCGCCCATTTAAACAGTAGCCCGCACTGCTTTTGAAAACCCACAACTTTTATGGAATTCTGACGATACTATAGAGGGAGAAGCTGCGGCCGATATAACTTGAAATGATTAGAGAACTCTATTAGCTGTACACAAAAATGTCCGTTCGGAGACGTACTTGGTCTGGGGGATGGAAAGGCCAAAGGCGAATATGACGGGCAGCATTAGATCGCCGGGCACAATAAGTTGTTCTCATTGCCACGGTACCGCTTCCGAGGTGCAGTGGCCGGCGGTGGACGCAAATTCTGTCCCGCATCCGACAGAATATACGCCGCCAGGGGACCAAAATCCTTGTCCCCACTGTCACACAGGTAATCCCGCTTCATCGATCCTTTCAACAACATCAGGCCAGCAAACATCAGGTATAATTCTTCCACATACGAATATTTCGCCGCTCTCTTCCATGCTCGAGGAGATGCCGGCGGCGCCCGCCGCAAATGCCGCGCTCGATGAGGAATATGCGGAGGCGGTCGGGCAATTCGCAGAAGCGGTAAGTTCAGGCAATGTCGAACTTCAGGGCTCGCTCTTCAGCAAGATAATCGATCTTTCAATCAGGCGCCATTCCTTACCCGGGATGTTCGAGGCGCTCGAAGAGAGCAAACGCGTCAAGAAAGAGATGGATGATATCGCCGGCGAGGCGGAAGAGCTTTACGACTATTTTCATTCGACGGCGGCGTGCCACGGTCAGGACCCTTACCGTCAGGCCGAGGCGACACAGTGGATGTCCGCAGTGAAGAGAGACGTGTGGGGGGACGGCGTTCTAGAAAAACAGACGGCCGTTGTTCTTGAGCGCGAACGTATTCGCGAAGCTGCGCTTTCAGCGGTTGAAGAGGACCTCTTTGCGGCGCTTTCCGTAGTGGACGAGGAGATGCCGATAGACGACGGCATGACACGCGAGGAGACGCTACAGCCGGTGGTGGCGTCCATGTTCGCCGACACATTCAGATCGCTTAGCGATTTCGACCGCGCCAAGAAATATTACAACCTCGCGTCGGTAAGTCCCATGCAAACGGCGACTGGCGCCGTCTGGTACCGCCTGCAGGCGCTCGAGATGGACATATTGAGCGGTGACCGCGAAAGGGTGCGGGCCGCGGCGGAAGAGATAGAGGAGATGCGCGGCGAACTCACGAACCTTCTCGCCGGCTCGTATGCGGAAGAGATCGAGAGCCAGTTCGCCGTTCCCGAGGATCCGAACACAGTCGAGATCAACATCGAAGGACCCTTCGGCACGGCGCAGGCGATCGGATCTCCCGACGAGGTGCACCAGATAGACGCGCTTAGCTGGGGCATCCTCTACGACGCCTACGTCGAGACGGAACAGTGGGAAAAGATGGAGGCGCTCGAGACGGAGCGGCGTCAGATGGTGAAGGGGCGCATCGGAGAGGCCTCCCAGCTCGAGGCGCGGCTGCACCTTGAGAACATGGAGCGCGTCGCGCTCATCAAGACGGTGCCGGGCGGCATTTTGCAAAGGACCTCGCGCGAGGACGGCGTGCTGGCCGCCCAAGATATTCACAGCCGGCTTATGGAGGATTTAGGCGACGTGGGTCATCTCATTGACCCGTACATGACGCCCGAAAGGGGAGACGCGCTTTTTGAACATTTCGCCGCGCTCAACTGGAGCGTTCACGTCAACGGGTACCTGATGCGCGACCTTCCGCAGATGGCGCTGGAGCAGATGGACGAACACATCCTTCAGGTGTACGACCTTTGGCTGGAGGTCCCGTTCAAAGATACGAACTATGTTGACATGCAGATCGCAAAGCTAAAAGAGTTCGCGCCGCAGATATTCAGGGCGGACGGCAGCATAGATCCTTATTTGGACCTGTCGGGAACCTCGGGGGGGACTAACGCCGCGGACCGCACGATGACCGCGTACTGGCGAAGAAACGACTCGGTGCGGGAGAAGGGCCTGCCGATCGGCTCCGCGGTGACCTGTTTTTTGATCGGCACTATTTTCTTCGAAACTATCGTCGTTCCGGCGATGCTTGCGGGAGCGTGCAGCGCAGGGGCGAGCTTGGGTAACCGCGAGATGAACATCGCCTCCGCGTCCGAACAGTACCGGCAGGCGGCCGCCACCGGAATAACGATGGTGTCCGCGGATGAGGCGAGCCGCAGGAGCAGGGCGTGGTACGCGATGGAGGGCCTGAACGCGGCATTCAACGCGGCGCTCGTTGCGCCGATGGCCGGTGTGTGGGGACGCGTGGGAGGTGCTGCAATTCGTGAAGGGTTAGCGGGGGCGACGGCGAGTGCCGCGGCCAGATCGATCCTTAGCTCTTTTACGAGTCCGCTTGCGGCGATGGGAAGGGTCGGGTCTAGCATTGCAGGCGGCACTGTCAATGCCGCAAAATGGTTCTGGAAGCTCCCCGTCGGATCGCGTCTCCGTCTGGCGGGTTTCGCGCCCGCCGCTGTCGACGGGTTCTTTGTCGATCGCCAAGGCAATCTCGTCGGCTATGACGGCGAGCTCAACCACTGGTGGGGATATGCGGGCATGGCGGCCGGCATGAGCGAAACAGGTTTCCGCCTTTTCAGGAGCGCATGGCAGCCGGGTTTCTCGGCAGCCGTATCCAGAAGCGCCTTGAGGGAGGGCGCCATCCATCTTGGCACCGATCTTATCGCGTCGGACTACTACCTTATCAGGAATGGTGGCGGCGGCATGCAGTTCGTCGATTTCAACGCGCCGCGCGACACTGCCCTTCAAGAACACGCCTTTCAAAAACAGTTCGCGGTCGACACGTGGTTGGGTTTCGCGGGTACGGTTCTCGTCAGCGGCGACTGGCTCCAGAACGAGCTTAGGTTCGGCATGACCAACTGGGACCGCGGCCTTCTCATTTCAGGCGCTGTGCCGACCGGCTACGATATCATAAGCGATGGGCAGCTCGATTCATGGTACGGCGGCGTGGGCGGTTCCGTCGTCGCCGCCGAAATGGGCTATCGTCTGCTGAACGTGAATCCAGCCGGTTCGATGGTGTTCCTGCCGATGAAGCTCTCTTACGAATGGCTGATGCAGGCGCAGCAGGACGTCCCGCTTCAGGCGCCCGATCCGCAGCGCATGATCTCATCCACGGTCGAATCCATTTTCATGATGATGCTCGTCAACGGCACCTATCAAGGCGGCCATTACTGGAACACCTTCCCCATGGGTCAGTCGATCTTCAACGCCGGCCAGCGGCTGCCGCTTCTTAACAATCTGAGATGCATCGAGGATCTAAGCCGCTTGTCCTTCTTGGGCGGGAGCAGGCCCGCCATTCAGAGCTGGAGCAGGGGAACCGCCGTGAGGCCTTTTGCAACCAACGGCGCCGTGAGGACCTACAAGCTCCGTGGCGACAAGGCGTGGAACGGTCTGGCCGAGGGGAAGGAAGACGTGATGCTGACGGTCTCCGTCACCAACGGCTCCGCCGTTTTCAATCTCAACGGGAGCGCGGTTACGGAGGCGGACCTTTTGCGGCACGGGATGGTCTGGAACAACAACACTCTCTACAGGTTCAATCCAATCCGCGAGGAGAGCATCAATCTCGGCGGAAGGCGCATGACGGTTCAGGACGTGGGGATGCTGAACGACGGGGCCAGAGCCAGGGCGATGAGCCAGTTGAGGAACAGTGGCTGGAGGATAGAGGGCGATCGTTTTTCAAGGTGGTGGGTGCAAAGGCCCTATCATCCGGAGGTGCTTACGACGAGGCCCACGGGTCCCATGAGCACGAGTCAGTTCAAGATAGTAGAGTCGTCCATTCCAGGGGCGAACGGTGAACAGATTCCGGTCTGGCTCAAGTTCGACCGCGTGCCCGTGTATGCCGACAGCGTCCGCTTGGGCGGCAGGGATCTTCCGATATGGAGCGGCCAGCGCGAAAAGCCCCATTTCGGCTTTTGGGGCGTGGCCCTCTCCGGGCCCCCTGTTCTTGCAGAGGCCTACGCCAGCAACTACTTCATCTTCAGAAGGACTTCGAGGGGAGATCCCGACTATCAGCCGCTGCAGCGTTTCGCCAACTACGTCCCGACGGTTTTTTTCACATAGCCTGTAATGCAGGCGAGACGGGGACTCGACAGCCCGCTTGGAAGGTTCATGGGAGGGCTTGTCGGTTATCCCGCGAACCTTTTGGCCAACTGGCTCTTCCCGACATACAGGGACAGCGCCCCCGGACAGGTAACGATGTACGATCATCTCGATGCGGGCGGCTCTGCGGACACCTTCTTTTTAAATTCCAACGACGCGTTCTCCTCCTTCGGCAGGATCGTGACGAGCTTGAATCCGGGACCTTGGGGGCCTGCGCACGGTTCATACTACGAGATTGAGGACGTCGCTATGGACAATCTTCGCGGCGGACTCATGTGCCGCATGGACATGGCGAACGGCACGACCTTCGGCCAGTCGCTCGATTGCATAGAGCTGCCGGATTCGACGCAGCAGCAGATACAAAGGACGGATTTCGATGTGACGACGGACGTCATGAAAAGGCGCTTTGAATCGTGGGCCGGTATCTTCCGCGAGAAGATCGAGCAGGAGCGCGCAGGAGATTTGAGCGAACGCGAAAGGCGCCTGCTCATCACGCTCGCCGGCTGGTTCAAGTCGGTGGTGAAGGAGGATCCCGAGGAACCCTCCGTCCAGCCGCTCCAAGGGGTCATCTCTGAATACAGGTGGCTCTTCGATAAGGTCCCGACGCTCGCTACCGACCGCGACTGGCAGGATTTCATCTCGCAGGTCAACGCCGGCAGATCAAGCGTCTCCAATTTCTATTTCGATCCCCACATGCAGAACTGACAACCGCCAGAAGTCGGTTGTCATCCGTTCGGAGAAATGGCATAGTTCCACCCTATGCTGAATAAAATCTTTAGCGCCCTTGCCGCGCAACCGCACGCAACTCCAATAACCGATCCGGAAGAGATAAAGAGGACCTACCGGAAATGGCGCATCCGCACCATGTATTCGATGATGACCGGTTACGCCATATTCTATTTTTGCAGGAAGAATTTTTCGATGGCCATGCCGTCGTTTCTCAATGATCTGGGCTACACGAAGACCGATCTGGGCCTTGTGTTGACGCTTTTCTCCGTGGTCTACGGCTTTGCGAAGTTCATAAACGGCGTGCTTGCGGACAGGGGCAATCCCCGCTACTTCATGGCCATCGGCCTTTTCATGTCGGCGCTCGTGAACGTCTTCTTCGGCCTTTCGTCGTCGCTCGTTATGTTCGGCGTTTTCTGGGTGCTCAACGCGTGGTTTCAGGGGATGGGATGGCCCCCCTGCGCACGTCTTCTGACGCACTGGTATTCGCCGACGGAGCTGGGCACGAAGTGGGGTATCTGGAACGCGTCTCACCAGTTCGGAGGCGCCGGCATTTTGATACTTGCCGGATGGCTCATACCGACATACGGCTGGCGGTCGGCGTTTTTCGTTCCCGCGGTCATCGCGATCGCAACCTCCGTGTTTCTCATTGCTATGCTTCGCGATACGCCGCAATCGCTGGGCCTGCCGCCTATCGAGGAATACCGCGACGAAAAACACATCGCCGATTCCCACGAGGACACGGCCGAATCTTTCAAAGAGATATTATTCAAGCACGTGCTGACGAACCGGTTCGTCTGGATCGTGAGCATAGCGAACGCTTTCGTCTATATCGTTCGCATAGGTGTTCTGGACTGGGCGCCCACTTTTCTCGTGGAGGCAAAACATAGCTCCATAATCAACGCCGGCATAAATGTGGCGGGCTTCGAGATAGCGGGTATCGTGGGAGCGCTGGCCGCCGGCTGGATCTCCGACGTCCTGTTCAAAGGGAGAAGGGGACCGGTCAACGTCATCTTCATGGTCCTTCTCATCTTCGCTATGGTGGAGCTCTGGCTCGTACCGCCGGGACATCCGATGCTCGACGGCGCATTCTTGGTCGCTGTCGGCTTTTTGGTCTACGGACCGCAGATGCTGGTCGGAGTGTCCGCCGCGGACTTTGCCTCGAAGAAGGCGGCCTCGACCGCTACCGGAATGACGGGCACGTTCGGATATCTCGGGAGCGCTCTGTGCGGCATAGGCACGGGCGTCATCGTGGACAAGTGGGGGTGGGACGGCGGCTTCATCTTCTTCATTCTCTCTGCGATCATAGGGTTGTTCTTGTTCCTCTTCACGTGGTCGCACCGCGCGGCGTCGCTCGAGGCGATCCACAACAACCGGAAGAACGCGAAGGCAAAATGAGCATGCACGGTCATCCGGACAGGGCGAAACTACTCGGTTCAGAGTGGAAGTGCGCCTGCGGCGCGGTCCACAGCGTTCCCGTGAGGAAGGTCCTCATCGGGGCCGGGGTCATTTCCGAACTTAGCGCCGTCGTGCGCGAAGCGGCGGGTGGCGGTCCCGTGCTCCTTATCTCCGACGGGACGACGCGCGACATAGCGGGCGCGAATGCCGCACGCATGCTCGCAAGTTCAGGGCTCAAAGTGAGGGAGCTCGTCGTTCCCGGCGAAGGGCCGGTCGTTGACGATAAGACCGCGGCGTCCGTCATCGACAATTGCGGCGGCGAATCTCTTTTCGTCTCATGCGGCTCCGGCACCGTGACCGATCTGACAAAATATGCCGCCTTCACGAAGGGCAGGCCATTTGTTGCTGTGGCTACGGCCCCTTCGATGAACGGGTACGCGTCCGGCATCGTGGCTTTGACCGAAAAAGGATTGAAAAGGACTGTTCCCGCCGCTCCTCCGCTGGCCGTCATTTGCGATCTCGATATTCTTTGCAACGCGCCGATGGGGATGATCCGCGCCGGCTTGGGGGACGTGATCTCAAAACCCTGCTCCATGGCCGACTGGAAGCTCGAATCTTTGGTGAAGGGCGGCGTTTTCTGTCCGTTACCCTTCGAGCTCATAGCCGACCTTGAAAGCGTCTATCTTAAGGATTCGAAGCTGATCGCAAAGCGCGAACCGAAGATCATCGGCGCTCTGACAACGGCCCTTGTCTACTCCGGCATCTCGATGGTCGTCGCCGGCTCCTCGTCTCCTGCGTCCGGCGGCGAGCACCTCATATCGCACACGCTGGATATGCGCTCTGCGATGACGGGGAAAAGTCACGATCTTCACGGCTCGCAGGTGGGCGTTGCGACGATCGTGACGTCGCGTCTCTACGAAAAGGTTCTCTCCACCGATCCGGACCGTCTTGATTGGGCGAAGATATGGGAACACCACAGGAGGGACGTTTCGCCGCAGATCATCGACTACTGGGGCCGGCTTGCACCGTCCGTCATGAGGGAATTTGAAAGAAAGAGGATGCCTCTCAAGGAGAAAGAGGCCGAGCTGGAAGGGATCGTCGAACGCTGGGATGAAATAGTGGACGAACTGAAGGTCTTCTTGAGGCCGTCGGCCGATATAAAACGCATCTTGACAGAAGCGGGCGCAAAAACGCATTATACCGACATTGGAGCAGGACGGGAGGATTTCAGAGCGGCGGTCCTGATGGCGCGGACGATGCGCTCGCGATATACGATACTGGACTTGGCGTACGATCTTAATCTGCTGGAGGATTTCATAAATGATCAAGGCGATCTTTTTTGACGTAGGGAACACGCTCTTTTTTTACAACTACGACTTCCTGCGGGGCCTTTTGGAGGAGCGCTTCGGAGTTGATGTCACTTCCGAAGAACTTGATGCGACCCATCAGATAATAAGAAGGTCAATGGGGTCGCTGCTCGATCAGCGGCTTTCGCACGAGGCGGTGGTTGAAGAGGCGTATAAGCGCTGGTTCCGCTCCATCGGGATCGAAGAGGACAGGATACCGCCCGTGATAGAAGCGATCACCACCCATCCGTTCCGCCATCTTTTCTGGGCAAGGTTGGAGGACGGCACGAAGGAACTTCTGATATGGTTCAAGGACCGCGGTTTCCGGTTGGGGGTCATTTCGAACGCGGAGGGACAGATAAGGCGCCTGATAGCGCATGCCGGGCTTGAGACGACGTTCGATACGGTGCTTGATTCGCACGAGGTGGGATTTCAAAAACCCGACCTCCGCATATTCAAAAAAGGGCTCGATGACCTGAACGTCACCCCTGCTGAAGCCGTACATGTCGGCGACCTTTTCGAAGCGGACGTCGTAGGCGCGCGCGCTGCCGGCATCCTGCCGGTCCTCGTGGACAGGGATGGCCGTTATCCCGAAGCGAATTGCCTGAGGGTCAAAAACGTGGCCGAACTCAAGGACCTGCCGATATTCGGATGAGACAAGACATCACAGATATTCCTGTGGACCGCTTACATGCGGTCTTCGGGGCCTTGGGGCTGAAGGCCTATTCGGCCTCTCAAGTTGTCCGCTGGCTGTACAAGGCCCGCGCGACCTCCTTTGAGGAGATGACGAACCTCCCGCAAGAGGCGCGGGGCGTTCTAAGGGAGAAGTTTTTCATCGGCCGCCTCAATCCGGTAGATGTCATGGCGGCGGAAGACGGAACAAAGAAGTTTCTTTTCGAACTTGCCGACGGCAACAGGATAGAATCGGTGCTCATCCCCTCCGAAAGAGGGCGTGTGACCCTTTGCATCTCCACGGAAGTGGGATGCGCCATGGGCTGCGCCTTTTGCAGGACCGCGAAGATGGGTTTCGTGAGGGATCTTTCTCAAGGGGAGATATTGGGGCAGGTGCTGGAGGTGCAAAGGTCGCTTCTGTCTTCGGACCGGCCCCTCACGAACATCGTGCTCATGGGGATGGGAGAGCCGCTCGTCAATTACGACGCGGTCGTGAACGCGGTGAAGATATTGCTCGACGAGCGCGCCTTCAATCTTTCAAAGAGGCGCATAACGGTCTCCACATCGGGGCTTGTTTCGCAGGCGGAGCGATTTGTGGAGCAGCTGGACGTCAAGATAGCTATATCTCTCAATGCGACGACGGACGGAGTGAGAGACCAGCTCATGCCGGTCAATAAGAGGTTCTCCGTGGCGGACATAACGAAATTTTGCCGCGATTATTCAAAACGCTCTCGCCACAGGGTCACCTTTGAGTACGTCATGATAAGGGACGTAAATGATACCGAAGAGGATATGAAGCGCCTGCCCAAGCTACTGACGGGGATCAACGCGAAGGTGAACCTTATCCCGTTCAATCCGTTCCCCGGTTCCACCCTGAAAGCACCTTATGAAACAACTTTAAAAGAGTGGCAAAACTACTTGACTAATAAAGGGATTCAGACAAATATACGCATCGGTCGCGGGCAGGACATCATGGCGGCCTGCGGGCAACTGGCTTCGTAAACATCGTACTCCGCATCTTTGCGGTGAAAAAGGAGAATAGTATGGCAAAGAATCTGATCGGTATCATCGGCGGGAGCGGTTTGTATGCGATGGAGGGACTCGAGATAAAGGAGGAAAAGGCCGTTGAGACGCCTTACGGCAGGCCCAGCGATGCCGTTATGTTGGGCACTCTGGAGGGTAAAGACGTGGCATTCTTGCCCCGCCATGGGAGGGGCCATTTTATCCCCCCGCATGCCATCAACTTCCGCGCTAACATCTACGCCCTAAAGTCGCTGGGTGTCGAAAGAATTATCTCTGTCTCGGCGGTGGGCTCCATGAAAGAGAACATCCATCCGGGCGACATAGTTATAGTCGACCAGTTCATAGACAGGACGAAGGTTCGTCATCAGACCTTCTTCGAGGACGGCATCGTGGCGCACGTCTCATTTGCCGACCCTGTCTGTCCCGCCATGTTCGAACGGCTTTCCAGATCGGCCTCAAACGTGGGAGCGAAGGTCCATAAGGGCGGCACGTATGTCTGCATTGAGGGCCCGATGTTCTCGTCAAGGGCGGAATCCAATGTCTATAGGTCGTGGAACGTGGACGTCATCGGCATGACCAATTATCAGGAGGCAAAGCTCGCTCGCGAGGCGGAAATATGCTACGCTACGGTCGCGCTTTCGACGGATTACGACTGCTGGCATCAGGGCGAGGAAGCCGTTGACGCGATGAGGGTCGTCGAGGTCATGAACAGGAACGTGGCCACGGCCAAGAAGATCATAAGGGACGTCCTGCCGCAGTTTACCGCGGAAAGAAATTGCCCCTGTGCAACGTCGCTCGCGAATGCCATCGTTACCGACCGCGCGAAGATATCGGCCGAGACGAAGAGGCGTTTGAAACCGATCATGGGGAGATACGTGGAATAATGCACATAACGACGCGCGCTATAATACTCAAGAAGATCCCGTATGGGGAGAATGACCTTGTCGTGACCTTCTTCGGCCGGGAAGAGGGGCGCCTTTCCGGGATGGCCAAATCGGCGCGCGTCTCGCAGAGGCGCTTCGGCGGTTCTCTTGAATTGGGCTCCATCGTGGACCTTCGTTATGTCCCGAGAGCCGCTTCGAACATGGTTCGCCTCGAGGACGCCATCATCAGCACGCCGACAGTGGGCGTGATGCTCTCGCTTGACAGGATAAAGGCGATGTCGCGCGCGATCGAACTGGCGCTTGCTTTTCTTCCCGAGCGGCAGTCGGCACCGGAGAAGTTCGACCTCATGGAAGATTATATTACATTTCTCTCGCGGCAGGAACCGGACGTGTCCTCGATCATAGCGTTCGAGCTCAAGTGGCTGTCGCTGGTCGGCTACGGGCCCTCACTCGAGAGATGCATGACCTGCGGCGGCGAGGCAGGAACCGTCTGGTCGTTTTCAATGGACCACGGCGGGGTTATCTGTAAAAAATGCGTAAGACCCAGCGCGCGCCGCATGGACCTTCGCGATCAGGCGCTTGAAGGGATGAGGCGCCTCTCGTCCGGCGACGGGGCTCTCCTGAACGAATCCGACGGCAGGACCATACAGGGCATCCTTGCGGGTTACGTTCAGCACCTATTGGGAAGGCCGCTTCCCTGCAGAATGATCTCCGAGGGATGGTGAAGTTATGCATATCCACGAAGACGAACGTCCGTCGCTGCTGCCCTATTTTATAGCGTCGCTCCTGATCCATATTCTTCTGGTCGCGTTCATTCCATCCCAGACCGAATCGCCGTCGTGGAAAGAGAAGATGGTCGAGGTGTTCCCGGTGATGGAGAAAACGACGCCCTTCGCGATAGCCGACATAGACAAGCCGGTCGTCGAGAGGAGGCCGGAAAAGGCGAGGTTCATGGGCATGTATGACAGCAGCGTCGCCCAAGAGACGGTCGCGATATCGAAAAAGACACAGGGCGCAGGGCGCACGGCGCAAGGGGAGAAGAGGCCGGAGACCAGGGACCGGAGATCCTCGAGCGTCGAGAAAAAACGAACGACGAACGACACACGACGCACGACGTCTTTGTATAATATCGACAGAAAGCTTTTCGCATCGAAGGCGCCCGATATGGGGGAGAAGAAGGGCTTTGAGATAGGCGGTTCCGCCGCCCTTCAGGATTATTATCCCGATTATAAGATAGGCGGACACACCTATCTCAACGTTCTCAAATATCCCGACGTCGAATATTTCGTTCGCATGAAGCGCCAGTTCAAGATGACCTTCAATCCCGGCCCGCCGCTTCGCAGTTATTTTTCAGCGAATAGGGTTACGCGCGGATCGGTCGAGGTCGTGATGGCCGTGAGCGTTGACAATGACGGAAATTTGAAGGAGCTTTTTGTGCTCAACGCCTCTGGAGTTCCCAGCTACGACAACGAGGCCCTGCGCACGATACGCGCATCAGCGCCCTTCGCCAGCCCGCCCGACAGATTTCTGGAAGACGACGGGATGCTCCGGATGAGCTGGACCTTCACGGTCTATCTGTAACGCTTAAGTCATTTTTTTGACCGAATTCCCTCTATTTTACCCGCTATTAAGAGAACTCGCTAAGATCGCAAGTCAATAATCTTTAAATATCGAATAGTTATCACGATGAATTGAAATGCGCGGATTGGTACGCAAATTGCTCATTTCATAGTGTGGATTTATGGAAAGGAGGGACAATATGAGTCCGGAGATAAGGCCACTTAACACCATAATGGAGTCGTTCGTCGAGGTTGAGGGGGTGCAGCGGCCTCTCGTAGCCTCGGTCAACAAGCATGGCATCGGTGCCGGTCCCGTCACTGTAAGTGACATCACGGGGGTTGACATGAGCAGGGTGGGCGTATCACCCGGCCAGATACCTTCGGATGCCCAAGTTCTTCGGATAACGGACGAGAAGTTCTTCGCGCTGCCCGATAGTGAGGAGACATTCCTTCACGACGTTCACGGGTTCGAGCCGCGTACGTTCAAGTTGAGGGAAAGTGATATTGAAATGCCGCCCGCGTTCTATGTCGTGAGATACACGGATGCGGTAACGGGGACCGTGCAGTATGTGTCTCTGGGCAGCTTGATAACGGAGGACGAATACTGCGAAGGCGCCGCGCACGTCTGCCTTGAAACGTCTGCGGCAGGTCAGCCGGTGGCGGGAGCGCAGCAGATGCCTTCATTGGTCATACTGTATCTTGATCCGATGAAGGTCGAGCAGGGAAGCCAGATGCTGATGGATGGCAACTCATCGATGACCGGATACAGGGCATATTCGGCCTATCCGGCGTCACAGGTGCCTGACAACCTTCAGATGATGCGTACTCTGAACGGAAGGGATTTTTTCTTAAGAAAAGTCGGAGACGAATCCTATTGGGTGCACATCCCACAGGAAGAGCCGGCGGCGGAGTGAAGGGCGGGCTATAACGGATCGAGCGCGTAGGCCATGTTAAAGTAATGATCGGCGAGGTCGTTCTCAAGCGCGCGCCTGTACAGTTTCCCGATATTTATATATACGAGCGGCAAATTGGGATCGTAATCCTGCGCCGTCTCGTATTGACCGAGAACGAAATCGAATCGCGCTTGCGCGCCGCTTGAGACGACATTCTGCGGCGGCTTGAGCCCCAGGTTCATGTGATAATATGCGATCACGCTTATATCCGGCAGGGGTACCCACTGCACCGGCGGGGCGGATCGTATGGCGTCCGTCCTCGTCAGGTCCACGAACGTTATATCGTCAGCGTCGTTTGGATCGAGCCGCAGGGCTATCATCATATGTGAGGAGTTGAACCCGTTATCGTCGACAGTCTCCTCTATCATTCGGGCGTCAAGCCCGGCTATCCTGCAGAGCTCATAGAAGAGCATAGAGAACTCCGAACAATCCGCTTCATGGGATACGGTCAGCACTTCAAGGGTAGTCCACTCCTGCGATGCAAGAGGCACGTTCTTTACGCCAAGTTTATCGGCGTCCATGATGAGGCCGATGAGGGACTGTGCAAGGGCGCGCCGGCCGGCGACCGTGTTCAGTGAATGGCCGTCGCTTATCAATTTGTTTTTGATCGAACTCACGTCCGATGAAAGTTCCGACATAAGAGAGAGGTTTTGACCGGTCAGTGAGGTGGAAAGAAGCCAAGGCACCCTTATGGAAGTGTTCTGCGACACGAAGTTGGAGAAGGGAAACGACTCTGCGGTGAACGAAGAGGTTTGAAACGCCCTCGATTCTTCCTCCTCAAGTGCGGATACGACCGCCGAGCGAATCTCTTGTCGCTCCATGATGCCGTTGCCTGCGGTGTCGGGAAGAGTGTCAAGATAGGGCGCAGAACCGGAAAAATTGACGAACGCCGCGCCGGTATCCATATCAGCGGCGGACATCGTGCCGGACATCAACAGATGGTCGCAAAGGAGGGCCTCATCGGGATCTTGCGAAACGAGATGTGCGCAAAGAGGATCCATTTCTTACCCTGACTGTTTTTCGCTTGTTCGCCGGAAAAGTTGCTTAAAAAGTTCAGGCCTTCAGGCAAGGTTCGCGGGCCGCGCCGACCTCGTCCAGACGCGTTCTAAAGGCCTTATGCGGCGCATTCCGGACGATCTCAGGCGTTTCCTTCGCCTCTTTTGCGATCTCAAGCATTGCGTCGCAGAAGCGGTCCAGAAGCCCCTTGCTCTCCGTCTCCGTCGGCTCAATCATGATCGCCCCGTGGACTATGAGAGGGAAATATACGGTCGGCGGATGGAAGCCGTAGTCCATAAGGCGCTTTGCGATGTCGATGGTCTTAACTCCGGTCTTGTTCTGTATCGCGTCGGAAAAAACACATTCGTGCAGGACGGGACAGTCGTACGGGAGATCATATGCGCCCTTGAGGCGCGCCTTCACGTAGTTGGCGTTCAGCACGGCGAGACGCGTTGCGGCGGTAAGGCCTTCGCCGCCCATCTCTCTGATGTATGCGTATGCCCTGACCAGCACGCCGAAATTCCCGAAGAATGACCTTACGCGGCCGATAGATAGTGGTCGTTTTTCTTCCAGAGAGTATTTGTCCCCCCGTTTCACGATAACAGGCGTAGGGAGAAAGGGTTCGAGGGCCATATTTACGCCGACGGGACCGGCACCCGGTCCGCCGCCGCCGTGCGGAGTGGCGAACGTCTTGTGCAGGTTCATGTGCATGACGTCGCAGCCGATCCGGCCCATCTTCACGTATCCCATGAGCGCGTTTAAGTTCGCGCCGTCGCAGTAAACGAGTCCGCCCTTGGAGTGAACGATATCAGCAACTTTCTTGAAATCTTTTTCGAAGATCCCGAGCGTATTGGGATTGGTGACCATGATCGCCGCGACGTCGGCGTCCATATGTTTTTCAACTTCGGCCGGATCGACGAGCCCGCAGCCGTCGGACTTGATCTGCACAACCTCGTAGTCGCAGATAGCCGCCGACGCGGGGTTCGTACCGTGCGCGCTATCGGGGATCAGGATCTTCTTTCGGGGGTTGCCCTTGGAAGTGTGATAGGCCCTGATCATGAGGATGCCGGTGAGCTCTCCGTGCGAGCCGGCCGCGGGCCAAAGTGTCACCGCATCCATACCACAGATTTTTGCCAGATCGTTCTGCAACGTGTGGAGCAGGGCTAAGTTCCCTTGGATCGTGGAGACGTCCTGATACGGATGCGTCTGCGCAAAACCGGCCAGTGAGGCGGCTTTGTTGGCCACCTTGGGGTTGTACTTCATCGTGCAGGATCCCAAGGGATAGAGGCCTATGTCCTTGCTATAGTTGAGCGTCGAGAGGCGCGTGAAGTGTCTTGCGACGTCGACTTCGGAGAGCTCGGGAAGTTCCGCAAGCGCGGTCCTGAAAACGGGTCCGAAAGTATCTTTGGGATCGGAAGCGGGCACATCCGGCGAACCGAAGGCGAACCCCCGCCTTCCGGCGACACTCTGTTCAAAAACAGTCGGTTCCTCATTTTGGGGGCCGCAGCTTGTGTATGTGTCTGAAAAATTCATTTTAATATTTCTTCCATCGTCTTTATGAAATGATCGATGTCGTCTTTCGAATTCATTTCAGTCACACAGACCAACATGCAGTTCTTGAGAGCGGGATACCATCTTCCGAGGTCCACGCCGCCGAAGATGCCCTTCTGCGCCAGCGCCTTAAGGACAGCGTCGGAAGGGCGGGGCAGCTCAAGCACGAACTCGTTGAACGTCGGCGCGTCGAACTTGAGCTTGACACCGTTCAAGGCGGTCAGGCGCCTCTTCGCGTACTCGGACCTGTCAAAATTCAGTTTTGCGAGCTCAACCAGGCCGTTCTTGCCGAGCAGCGAGAGGTATATTGCCGCGGTCGCTGCGCACAGCGCCTGATTGGAGCAGATGTTCGATGTCGCCTTCTCGCGTCTTATGTGCTGCTCGCGCGTCGACATGGTGAGCACGTAGCCGCGCCGTCCCTTCGAATCCTTCGTCTCGCCGCATATCCTCCCCGGCATGTTGCGCAGGAACTGCTGTTTTGCCGTAAAGATGCCCAGCGTCGGTCCTCCGAAACTTACCGGCAGTCCGAACGATATGCCCTCGCCCACCGCTATATCGGCGCCCCATGCGCCGGGAGGAGAGAGAAGGGCGAGTGAGAGCGGCTCCTGAACGGCTGCGACGACTATGCCGCCCGCCTTGTGGACCATGTCGGTCACGTCTTTAAAGTCCTCCGCAATGCCGAAAAAGTTTGGAAACCCCACGACCACGCCCGCAAGGTCGTCGTTGAGGGCGTCCTTCAAGGCGGAGCGGTTGAAGAGGCCGTTCTCGGAGGGCAATGTCTTGAGGTTCGTGTCGTCGTGCCCAAGAACCGTATAGACTACCTCTCTGTATTCCGGATGCAGATTGTCGGGTATGCAGATTGTCCTTCTCTTTTTTCCGACGCGCCTTGCGAGAAGCGACGCTTCGGAGACGGAGGTCGCGGCGTCGTAGTTGGAAGCGTTAGATACGTCCATCCCGAAGAGTCGGCACATGATCGTTTGATATTCGAACATCGTCTGCAGTGTGCCCTGGCTTATCTCCGGCTGATACGGCGTGTAAGGTGTTACGAACTCCGCGCGGGACGCGATCTCGGAGACGGCACTCGGTATGAAGTGGTTGTACGCCCCTGCGCCGAGGAAAGAGACCGCCTCTTGTGCGCTCCTGTTATTCTTACAGAGATCGTTTAAGTGGCCGAGCAACGCCGGCTCCGGAAGGGGAGGGCCCAGATCGAGCTGTTCCGCGGACTTGAGATCCCCGGGAATGGATGCGAAGAGGTCCTCAATATCGGCCGCGCCGATCGTTCGCAGCATCTCCCTTATCTCTTCGTTCGTGTGCGGAAGATAGCGCATGGGATCAGGCGCCTTCCTCTTTGACTAAGGCCGTATATTCGGTCGCCTTCATGAGTTTTTTCACTTCTTCCGCGTTCTTCATTTCGATCTTCAGCAGCCAGCCGTCGCCGTAGCAATCCTCGTTGAGCATCGCAGGGTTCTCGGAGAGGTCCTCGTTTATCTCGACGACTTTTCCCGATACCGGCGCGTAGCAGTCGGAGACCGATTTGACCGATTCCACTACGCCGAACGTGTCTTCCGCCTTGAACTCCGCACCGAGGGAGGGGAGGTCGACGTAGACGATGTCGCCCAGCTGCGTTTGGGCGTAATCGGTTACGCCTATCGTCGCGACCTTGCCTTCGACGGCCACCCATTCATGGTCCTTCGTGTAAAAAAGATTGTCAGGAAATTCCATGGCGCCTCCTAACGTTTGTAGAACGGTGTTTTAACGACTATTGCCTGCCTACGCGACCCGCGAATGTCAATGAAAAATTTGGTCCCTTCGGCAGCCAACGCCGTCGGAACGTAGCCGATGCCGATGGGTTGCATGAGGGAAGGGGACATGGTGCCGCTCGTCACGAAACCCACCTTCTTGTCCCCGTCGTAAATGTCGCACTCGCCTCTGGGTATTCCCTTGTCTATCATCTTGAAGCCGACGCACTTTCGCGTGAGGCCGTCCTTCTTCGCCTTGAGAAGCGCCTCCTTTCCGATGAAGTCGCATGTCTTATCGAGCTTGACGACCCAGCCCAGGCCCGCCTCCAGCGGATTTGTTTTGTCGGTGATCTCGTGCCCGTAAAGGGAATATTTCATCTCCATTCGCAGCGTGTCGCGGGCGCCCAGTCCCGCGGGCATCACTCCCTGCGGCTTTCCTTTCTCGAGTATCGCCTGCCAGACGGCCGGCGCGGCCTTGGGCGACGAAAATATCTCAAAACCGTCCTCGCCGGTGTAGCCGGTCCTCGCGAATATGCACGTGTCGCGGTTCGCGAAGCCGCCTTCCGCAAAGTGAAACGTCTTTATGTCGTCGATAGTCGCATCGGTCAAAGTTTTGAGAATAGAGGCGGCCTTCGGTCCCTGAAAGGCGATGAGCGCGAAGTCGTCGCTCCTGTCCCCGATCTTAACGTTTCCCTTTTTATGTGAGCCGATCCAGTTGAAGTCCTTATCGATGTTGGATGCGTTCACGACGAACATGAAGCGTTCGTCGCCGAAGCGGTAGACGATGATGTCATCGACGACCGTTCCGCCCTCGTTGAGCAGGATGGAATACTGCGCCTGCCCGTCGGCGAGCGTGGATGCGTCGTTGACGGTCAAGTGATTTATGCATTCAAGGGCGCCCGGCCCCGTGAACTCGATCTCGCCCATGTGCGAGACGTCGAAGAGGCCCGCGTTCTTCCTCACCGCGTTGTGCTCTTCGATTATGCCGGTGTACATGACCGGCATGTCCCATCCGCCGAACTCGACCATCTTTCCGCCAAGGCGGACATGCTCTTCGTAAAGCGGCGTTCGTCTTGCCATCTTTGTATCCTTTCCCCGGCTTCTACGTCCCCGCACTTCTGTGTTTTTTGGCTGCATCAACCGTGTTCTTCAACAGCATCGCGATCGTCATCGGCCCAACGCCGCCCGGGACGGGTGTTATGGCATATGCGTTCTTTACGGCCCCTTCGAAATCCACATCGCCAACAAGCTGGCCGTCGCCGGTCCTGTTGATGCCGACGTCGATGACGACGGCGCCCGGTTTTATCCAGTCTCCCTTTATGAACTGCGGCCTGCCGACGGCCGCCACGACCACGTCCGCGGAACGAACGATGCCCGGCAGATCCTCGGTTCTCGAATGGCAGATGGTGACGGTGGCGTGACGCTCAAGGAGCATCAAGGCCGCCGGTTTTCCGACTATCTTGCTCCTGCCGACGACGACGGCATGTTTTCCCGAAAGATTGTAACCGATGGAATCGAGCATCGTCATGATTCCGGAAGGCGTGCATGGCCTGAATCCGGGAAGGCCCGATACCAGGAGTCCCATGTTGACTGGATGAAAGCCGTCGACGTCCTTGGCCGGATCGATCCTCAAAAGTATCGATGCCTCGTCTATGTGGGACGGCAGGGGAAGCTGCACCAATATCCCGTGTACGTTTGCGTCGCCGTTGAGCTTGTCGATCAACGCCTCAAGTTCGTTTTGCGGCGTCGCTTCAGAGAGATTGTGATCAAAACCGCGTATTCCGACCTCGGCGCAACTCTTCCGCTTGTTTCTGACGTAGACCCGCGACGCAGGATTCTCTCCGACCAGTACAACGGCTAATCCCGGAACGATGTTATCTTCTTTGAGAAGTCTTACTTCATCCGCGAGGACCCGTTTTATCTCTTGAGAAATTTTTTTCCCGTCCAGTATTGTGGCCATGGTTCGAAATTTCCATCACAGGTCTAAGGTCTCATGTCTCAGGTCTCGGGTCTACTTTGGATAACCTTCCGCCCTGACCTGATTGCGTCCGTTCTCTTTGGCCAGGTAAAGCTGTTTGTCCGCCGCGTCTATGAACGCCTGCGGCGAATCGAAGTTCTGGTTGTTCAAGGTCGCGACGCCGATGGATATGGTCTTTGAGATAGTGTGGCCCTCGAACTGCAGGGGAGATCCCTCCACGGCCGCCCTGATCCGTTCGGCGAGCTGTACGGCGCCTTCGCTGTCGATCCCCCGCAGAATCACCACGAACTCCTCGCCGCCGTATTTTGCCAGAATGTCCTCGTTCCGTATCGTGACGCCTACCTTCTTCGCTATGTGCGCCAGCATAAAATCGCCCGCAATGTGTCCGTAGGTGTCGTTGACCTTTTTGAAATGGTCGATGTCGAGCATCAGAAGCGAAAGGGAATGCCCGGACCTTTTGGAGAGACTGAACTCCTCGTCGAGGCGCTTTATGAAAGAATGCTTGTTGTAGATGCCGGTCACCGCGTCGAAGTTCGCCATGTTATAGAACTCGTCGTGGAACATGCGTTCGCCTTTGTCGCCGTAGGCGAACTTGATGACGGTGGACGACGATATTTGGATCTTGTCGCCGTCCTTGAGGGTGTGGCTCTTGACGCGTTCCCCGTTGACGTAGGTGCCGTTGGTCGAACCCATGTCCTCGATGACCGCATCGCCCTCCACCACGTCTATGCGGAAGTGATGGCGCGAGATGCGCGAGTCGTTGATGTTGATGTCCACGTCGTCGGCACGGCCCACGATAGTGTTCTTCTTCTCCAGACAATAGAGTTTGCCCTGAAGAGGTCCCGAAAGGAAGAGGATGTACGCCCTCCGGTCGATTATCTCATCAAGTTTTTCTATGGAGGTTATTACCGTCTTATCAACAACCTCGTCGTCGTGTTTTTTGTCGTTCATGTCCGCTCTTTCGTATAATTTGGAGCCAAAAAAGCAAGAAAAATTGTGTACATCTACGGATTGGCGGGCGGCATGGGGGGCGGCATCTCCTGTGGGGCAGGGGGCTGCGGATGGGGTACTGCCGGTGCCTTTTTCAGCGTGACGTGGATCTCTTTCTTTTTTCCGGACTCGATCTGTATCTCTTCGTTATGCGGCTCGTAACCTTCGAGCCAGACCTCGACGCGATAGATCTTTTGCGGTTCGAGGCCGTCCATCGTGAAGGGCGTCTGTCCTGAAGGCACGTCGTTCAACATGACGAGTGCGCCGTTGGGAGAGGAGTCTATGGAGACGGAGCCGTAGTCGGGGGCAAGCTGGACGTCGAAGTTGTGCGTCTCGCCCTCGTTCGCCTTGAATTCGCGGCTCCAGAAACTGTGGCCCTTGAGAAAGAGGCCTATTGTGTGGCGCTTTCCGGTCTCGATGTCCTTGATCGCGGCCGGCGTGCGGTGCGGAGTTTCAACGTCGTCCAGATAGACCGTGGCGCCCGGAGGCGTAGAGCTCACGAGAACGGCGCCCTTTGTGCTGGCTGCTTTGGTCAGGCGAATATCCATGCTCCTGAACTCGCCCTGATCCAGATCGATCGTCTCCGTATGGGGAAAATAGCCGTCGCGCTCCACGGTGATCTCGTGCTCCTTATCAACGGCGATGTCGTGTAAGGTCACGGGAGAGCCCGCACCGATGAGCTTTCCGTCGATCTTGACCCTTGCGTCCGCAGGTTCGGTCGTGATCATTATTTCAGCTTTTCCTGAAGCGGCGTCCTCGGGAGCGCCTTTCCAAAGCCGGAAGGATGAGACGATCGAAACCACAAGGAAGAATATCCCCAGCAATACGAACACAGTGCCGATATGTCTCTTGATCCACGAAGGGGGGCGCTTTCCTTTTGCGCTGGAGACCTCTTCGACAACCGCAAGCTCGGGCAGGGGGCTTTCGGGGCCTTCCGTCTCTTCGGGCGCCTCTTCCTCTTCGAGAAAGAATTCCTTCATGTCGAGCGGTGCCCTTGCATGTGTCGTCGGCTCAAACTGGCTCTCGTCGGTCAGCGCGGATGACGTGTGATCGATGATCATCGCCGGGGTCTTGATCTCCTCTTCTTCCGACGCCTTGGCTATGTCCTCTTTGAACAGTTCGCGCACAAAATCGCCGGCGTCGGCGGGGTTGAAATCCGGCGCCGTCGTGGACAAAAGTTTCGTAAGATCGTCGCGCATGTCGGAGGCGAATGCGTAACGGTGGCGGCGATCCTTCGCCAGCGCCTTCATGACGATCCGGTCCAGCTCGTCGGTGACGTCTCCCCTGAAGGAGGAAGGCGGCTCAACCTTTGCGCGCCTGACGTTCCTAAGCGTTTCGCGCGTATCGTCGGTCTTGAAGAGGCGCTTTCCCGTCAACATTTCGTGAAAGATGATGCCAAGGGAGAATATGTCGCTCCTGTGGTCTATGGAATCGCCCCTTGCCTGCTCGGGAGACATATAGGAGAACTTCCCTTTGAGTATCCCCGAATCGGTGGAGCCCATCTTGATTGCCGCCTTGGCTATTCCAAAGTCGATTATCTTTACCGTGCCTGAATATGTGACCATGAGGTTCTGGGGGGAGATGTCGCGGTGCACGATATGCAGCGGTCTTCCGTTCTCTTCCGTGCGTCTGTGCATGTAATCGAGGCCGGATAGGACTTCGCACATGAAGTGGCAAAGATAGGCGATGGGGATCAGATCGCCCGCTGCGAGACATCTTTTGTGTATGAGTGAGAGCGACCTGCCTTCGACATATTCCATCACCATGAAGTAGTCGCTGCCCACCTTTCCCAGATCGTAGGTCTGCGCGATGTTGCCGTGGGAGAGGGTGACCGCTATCTTCGCCTCGTCTATAAGCGAATCGATGAACTCCTTCGATGCGGCGATGTGGGGCAGGATCTTTTTTATGACAACGGTCTTTTTGAGCCCGTGGAGATCGTAGGAAAGCCCTTTGAATATCTCGGCCATGCCCCCCTGGGCGATCTTTTCCATGAGATAGTACTGGCCGATGTTCGCCTTAGGTTTTTCGTCTGGAGACATCTCAGCGGACGTTAACCGCTTTCCCTAAGAAAATCAAGAAAATGGAGCATTGCGTTTCTCTTCGGGAATTGCTAATTTCCCTCCATCATGCCGGAAGAGGGCGGCCAGGAAAAATCAGAGGAAGCAACCCCAAAACGCTTGAGGGACGCGCGGAAGAAGGGACAGGTGGCCCGCTCGCGCGATCTGAACACTATCGTTATCCTCATAGCCGCGTTCGCGATCATCATTTTCATGCGCGGCTATATGGGTGAGCAGTTTCGCACGCTGCTCCAGTCCCACTTCGACCTCGTCTCGAGAAAGGATCTGACGAACGAGCTGATATTCCTGATGGGCCGTCAGACCTTCCTTAGCTATCTCAAGATTGTCCTGCCCTTTCTCGGCGCGATCTCGCTGGTGGCTATCGCTATCGGTTTTTTCCAGATAGGGCCGGTTTTTTCGGGCGAACCTATGAAGCCGCAGATGAAGCGCCTCAATGCGATCGAGAACCTGAAGAACATGTTCAAGGTGACGACCTTTATCGAGCTCCTCAAGAACATCGCCAAGATGGTCGTCATCTTCTGGATCGCCTATCTCGTGATATCCGACAGCTTACGCGAGGTCGTGCTGACAGTCACTTCGACGCCGGAAAAGTCGATGCAGGTCGGCTCCCATATCGTTGCGACTTTTCTTGCGAAGGTCTTCGTCGTTTTCATAGCCATCGCCCTCATAGATTTCGCCGTGCAGAGGTGGCAATATAAGAAACAGCTGCGAATGACCAAGGAAGAAGTCAAGAGGGAATATAAGCAGGATGAGGGGGACCCTCTCATCAAATCGGCGAGGAAACATCTTCACCGCGAGCTTGCGATGAGCGACGTCCGCGAACAGGTGAGGATCTCCGATGTTGTGATAACGAACCCGACTGAGCTTGCGGTAGCCGTAAAATATGACGATAAGGAGATGGTCGCTCCGCAGATATCCGCCAAGGGGCAACGGCTTTTTGCGGACATGATACGGGAGCTCGCGGAGGAGTTCGGCATCCCGATCGTGCCCAACCCTCCGCTCGCATGGACGTTGATCGAGATGGATATAGGAGACGAGATACCCGAGGAGATCTACGCTGCGGTCGCGGAAATCCTTGTCCACGTCTATCGCCTCAAACAGCAAAAAGGAGGGTAAACACCCCTCATTTTTCGAGAACCTTACCTTTCATCGGAACGAACGTCACAGCGGCGATCCGTACGGGGCCTTCAAGTTTGCCGTTCTTCTTCGTGTAGAGCAGAAGCTCCTGAAATTTTTCTTCCCCGCCGAGCGGCAGCACCATCCGGCCGTTCTCGGCCAGCTGCTCGATCAGCGGCTTCGGTATCTCCGGCGGGCTGCAGGTGAAGACGATAGCGTTGAAAGGGGCGTGCTCGTCCCAGCCGGCGTAACCGTCACCCGCCTTGACCGCGATATTCTCATAGCCCAGTTTCTCAAATCTGGCCTTGGCGGAGTCGGCGAGCTCCGGAACTATATCTATAGTGTAGACTTGGGCTGCGAGCTTCGACAGGATAGCCGTGAGATAGCCGCCGCCGGTCCCCACTTCAAAAACGCTGTCGGAGGGCGTGAGCTTCAGCGCTTGCACTATGAATGCGTCCTCATAGGGACGGTCAAGCGTCTGCTCGAGCCCTATGGGCACTTCGATATCGGCATAGGATTTGTCGCGGTATTGGGGCAGCACGAATTCTTCGCGGGGGACCGTGAGAAACGCGTCCAGGACTCGCCTGTCCTTGACGCCGCGCCAGAGTATCTGCTGTTCGACCATCGCTTTGCGCTGTTCTGTGAAGTCGGCCGGCTTAGAGCAGGACGCAACGAGCACGCACGCAATGAGTATATAATGTATCTTCATGTCGAAATCATAGTCCCGCTGCATATAAAGTCAACGCCTCTATGTGCTGCCGGCTTTCGGGACCCCCGTGTCTCGCTAGGCCGTCATCTGACTTCGGG
>DYJF01000003.1 GCA_020723205.1 Bdellovibrio sp.
CATCCGCACATGGTAGGGGCGGCCTACGATGCCATGGGCGAGCAGACATATGAATGGAAGCCGCCGGAGAGGTCGGAGGAGGAGAAAAACATCCCCATAGACAAGGAGGTGCTGCGGTTGGTGCGTGAAGCGATGGTAGGCGTCGTGGGGGAGCCGGGCGGTACCGCACACCGCCTTAGCACCTATCCCATTAAGATGGGCGGGAAGACAGGTACGGCGCAGGTGGTGCAGCTCGACAGCAAGGTCGCATGTTTTGGGGAGAAGTGCAGGGACCACGCTTGGTTCATAGGATTCGCGCCTGCGGAAGACCCGCAGATCGCCGCCGCGGCGGTCGTGGAACACGGAGGTTTCGGTGCATCGGCCGCCGCCCCGATCGTCGGAGCGATGATGCAGAAATATTTCGATGCAGAGGGGAAGCAGTAAGATATGGAAAAAAGATTTGAGAACTTCAACTGGGCCTTCTTCGGCGTTACTATAGCGCTGGTCGTAGTGGGGCTCATCAACCTCTACAGCGCCGTTTATTTCTGGGGGGAGGGCGGCACGATGGCCCTGTTCTGGTCGCAACTACTATGGATGGGCATAGGCCTTCTCATGATGTTCGTTGTCTCCTTCATCGACTACAGGATATTTCACCGTACCGCCGTGTACATTTACGTGGCCGTCAACATCCTGCTTCTGGCGTCCCTCTTTTTCGGAAAGGTTGTGAGGGGGACCTCCGGGTGGATACAGTTCGGCGGCTTTTCGATGCAACCGGCGGAGTTCGCCAAGATCGCCTTCATATTCATAGCCGCCAAATACTACAGCGATCATCCCAATCCTGAAGGGTTCACGCTCAAGGACATGTTCAAACCGGCGCTGCTCATGCTCATACCGTTCGCCCTTATCGTGCTTCAGGGCGACATGGGTTCGTCCCTGTTCCTCATCCTCATTTTCTCTTCGCTTGCCATGTTCGCGAAAATCAGGTGGGGCACGATAGTTCTTCTGCTCGTGGTCGGAATAGTCGCTGCGGGGGCTATCTATCAGTTCGGCCTCAAGGATTACCAGCGCACCCGCATATTCACTTTCATGCATCCGGAGACGGATGTGCGCGGCAGCGGATATCACCTCATGCAGTCGAAGATCGCGGTCGGTTCCGGAAAGATATTTGGAAAGGGTTACCTTAGGGGCAACATCAACAAGCTCCGCTATCTTCCGGAGAGGCACACCGACTTCATCTTCCCCGTTTTTGCGGAGGAATGGGGTTTTGTCGGGAGCGTCGTGCTCTTGGGGCTCATGGGTGCCATGCTCCTGATGGGAGTGGAGATCGCCGCCAAGGCGCGCGAGCGGTTCGGAATTTTTCTTGCGATAGGGATCGTCTCAATGCTCTTCTGGCAGCTGGTCATCAATCTGGGCGGGGTCTTGGGGCTGATGCCCTTGACCGGCGTTACCTTGCCGCTCATGAGCTACGGCGGTTCGTCCGTCATCGCGGTTCTCATGGCCTTAGGCATACTTCAGAACATCAGCCGCCGCCGGTTCATGTTCTAGTGCAGAAGTTCGAATGAAAAAAACTTTGACATGTTGCCGCTTTTGCAATTATGAGATTCGCATACCAACTCATCGCTAGGGAGGTTCAATCATGGCCGGGAAAAATGTTTATGAGGTGACGGACCAGACATTTGAAACTGAAGTGATCCAGTCAAACGTTCCGGTTCTGGTGGATTTCTGGGCGGCTTGGTGCGGGCCCTGCCAGGCACTTGGCCCCACGATAGAGTCTGTTGCCGATGAACAGGCGGGCAGGGTGAAGGTTTGCAAGATCAACGTGGATGACAACCCGGGTGTTGCGGCGAAGTTCGGAATCCGCTCGATCCCGACCATCTATCTATTTAAAAACGGACAGAATTTAGGACAACTGGTCGGTAATGTAGCTAAGGGGGCGATCAACGAATTCCTGAAAAAGGCGTTTTAAGACAATTGGGTTGACGCAATAAATTAATCCACAGCTTTAATGGCTGTGGGTTTTTTATTTAGAAATCAAATGGCTTGACATTCTAGGGCCGTCATGTTTTTTAAAACGGATCGAAGGTTTTTTGAAAGTTAAGCGATTTTATCGGGCCTTTAGCTCAGTTGGCTAGAGTACTTCCTTGACATGGAAGGGGTCACTGGTTCGAATCCAGTAAGGCCCACAAAGATAGTACAAAGTGTAGAAGTGTAGGAGTGTTCAAGTCCGACTCCTACACTTCTACGCATAAACGCTTCGACACTTTGATTATGACCGAAAAGGGCGACGAAAATCTATTGAAGCTTGAAACTCTGCGGCATTCGGCCGCCCACGTTATGGCCGATGCGGTGAAGCGCCTTTTTCCCGGCGTGAAGCTTGCCATAGGACCGGCCATCGAGGACGGATTCTACTACGATTTCGATTATCCCAAAGGATTCTCCACGGAGGATCTCTCAAAGATAGAAGCGGAGATGAAGAACATTATCGCCGCAGCGATTCCGTTCGAGCGAAGAGAAGTTCCGAAGAAGGAGGCAAGGGAGATATTCGAAAAGATGGGCGAGAAATACAAGCTCGAGCTCATCGATGAGCTCAACAGCGATACGGTCACGATATACAGGCACGGCGACTTTGTCGATCTCTGCCGCGGCCCGCACGTTTCGAATACGAGGGACGTCAAGGCGTTCAAGCTCTTGAAAGTGGCAGGCGCCTACTGGCGCGGCGACGAGAAGAACCCGCAGCTGAACCGCATCTACGGGACCGCGTTCCTTTCAAAGAAGGAGCTCGAAGACTATCTTTCAATGCTTGAGGAGGCGGCCAAACGCGATCATCGAAAGCTTGGAACCGCGCTGGACCTTTTCTCCACGATGGACGAGTACGGCGCCGGGCTCATACTCTGGCATCCGAAGGGCGGACGGATACGCGACGCGATAGAGACCTTCTGGAAGCAGGAGCATTATCGCAACGGATACGATATCCTCTATACGCCGCACATCGGCCGCAAGACCTTGTGGGAGACGTCGGGCCACTTGGATTTCTACAGAGACAGCATGTATTCGCCCATGGACATCGATGGGAACGATTATTTCATCAAGCCGATGAACTGTCCGTTCCACATCATGGTCTATAAGTCGCGGATGCGTTCTTACCGCGATCTCCCGCTAAGGTGGGCGGAACTGGGCACCGTTTACCGCTATGAAAAGAGCGGCGTGCTGCACGGTCTTTTGCGCGTGCGCGGTTTCACGCAGGACGATGCGCACATCATCTGCACGCCGGAACAGATAGAGGACGAGATCCGCGAAGTCCTCCGCTTTTCCTTGTTCATGTGGAAGTCGTTCGGCTTCACCAACATCAAGGCGTATCTCGCGACGCGCCCCGAAAAGGCGGTGGGAGAGCCGGAAAGGTGGGAGAAGGCAATCACTGCCCTGAAGAACGCCGCCACGGCGGAAAAAATGGACTACGAACTCGATCAGGGAGGCGGGGCGTTCTACGGGCCGAAGATAGATCTCAAGGTGAAGGACGCGCTCGGCCGCGAGTGGCAGATGACCACCATTCAATTTGATTTTAATCTGCCGGAGCGTTTCGATATGAGCTATATCGGCGCCGATGGACAGAAGCACAGACCGTTCATGGTGCATCGCGCTCTTCTGGGGAGCTTGGAGCGTTTCTTCGGCGTTCTGGTCGAGCATTATGCCGGCGATTTTCCCGTTTGGCTCGCGCCCGTTCAGGCGACCCTTCTCACGATTACCGACGATCAGATCCCGTTCGCAAAAAAGATACGGAATGATCTTAAGGCAAGCGGTGTCCGTGCCGAGCTCGACGACAGGAACGAGAAGCTGGGCTTGAAGATCCGCGAGGCCGAACTGCAAAAAACCCCGTATATGCTTGTGATCGGCGCCAAGGAAGCGGCGGCGAACTTGGTCGCCGTCCGTTCTCGCAAGAAGGGCGACTTGGGCCAGATGCCGGTTGATAGGTTCATAGAAATGATCACAAAGGATATAGGAGATAAGTCTTAAGTGTAGAAGTGTAGGAGTGTAGAAGTCAGTTAGTATCAATGACCCCGGCACTCCAGACTTCTGCACTTTAGCGCTGTTTTAAAAGGAGGTGCTTTATCGAACCAAGAGATGGGGCCAGGCGAAACGACCTGCGCATCAACCGCCGCATACGCGTTCCCGAGGTCCGACTGATAGGCGCAGACGGAGAACAGTTGGGCGTGTTCATCACGTCGGAGGCATTGAAGAGGGCGGAGGAGGTGGGATTGGACCTGGTCGAGATCTCGCCCACGGCAAGGCCGCCTGTCTGCAAGATAATGGATTACGGGAAGTATAAGTATGATCAGGCGAAAAAGCGGCACGAGGCGAAGAAACATCAGGTGGTCGTTCGAACGAAAGAGATCAAGATGAGGCCGGCGACCGACGAACATGATCTCCAGACGAAACTTCGTCACATCAAGCGCTTTCTGGAGGAGGGAGACAAGGTCAAGGTGACCTTGCGCTTCCGCGGCCGCGAGATGGCTCACATGGACCTTGGAAGACAGCGGCTTGCGCGCATTGTTCAGGAGGTCGCGGAGATAGGCGAGGTCGAGCAGATGCCGAAGCTCGAAGGCCGCATGATGAGCATGGTTGTGGGTCCGGCAAAGAAAAAATAGGAATAGAAAAGGAGAGAGACAATGCCCAAAATAAAGACGAAACGCAGCGCGGCGAAGCGTTTTTCCGTGACCAAAAGCGGAAAGGTAAAGATGAAACGCTCGAAGCTTCGCCACATCCTGACGTCCAAAACAAGAAAGCAGAAGCGCCGACTGCGCAGCAAGCTGTTCGCATCACCGGCCGACATGGCCAAGCTGCGCCGGCTTTTGCCCTACGGCTAGTAAGGAGGATCTAAATGCCAAGAGTCAAACGAGGTGTAAGAGGAGCAAGAAGAAGGAAAGGTATCTTAAAGCAGGCGAAGGGATACTTCGGCGGACGCCACCGGCTCATTCGCACCGCATCGGAAGCGGTGGATAAGGGGCTGGCCTACGCATACGTCGGCAGGAAGCTCAAGAAGCGGGAATACAGGGGGCTGTGGCAGACGAGGATCAGCGCCGCGGCAAAGGAGAACGGGATCTCGTTCTCGCGCCTCATGGGCAACCTGAAGAAGAAGGGCGTCGTGCTTGACCGCAAGATCCTTGCGGAACTTGCTGCACAACATCCCGGAGATTTTGCGGCCATCGCAAACCTTGCGAAGGGTGCATGATAGAAGAGATGATGAAAAAAATAGAAGCCGTCCGCGATGAGGCGATGAAGGAGGTCGCCTTCGTCAGCGACGCCGGCTCTGCGGAGAAGTGGCGCGTCAAGTATCTCGGGCGCAAGGGGGCAGTCCCGGCGCTCCTGACGGAGATGGGCTCTCTCGAGGCCGCCGAACGCCCCGTGATCGGCCGGCAGATCAATGATCTCAAGGTGGTACTGACCGACGAGATTGAACGCTGCATAGGGTCGTTCGCGAAAATGGGGCAGGAGTCCGCCATCGCAAGGGAGCGCATAGATATAACGCTTCCCGGCCGCGTTATAATTCCGGGCAACCGCCATCCGATAAGGCAGACGATGGACTATGTCGTGGACATATTCACCGGCATGGGTTTTTCCGTCTTTGAAGGCCCGGAGATCGAGAGCGACTATTACAATTTCGAGGCCTTGAACGTTCCCAAGGACCATCCCGCGCGCGATATGCAGGACACCTTCTACGTGGACGGTGACTCGCTCCTTCGCACGCATACGTCCCCGGTGCAGATCCATGTGATGGAATCGCACAGGCCGCCGGTGTTCATGATCGCACCCGGGGCTGTCTACAGACGGGACAGCGACGTTTCGCACTCGCCTATGTTCTATCAGGTGGAGGGATTGATGGTCGACGAGCACATAACGTTTAAGGACCTGAAGGGCGTGCTCACGACCTTCTGCAGAAAAGTCTTCGGAGAAAAGCACGGCGTACGTTTCAGGCCCAGCTTTTTCCCGTTCACGGAGCCGTCGGCCGAAGTGGACATCTCATGCGTGATGTGCGGCGGGACTGGCTGCCGTGTCTGCAAGATGAGCGGGTGGATGGAGATATTGGGATGCGGAATGGTCGATCCGGAGGTCTTCAAGGCGGTGAAGTACGATCCAAAGAAGCTGACCGGTTTCGCCTTCGGGGTCGGCATAGACCGCGTCGCGATGCTTCTCTACGGCATCAACGACATTCGGCTTTTTTATGAGAACGATTTGAGATTTTTGGAGCAGTTCTAATGCGAGTTTCACTCGATTGGATAAAAGAGTTCGTCGATCCGAAGCTTCCTCCCGGAAAGCTCGCGGACGTCCTTACAATGGGCGGGCTTGAGGTCGAGGAGATGGAGAAGATCGGCGAAGATACGATATTTGAGCTCGGGATCACCCCCAACAGGGGCGATTGCCTCTCGGTGATCGGCGTCGCCCGCGAGATCGCAACGCTTTTGAAGAGGAACCTGCGCCTGCCCAAGGAGAAGAAGATCAAGGGGAGGGGGCGCATGCGCGATTTCATAAACGTTTCTGTCAAGTCGCCCCTCGCGTGTCCGCGTTACACCGCGCGCGTCATCGACGGCGTCAAGATCGGGCCGTCGCCCGGCTGGATGGTGAGGATGCTTGCCGCGTGCGGTATAAGGTCCATCAACAACGTCGTAGATGCGACGAACTATGTGATGCTTGAAACGAACCAGCCGCTGCACGCTTTCGATCACAGGTTCATCAGGGGCAAAAGGATCATCGTTTCCAATCCCCGCGGTCCTCTCGATTTCGTGACGCTGGACGGCGGGACGCAGAAAATAATCCCCTCTGATCTTCTGATATGCGACGGGGAAGGGCCGGTGGCTCTGGCCGGCGTCATGGGCGGGAAGAACTCGGAGGTCTCTGACGATACGACGACGGTCGTGCTAGAGAGCGCATATTTCGAGCCCTCGTCCGTGCGCCGTACGGCGAGGCGATTGGGTCTCGCGTCGGAATCTTCAAGGAGGTTCGAACGCGGCGTGGATCCCACGGGAACCCTGCTGGCGCTCAACCGTTTGACGGAGATCATCCTGGAGACGGCGGGCGGCACGGCCACCGCCGACTGGGTGGACATAAATCCGAAAAAATTCGTTCCCAAGAGGGTCAAGCTCGAGGCGAAGGAGATAGGGAGGGTCTTGGGGATCGAGATAAAGCTGCCGGAGGCGAGAGCGATCCTGTCGCGTCTCGGCATGAAGTGCGGCGCGCCTGCGAAAGGGGCCATGAGCGTGGCGGTCCCCGCTTTCAGGCCGGATGTAACGCGTCAGATAGACCTGATAGAAGAGCTTGCCCGTCTCTACGGTTACCACAGAATAGACGAGACGATGCCGTCCGCCACCATAGAGCCGATAGTCAGGCCGCGTTTCGTTTTGCAGGAACGCGCGGCGCGCGAAGCGCTCATCGGCTGCGGATTGACGGAGGCGGTCACAATGGGTTTCTCCGATCCGCGCGATCTTGAGCCGTTCTCGTCGTTTTTGCCGGCGCCGATAGGAATAACCAATCCGCTCTCGTCGGAGGAATCGGTCATGCGCACGATGCTCCTTTCCGGGCTTCTGCGCGCGCTGGCGGTCAGCGTCAGCCGTCAGCGCTATGACGTGCGCCTCTTCACGGCCGGGAACGTATATCTGAGGCCGCAGGGCGGGAAGCAGGAGGAGCCGCTCCATCTCGCGGGCGTTCTCTTTGGAAAGCGCCGCGTTCAGAGCTGGGAGGCGGCAAAAGAGATGGTCGATTTTTATGACGTCAAGGGAGCGGTCGAGGCCGTGCTCAAGTCGCTGGGGCTCTCGAAGCAGGCCGTCTGGCAGCGCGCCGATGATCACGAGTTCCTGCATCCGGGGCGTTCCGCCGTCCTCCTGGTGGGCAACCGCAGGGTCGGCTTCGCGGGGCAGCTCCATCCGGAGATAGCTGCGAAGTGGGACATACCGGGCGAGTGTTTCGTGTTTGAACTGGAGTTCGAGAACCTCGCGCAGATGTCTTTGACGGAAAAGCCGCAGTTCTCCGAGCTCTCGAAGTTCCCGTTCGTTGAACGGGATGTCGCGATACTTGTGGACGATAAGATACCTTCCGTCGAGGTGCTCAAGGTCATACAGAACTCGGGAGTCTCGCTTGTTGCGGATGTGCGTCTCTTTGACGTCTACCGCGGCAAAGGGATAGAGGGCGGCAGGAAGAGCATCGCATACACGATAAGATACGCGTCGCCCGAACGCACGCTGACCGACGAAGAGGTGAACAGCGCGCATCAAACGATAGTGAGGGCGCTCGAAACGAAATTGAACGCCGTTCTAAGAACATAAAAAAGGAGGATGCCATGACAAAAGCGGACATCATTGAGCAGATCTACGAGAAAGTGGGGTTCTCGAAGAAAGAGTCTGCGGAGATCGTTGAGCTTGTCTTTGATACAATGAAGGAGACCTTGGAGAAGGGGGAGAAGATCAAGATCTCCGGTTTCGGCAACTTTGTCGTTCGCCAGAAGAGGCCCCGCATAGGGCGCAACCCGCAGACAGGCGAGGAGATCGAGATCTCCGCGAGGAAGGTCATGACGTTCAGGCCGAGCCAGGTCTTGAAGGCCGCTCTCAACAAAGGGGCAAGCGAGGCATAACTATGGCAAAGATGCAGGAAATACCCAACAAGCTTTATTTCCGCATCGGCGAGGTGAGCGACATCGTAGGCGTCAAGCCCTATGTTCTTCGCTACTGGGAATCGGAGTTTCCGGATATCAAGCCGTCGAAGTCGAAGTCGGGGCAGCGTCTTTACAAAAGGCGCGACGTTGAACTGCTGGTGGGAATAAAACGGCTCCTCTACGATGAGCGCTTCACGATAGACGGTGCGCGTAAGCGCCTGAAAGAATGGAGCAGGGGCGAGGGGGCGAGGGAAGAGCCGGATGCGAAGGGGCCGAAGCAGCTGGATGTCTTCGAAACCAAGCATCCGCCGCAGACGACCGCTTCGAGGTCCGAAAGGACCGGCGACACCCTTGGCACCGGCGACAAAAAGGTCCTTGTCAAAATAAAGAAGGACCTCGAATCGCTGCTCAGCATAATAAAGAGCTGACGCCTGATTTTTTCGTTTTCGATGCTCGTCTTGCTGGTCGGGGCATAGCTCAGCCTGGACTAGAGTGCTTGCTTGGGGTGCAAGAGGTCAGGGGTTCAAATCCCCTTGCCCCGACCAGCGAGATGAGTCAGTTGGGTCGAAAAAATCATGTCAAATCGACACAAGGTGTCATGTGCTCTGATCTGACCGGATAAATAATGCTAAAGCTTTTAAAGCTCATAAGGGACGATTTCTCGATGGTCTTCGAACGCGATCCTGCGGCCAGATCGAAGGTCGAGATAGTTCTTTGCTATCCGGGGTTACATGCTCTTGTATTTCATAGGTTTGCTAACTATTTATGGAACCATCACTTGAAGTTACTGGGAAGGATGTTGTCTCATTTTTCAAGGTGGGTGACGGGCATCGAGATCCATCCCGGAGCAAAGATCGGGAACAGATTTTTCATAGACCACGGCATGGGCGTGGTTATTGGCGAGACCACGGAGGTGGGCGATGATGTGACGCTCTATCAGGGGGTCACCTTGGGCGGCACTACGTGGACGAAGGGCAAGAGGCATCCGACAATAGAAGACCGTGTGGTGATCGGCGCGGGAGCGATCCTTTTGGGTCCCATCCGCATCGGTCACGACTCAAGGATCGGTTCCTCGTCCGTCGTGATCCACGACGTCCCTTCGCTGTCCACTGTCGTCGGCATTCCGGGAAAAGTGGTCCATCGGCGCGATCCGATCGTGCACTCAGAGGATGATCACCAGTACGATCTCCAGCACGGTACGCTGCCGGACCCCTTCGGCGACGCCATAGACGGTCTCCGCCGCAGTATACAGGAGATACACGCCCGCCTCATAGCTCTGGAACAAAAACAGGAAGACTGAAAAATGGCAGGAAAAGTCCTTGTAGCGATGTCCGGGGGAGTGGATTCGTCGGTGGCGGCCCTTGTCCTGAAGGAACAGGGGTTCGACGTTGTCGGCGCTTCGATGCATCTTTTCAGCTGCGACCGCCCCCACGCGAAGAGCTGTTGTTCGGCCCGCGACCGAATGGACGCGAGGCGGGTTTGCGAGATGATCGGGGTCCCGTTCCTTTCCCTGGACCACCGCCGGGATTTCAAGCGCCTTGTGATTGAACCGTTCGTCGCAGAATACCTTAAGGGGCGGACGCCGTCGCCCTGCATCCTCTGCAATCAACACCTGAAGTTCGGTGTTCTCTTCGACGAGGCCGGACGAATAGGAGCGTCGCATGTGGCGACCGGGCACTATGCGCAGGTCGTCGCCCGCGGGGACGGAAGCTTCGGCTTGCACCGCGGTCACGATGTCGCAAAGGACCAGTCCTATTTCCTCTTCACCCTCACGCAAAAGGAGCTGGGAAAGGTCCTCTTCCCCGTGGGCAAAATGGCCAAGACGGAAGTGAGAAGGATCGCAAAAGAGAAAGGGCTTCCCACCTCTGAAAAGACGGAAAGCCAGGAGATCTGCTTTGTGGCGGACGGCGATTACGCTTCGTTCGTGGAGGAAGCAGGGCCCTGCGGATCGAAGGGCGCCGGCGACTTCGTTGACACGGAAGGAAAAAAGATCGGGCGCCACAAGGGTATCCATTGTTACACGGTGGGCCAGCGACGCGGACTGGGTTTCGGCGTGGGCCGTCGCCAGTATGTCGTGGGGATAGATGCGGAAAGAAACGAGGTCGTGCTGGGGACGAACGGAGACCTCCTTAAAAAGGAGATCTCTGTCAGGGCCGTGAGCTTCACCGGTTCCACGGAGGGATTGTCCCCCGCGGACGGCGTCGAAGTGCAGATACGCTCCACGCACAGGGCGGCGCCCGCGCGCATCGAAGACGGGGGAGACGGCACAGTAAAAGTCGTATTTGAGGAGGCCCAGAGGGCAATCGCCCCCGGTCAAGCGGCCGTTTTTTATCGCGGTAGCGAGGTCATAGGGGGAGGGCTGATTGCCTAGCGTCTTCTTCACAACCTTAGGATGCAAGACCAATCACTATGATTCGGACGCGTTGGCCGAAGCGTGCGTGCGCGCAGGATATATGCTCGCGCCGGCGGGCCGTGAAGCGGATGTTCATGTGATAAATACGTGCACGGTAACGGCCGCGTCCGATGTGCGGGGCAGAAACATAATAAGGGGGGCCGTCCGCAGGAAAGGCCGGGGCAAGGTCGTGGTCTGCGGCTGCGGGCCAAAGATAGATGCGCAAAGATACAGGAGGATCGAAGGGGTAGATCACGTGATGGGAGCGCGATCGGAAATTGAATTGGTCGATATTTTGAAAAGACACTTTACCCCCTCACCCCCGCTCTTTCCTGCGAGGAGCGAGGGAGAGACAGTTCAACCCCGCGCGCGTGCTTTCTTGAAGATTCAGGACGGTTGCGACAGCGGCTGCGCCTATTGCATAGTTCCAGCCGCAAGGGGGCCGGCCAGAAGCGTGTCCGTGGACCACGTCCTGACCGGTGTCAAAAAGCTTGAGGCGCAGGGTTTCAAAGAGGTGGTCTTGACCGGTATTCACATCGGACGTTACGGCCGCGACCTGAAGGAAGGCGGGACGCTTGCGGGGCTGATAGAAGAGATGCTCGCCTTAACCGACAGTTGCCGTATAAGGATAACTTCGCTCGATCCCGACGAAGTGGAGGATGGATTGGTTCGCCTGCTTTCTCATCCGCGCGTTTGCAGGCACCTACATCTGTCCCTTCAGAGCGGCTCGGACGCCGTCCTTGAGATGATGATGAGAAGAAAGGGCGCAGCCGTCTATGCAGAGAGGATAGAAGGCCTGGCGAAAGAGGTCCCTGGCATTGCGATCGGCGCGGACATCATAACGGGTTTTCCCGGCGAGACCGTCGCGCACTTCGAAGAGACAAAGGCCCTTGTGGAGCGCCTGCCGTTCGCTTATCTTCATGTCTTTCCATACTCGCAGCGCCCCGGTACTCCGGCGGCGACCATGAAAGATCAGGTGCCGGTCGCTGTTCGCAGGTCCCGTGCAAGGGAGCTTCTCGAAATTTCCGCGAGGAAACGCGACGCGTTTTACAAAAGCCGGATCGGCGAACGACTTGACGTGATAATTGTTTCCAAGAGACCTAATGGCGAGGGACTGGTCAAAGGGATCGGCGACAATTATGTCCCGGTGTATTTGTGCGGAGACGGATTAAAGTACAGAGAGATTTACAATGTGGAGATATGCACCATAGAAGGTCGGCGCAGGGTTGAGGGGGTCATGGGGCGTCATCGGGGATAAATTATGTCAATTTCTCGCGAAGAAAAAAAGAAGTTCAAGGAGTTCGAAAAACGTCTCGGGTACGGTTTTAAAAAGCGCGAACATCTGAAGCGTGCGCTCACGCACAAATCCTTCGCCAACGAGCAGCACCTTCCGCCGACGGAGCACAACGAACGCTACGAATACTTGGGAGACGCGGTGCTGGAGCTTTCCGTGAGCCATCTTCTCATGGAACAGTTTCCGACGCATCCGGAGGGGGAGCTTTCAAAGCTCCGTGCGGCGATCGTCAACGAAGAGCAGCTCGCATCCATGGCGAGGGCCTTGCGCATTGGCGATTACCTCTATCTTGGCAAGGGGGAGGACAGGACCGGCGGGCGCGAAAAGCCGTCGCTCCTCTCGGACGCCTTCGAGGCGGTCCTGGGGGGCGTGTACATGGACCGCGGTTTCGACAAGGCGAACGGCGTTGTGAGAAAGCAGTTCACGAAGGTCTTGAAGGAAGTGGGCGGCACCGGTTTTATGAAGGATTATAAAACACGGTTGCAGGAGATCTCGCAGGGGCGGTTCAGGGTCATGCCGCGCTATCGGCTGGTCAGCTCCACGGGTCCCGATCACAGGAAGACATTTGAGATTAACCTCTATATAAAGGAAGAGCTTGTCGGCGTGGGACACGGGGCCTCCAAAAAGGCCGCGGAACAGGACGCAGCAAGACAGGCACTGGAGAAGATCGAATGCAATTCAAATCGGGATATGTAGCGATCGTAGGGCGCCCCAACGTCGGCAAATCGACCTTGATGAACGCGATATTGGGCGAGGAGCTTGCCATTGTTACGGCCAAACCGCAGACCACGAGGCACCGCATTACGGGCATACTCAACCAGGACGATGCGCAGATCGTGTTCCTCGACACGCCCGGCTACCATGAATCGAAGAAGCCGCTCAATTGCATCATGAACGAGGTGGTGGACGGCGTGATAGCCGATGCGGATTGCGTCTGCATAATGGTGGAGGCAGGGCAAAATGACGTCGGGATGGAAAAGGAACTTTTCAACCGGATAGGCCGTGGACGTTCCATCGTCGTCGTCAACAAGGCGGACCTCGTGCACAAGAATCTTTACAGATCTGTTGCAGAGCGTTTCAAGAACGACTGGGACGTGAAGGAACTTGTCATACTCTCCGCGCTGAAGAACGAGGGGGTCATCACGCTGATCGACGCAATAAAGGAGCGTCTTCCCGCGGGCGAACCGCTTTTTCCCGCGGACGAATACACGACCCACACCGTTCGCTTTATCGCGTCCGAGCTCATCCGCGAGCAGGTCTTTTTGCAGATGCATCAGGAGATCCCTTATTCGACGGCCGTGCGCATCGAAGAGTTCAAGGACGCTACTGCGGACGATCCCGTGACGAGGATCAAAGCGGCCATCATAGTCGAGAAGGAGTCGCAGAAGGGGATGGTAATAGGCAAAGGGGGGACGAGGATAAAGGAGATCGGCCAGAAGGCCCGCTTCAAGATAGAGGAGATGCTGGGTACCAAGGTTTATCTTGAACTCTTCGTCAAAGTGGAGGAAAACTGGACGAAAGACGGCGATAAAATAAGGGAATTCATGGGGGAGTAGTTTCTTAGCAACCTTTCGGGACGCGCGGCGATAAAGGGGGTGGAAGATGAAGGCCACTTACTACGATATCCTTGGGGTCAGCCCCGCGGCGTCGAACGACATAATCCACGCCGCATACCGCGCCCTCATGCTCAAGGACAAAAAACATCCCGATCTGGGCGGCGATCCCGAGGAGGCGAAGGCGATAAACGAGGCCTACTCGGTTCTCAAGGACGCCGAAAAACGCACAAAGTACGATTCGAGGATAGGGAAAACGTCCTTCTGGAAGTTCTGGGAAAGGGCGGCCCCGCAGACGAACGAGCGCCGCCGCGCGGTCCGCACCGCGGGCAGCTCCACGGTCTCCTTCTGTATGAACCATGATACGCGCTGGAACGTCGCGCGCGTGAAGGACTATTCCGTCATAGGTTGCCGCATTGTCTCGCATGAGCCGGTCAAAAAGAACGAATCCGTGGTCATCTCCTGCACGAACACCGCATCGGCGGTCGTGCACGGCAAGGTCCGCTGGGTGCGCATGTATTGTCCCTCAATATTCGAAAGGGTGTACGAGGCCGGTATTGAGTTCGACCAGCCGATACACGACATCGCGCAGCGTCTATCGATTTAATCTGAACGCAACGGCTCTCGGCCAACTCTTTGCATGTCCTTCCGCTCCCACATGATCTAGTCGTGCATATTGCAAGTCAGGATCCTGCAAAGAGTTGCCCTACGCCGTTGCGTTCAAATAATCAGGATTGCATCGCTCTGCGATGTCGTATATCGGTCTTGTCTGGAGATACATAGATGAAGCGGAATATTCTGATTTTTGCGGTCCTCTTGGCGACGGCGCTCCCCTTTGTCGCGCGGGCGCAATATTATCAGGGCGCGACCTTCACCGGCATAGCTCACAACTGGGCTAGCCAGAAGATAGACGGCGAGCTTTGGGGGGTCGCGCGCGGCGATATAGACGGGAACGGCGCAAAAGAGACGGTCATCCTGAAAAGGGATGCCGTCATCGTGGGCGCGCTCGACGCGGACGGTTTCAAGGCGACCACGCAATACGAACTGAAGGGTTTTCTGGACGGTGTGCGCATCTATACTATGGACACGGACGGCGACGGCGCGGAGGAGATCGTCGTGTCGGCTATCGAGAACGGCCATCCTTCATCCCTTGCGCTAAGATATTCGAACGGCGGGCTCGAGCCGGTATTTGCGAATGCGCCGTGGCACATAAGGGTCGTCTCCATCGGCGGTTCGAAAAAGCTCGTCGGGCAGCAGTGGAACGGCGCCAATTTCTTTTTCGGACCGGTCTATGAGCTTGAGATCAAGTCGGGAAAACTCAAAAGCGCTGAAAGGTTGAAGCTCGGCTCTACGACCGACATCTTCGATTTCGGCATCATCTCGACCTCGAGCGACGACATCACCAAAGAAACGCGCGTCGAGAACTTCGCATGGCTGGAGGGATACAATCCCTTGAAGATCTACGAGCGCAAGAAGAAGAGATACAAGAAGATATGGTCGAGCGGCGTAAGGTTCGGCGGGACCATGAACCTTATCGAGGCCACGCAGCGTGAAACGCTGGGTCAGGCGATGGATTATTATATACAGATAGACAGGGAGCCGGAGGTCGTCGGCATGAGAGGGCTGGACGTCGTGATAGCCGCCCAGCACGACATACCTCTCAAGAACATGATCGGCCGCAAACCGTATATAAGGAGCGGAAAGATCGTGGCCTTCAAAAGGGACTCCGTGCTGGGGTTCTCAAGGTATTTTGAAACTGAAGAGGTGCCCGGTTTCATATCTGATTTCCTGATCTTCGAGACGGAAGCGGTTCAAAGTGACGGCGCGGCGAAACCCAAGAAAGGGGCGCCGCCCGCAAAGGTGGTGCAGACCAAGCTCTTAATGGTGGTCCAGCCGGACACAAGCGCGTTTCGAGAGGACCGCGACAGTGTCCTCTTGAATTTCGACCTACCGAACTAAGTAAGAAGGCCCGCCACTGGATCGCCGGCGGGCCGTTTGGTGGCGGAGGGCGGGATCGAACCGCCGACCTAGGGGTTATGAATCCCTCGCTCTAGCCATCTGAGCTACCCCGCCTCTGGTTTGCGCTAATATAATGATGAAAAATAATTTGTCGAGTTCAAAAATGTATGCTCTATGAGAGGATCCATGAGGTCGAGAACCGGCAAGACGGCAAGGACGATCGTCGCAAGACTGGAGCGGGGCGAGGACCTCTATGATCGCCTCACGCAGCTGGTCCAGGATAACTTTGTAAGTTCGGGCTCATTTCAGGTGATAGGCGCGGTCAAGAGGGCCAAGGTCGGCGTCTTCGAGCACGGCAAATACGAATGGACGATCCACGAGGGCGCGCTGGAGATATCGTCCTGCACGGGCAACGTCGCGGTCAAAGAGGGAAAACCCTTTGTGCATTGTCATGCGGTTCTAGGCGACCATAAAGGAACGGTCATCTCCGGCCACGTCGGCGCAGGGTGCATCGTGGAGCCGACGGCCGAGGTGCATATGCAGGTATACGAGGGAGAGATGTCGCGCCGGTTCGATTCCGACACCGGATTGTGGATATTGGACATATGAAACCCATAGTGGCAATAATCGGGCGCGCGAACGTGGGGAAGTCGCGTCTTTTCAACCGCCTCATCGGATACCGCAAGGCGCTCGTCGACGATTCCGCGGGAGTTACGCGCGACCGCCATTATGCGCCCGCGGACTGGAGCGGACGGGAATTTATCGCAGTGGACACCGGCGGGATCGATATCGATCCCGAAGCGGACATCGAGCGAAAGATCACCAAGCAGAGCTTGCATGCCGTCTCCGAGGCGGACGTCGTTGTCTGCGTCTTCGACGGCCAGATAGACCCGATGCCGGACGATCGCGAGCTCGCCCGCCGCTTGAAGAAGATCGGAAAACCGGTCATCTTCGCGCTCAATAAGATCGACAAGGCCCAGCACGAGGAACGCGCCATCGAGTACCGTCGCATGGGTGTGGAACCGTTCGTTATGGTTTCCGCAGAGCACGGGCGCGGCGTGGATGATCTGCTCGAAGAGGTGGTCAAACATTTTCCCAAAGACGTGATGCCGGCTCCGAAGCCGGCGGGCCCGCGCGTGACGGTTGTTGGACGCCCCAACGTCGGCAAGTCGACGCTTATCAACCGTCTTGCCGGCGGCGAAAGGGTGATAGTCCACGAGAAGCCCGGGACGACGAGGGACGCCATAGACGTCGAGATAGAGTTCGACGGTAAACAGTACGTGTTCATAGATACGGCCGGCGTCAGAAAGCATTTCAGCGTCGGCGAGCACATCGAAAGATTCTCCGCCATGCGCTCCCTGCGAACGATAGACAGGAGCGATATCGTGATCCAGCTCATCGACGCGACGGAGGGATTGACTCATCAGGACCTGAACCTTGCAGGGTTCGTCGCGGAGCAGGGCAAGGGCATGATTTTGCTCGTCAACAAGTGGGACTCCATGAAGGTCGAGTGGGACGAATACGAAAAGAACCTTCGCGACTGTCTCAAGGAGTTGCGCAATATGGATATTTCCGCTATATCCGCGAAGACGGGTTACCATTGCCTCAAGATCTTTGAACATATAGACGTGCTGGACCGCGCGCTGGATAAGAAAGTCCCGACCTCCGAACTGAACCGTATCCTCGAGAGGGCGCTCTCTTCGCACAACCTGCCCGCGTACAAGGGCAAGGCGGTGCGGGTATATTATGTCACGCAGACGGGGACGCGACCTCCGACCTTCACGCTCTTCACCAACTTTCCGGCGGCGGTGCCCTATGCGTACCGGCAATATCTGATCCACAGTTTTCAGGAGGCGTTGGAGGTCGAGGGGGTTCCGGTCAAATTGATATTCAGAAAGAAAACGTGACATGCGTATCGTCGGCAAAATCCTTAAGTCGTTCTTCGATGATGATTGTTTCATGTTATCGGCGAACATCGCCTTCTGCGCGCTTTTGGCCCTGGTGCCGCTCACGATGATCATGGTCTCAATCGCCGGTTATTTTCTGGGGAGCTCCGGCGAGGTTTTTCAGCAGATAGTCAACGGCATAATAGGCGTCCTGCCGATCGGCAAGGAGGAGTTCATCGCCAACATGCGCCAGCTGATGGAGCAGCGCTCCTCTTTGGGGATCGTGGGCGTCGTCTTTCTGGTCTTCATCGCGACGATCCTCGTCGGCTCGATCGAGCGCGCCTTCGACATTATCTTCAGGAGCGTGAAGCGCCGGAATTTCTTCCATTCGCGGCTCATCGGCATCGCGCTCATCTTCTGGATCACGCTTTTGTTCTTCATCCCGACAATGATCAGGGTGCTCGAGGGCCTTCTCTACCGTTACGGGTTCGATTTTCCGCTGGATGAGATATTCACGGCGGACGTCTTCATGTTCTTCGTCACGTTCCTGTCGTTCGTCATCGGCAGCGTCGTGATCCCCAACCAGAAGGTCTATGCCCGATATGCCGCGATAGGAGGCGTCGTATTCGCGCTGGGCGTCTTTCTCGCGAGGATCATCTTCCGGTGGTACATAGACATTGCCATCACGCGCTACAATGTGATCTACGGCTCGTTCACGGCCGCGATACTTTTCATCGTCTGGACCTATTATCTTGCCAACGTGCTGCTGCTTTCCGCCGAGGTCGTGGCGCAGATACAGTCATGGCGGCGCGGGAATGCGGAGAACACGAACCCAGGCGCTCCCATCGACGAATAGCTCCAAAATATCAAGCAAAGTCAATGCGTTGCGGTTGACAAGGGGGCGCATCTGGCATATCGTTTTGCCTCCTTTGATTCAAAAGGAAGGAGGATGTTATCAGCACATATAAAAGACTGCCGCGGGGCAAACAGAAACCGAAGAACGAGTTGGCGGACTGGACGGTGCACGCGTTCACCTTCGTGCGCGATAATCTCAAGGTCGCCGGATGGATGGCGGGAATTGCAGCGATCGTCCTTCTCATCGTTCTTTCCGGAAACCGCATTCATTCCTACAGGGTGAACAAGGCGGCTGGGGCACTTTACGCGGCGCAGACGATGGCCGCCGGATCTGCCGAACAGCAAAAAGCGCTTGAAGAGATGGCCGACGATTATAGTTCGACGCCGGCGGGCCGCGAGGCGATGCTGCTGCTGGGCGATATATACATGGCCCGGGGCGACATCGATCTTGCGCAGGAAAAATTCGGAGAGCTGGCTAAGAAGAGCGGCGGAACGCCGCTGATGCAGATCGCGGCGCTGCACCGCTTGGCGGCGGCGCAGAAGGCGGCGGGCAGGACGCAGGACGCCGCGAAGACGTTCATTACGGCCGCGGATAATCTTAAGAACTTAAATCGTCCGGAGAGCTTGTATCAGGCGGGGTTGTGCTACGAGGAACTGAAGCAGTATGACGAAGCGGCGAAGATATACCGCCGCGTCACCGACAGCGCATCGGAAGGCGATGCGAGATCGAAAAGTGAGGAGCGTCTCTTATGGCTCATTGCGAGCGGTACCATCTCCGGCTGATCGTCCTTGCTGTGGCCCTCTTCGTCTGCATCGGCGGCGGAGATCTTTTTGCCGCGAACAAGTATCAGAGGCAGACGTCCATTGTCAGCCACACAAGATATCCGCGCATGTACCACTTGAAAAGGGGCGACGTCCACGCGAGCGTAAAAAAAATAGGCGCCGTCAAACTCAAGAAATCCTCCTTCTGGAACAAGAAGCCGTTCCAGTTCTCCACACCTCTCGTGACCGATTCGATGCTCTTCATCGGCGTCGACGCGGGCGTCTTCTACGGCATCAAGGCGGACAAGATGAAGAAGGCGTGGCAGTATAAGACGGCCGGACCCGTGCAGTCGAAGGCGGCGGTCGACGGCGAGACGGTCTATTTCGGGGACGCGGACGGTTTCGCTTACGCTCTCTCCTCGACCGACGGCAAGGAGATATGGAAGACGCAGCTCGATTCGGCGATCCTCGCCGCGCCGCTCATCATAGGCGACAGGATATATTTTGTTACGGAGTCGGCGCGTTTGTATGCCTTGAACAGGGGCTCGGGCGAGGAGCTCATGCGCACCGAGCCGCTGGAGAAGTCGATGGGATTTTCGGTGCGCCGCGCATCGAACCCCGTCTATACCAACGGCCTCATAATCTTCGGAGCCGCAACGGGCGCGCTTTTGGCCTACCGCGAGAACGGCAACCTCGTCTGGGTGAAACAGCTTGGGGAGAGGCAGGAGATAGTTTCCGACCTCGACAGCCAGCCCCTCGTGCAGGGCGGCAACGTTTTCGTTACGACGGCGGACAAGAGGGTTTTTTGTGTGAACGCGGCGACAGGGAACATCGTTTGGGCGAGCGCGGAGGCAGGGGGACCCAATGATCTGGCCATTAGCGGCGACAAGCTCTTCGCTGCCGGCGGCGGCGTGCTTTCGGCGCTCACGGTCTCCGAAGGCGGCAAGCTCTGGGAACAGGATTTCGAGACGCCGGAGATATCCTCGCCGGCGGTATATGAAAAAATCGTGGCGGTGGTCTCCACCAACGAAAAACTCTTTCTCGTGGACAGCGATAACGGCGACATAATCTTCATGCGGTTCGTGAAGAAGGGCAGCTTCGGCGATCCTGTTTTTTCGGATAACCGGCTCTATATCATTTCGAATACGGGTCTTCTCTACGGTTTTTCTGTGAAGGAGAAAGCGCCGAAGCCGGCAAAAAAGGGCTAGGGGACGTTTTCGTTTGCCCAAATTCGGCGGTTTTGTTAGATTTTGCGCTCGATGCCGTTCGGGGGACGACATAAGATGCGAATTCCGCAAAAGTTCCTTTTGATTTTCGCTACGGCGGTTGCTTTTTTTGCGGCCGTGCCGGACTCCTTTGCCGATTCAACGACCTTCAACGCGCTCTTCTTCAAGCCGGCCACGGGAAAAAACCCGTATCTCATGCTCCACTCGACGGACACGCTCCATCAGTTCCAATTCCAGTTCGGCGAGTACATGTCGTTCGGCTACAGGCCCCTTGAGATATACGATTCCGGCCAGCGCATCAGGGGCGTCATAGACGACACCCTCGTCTCCGATTTCATCGGCGCGATAAGTTTTCTTGAATGGCTGCAGCTGGGCTTCGACTTTCCGGTGGCGATCCTCAACAAGTACAGGAGCCCGGACGCCACCGCGGCAACGCCGATGAGCAACGAGATGGCCCTCTCCGACCTGCGTTTCGAGATAAAGGCCCGCGTGCTCGATCCGTGCGTCTTTCCCGTAGGCCTTGCCTTCGTTCCATTCATCAGCGTGCCCACCGGCAAGGGCAGCGTTTACATGGGAGACCCGGGCCCGACCGGCGGTATCAAGGCGGTCGTGGACGGCCGTGTCTGGAAAAACGTGCTTTTGACCCTCAACTTGGGCTACCAGACAGGCGAGGACGTCGCCATCAGGAACGTCCATTATCAGCACCGCATGCTCTTGGGCGCCGGCGTCAACGCAAGGTTCAAGCACGGGTTGTCGCTCTTCGGCGAGATCAACGGCGATTACGCCTTCTCGAAGTTCTTCAGCGCCAAGGAGATGAACCCCACAGAGGCGATGGTCGGCGTGAAATGGGCCATCAAGGACACGGGGGTCGAACTGTCGGCCGCGGGCGGCAACTGCATCATCTGCGGCGTGAAGGGCGCATATGCCCGCGCCGTCGTCGGCGTGAGCTATCGCTACAATCCGAAAAAATACCGCGCAATGGACGCGTCGGCGGAGAAACCGTGCAACAGGCGCTTCACGAAGGGGCTGACGCCGGAGGAGATCTACGATCTCAAGATGAAGTGCCCGCCGAATCCGGCCGACTTCAAAGCCGGCGTGCATGACGACGCGTGCCCGAAATATTACGAATTGAGCGAGATCGCGGAGCTCATGATGCGCTGCCCGTCGAGCCCGGACGATTTCGTGCAGGGCGTTCACGACGACGCGTGCCAGAAGGTCTTCACGCTGAGCGACAAGTACACCTCCGAAGAGATACAGAGCATCTACACGCTCATGGCGTCCGAATTGGGGCTGCGCTGCCCGGCCGATCCTTCGGAGTTCAGTCCGCTTCTGCACGATCAGGCCTGCCCCAAATATTATGACTTAAAGGAGGTCTCCGAGCTCGCGGCTATCTGTCCGACGGAGGAGGAGGAATACAGGCCGGGCGTGGATTACGCGGATTGCCCGAAATACTACACGCTCCGCGATAAATATCCGGAAGACCAGTGGGAGCTCATCGCGAAGCTCTCCAAGAAGGATTCCGACAAGGACCGCATAAACGACTATCTTGACCAGTGTCCCGACGATCCGGAGGACTACGAAGGTTTCGCGGACTCGGACGGCTGTCCGGACCGCGGCATTGCGGCGATCTCCAACGGCGAGATACAGACGTTCATGCCGGTCTATTTCGATTTCAACAGTTCTAAGTTGAAATACGACGCGACGCAGGCGCTTGATCAGGTCATTGCCATAATCAACCAGACCCCGTGGATAAAAAGGGTGCTTGTAGGGGGCCATGCGGACCAGCGCGGCACGGAGGGCGCCAACGAAAAGATATCCATGAAGCGCTCGCAGGATGTCGTGAACTACATGCAAACACACGGCACCCGCTCCGACGTGCTCCTGACGCCGGTGGGATACGGCGCAAGAAAGCCCATCTCGACCGGGACGTCCGAAGAGGATTACGCAAGGAACCGCCGCGTGGTCTTCACGATCGCAAGCGAAGGATTTGTCCCTCGGCGCGCGCCGCGCGTCCAGACCGAAAAGATATCTGCTCCCGCGGAGGCGGTGCCGGAAGCTCCGTCGTACGACAAACCGCAGCCGAAGCGATGGGAGTAAAGGAGGAATCATGTTTCACATTATGGTGATGATCATGGCCCTGATGGTCATTGCGCCTGCCGGCGCATATGCGCAAAGGTGGGAAGGGGTTAGCACGTCGGCGCCGCCCAAGGAATCGCCGGCGCCTGTCGCGCAACCGAAAGAGGCGCCCGCTCAAGCGACGACGCCTGCGTATCCTCCTCCGCCCGCCCACACGCAGCCCTCGGCTGTCGCTCCCTCCGCTTCGGGCAAATCCGATCTACCCGCCGGCTGGGACAGACCCGCGGAGGTTCCACAGGGTGCGGTTCGCCTCGAGGATATTAAACCGGGAACGCGCCCTGCGGCAACCGCAGCTCCGGCCCCGAAGCCCGCTCCTGCGCCGCAACCGGCCGCCAAGTCAGCGGCAGCTCCGGTTCCGGCGGAGCCGGTCGTGACAGACCCGAACCTTTACGACACAAGAATGCAGCCGGCGGTTCCTCCGCCGGGATATTCCCAGCCGACGACACTTTACAAGACAAGGGCTGAGACGGTCGCTCCGGCACCGGCGCCTGTGCGTGCGCCTGTCGCCGCTCCGTCAGCGGGCGGATGTAAATCCGATCTCCCCGGAGGGGCCTGCCCGGAAGCGGTTGTTCCCCCCGGCGCGGTTCGTCTGGAAGACGTAAAGCCGGGAACGCGCCCCAAGCCAATGACCGGCGAGGTCATTCCTCCAAAATATCCCTCGGCAGCACCGGCTCCTACGCCTGCGCCGACACCAATGCGCGCCCCTGTCGCGGCGCCTTCAACGGGCGGATGCAAGTCGGACATCCCGGGAGTTCCGTGCACGGAAGCCGCGGTCCCGCCGGGCGCCGTTCGCCTTGAAGACATAAAGCCGGGGACTCGTCCGGCGACAGCGTCACAGCCGAGGCCGACCCCGCCGTCCACGGATGAGTTTGCGCCGCCTCCGCCGGCGAAGAAGAGCAATATAGAAGAGGTGCCCGTCGGAGCCGACGGCGTACCCATAGATCAGTCGAAACAAAAACAGCGCTGGGAATAGACAGATGCTTGACATGATTCGCATTTTTCATATAGGGTCCGTCCATGTTGGGTGACCGCGTAAGAGACGGACTGACCTTTGACGATATTTTGATCGTTCCCGCCGCGTCCGAATGCCTTCCAAAAGACGTTGACACCTCGTCTTGCCTTGTCAGGGACGAGATAGCCCTTTCCATACCGCTCGTTTCCGCCGCGATGGACACGGTGACGGAGGCCGCCACCGCGATGGTCATGGCGCAGGAGGGTGGGTTGGGCATCATCCACAAGAACTGGAGCATCGAAGAAGAGGCCGCCGAGGTCGCGAAGGTGAAGAAGTTCGAGAGCGGCATCGTCTCCGAACCCATCACCGTCAGGTCCGACCAGACCCTGATGGAAGTGGAATTGCTGGCGGAAAAGCACAGGATATCCGGTTTTCCCGTCATCAAAGACGGCAAGCTCGTCGGCATGATCACCCACCGCGACCGCCAGTTCGAGGACGACAAGAACCGTCGCGTGGAAGAGGTTATGACCCCGTTCGAACGGCTCGTCACCGCAAAGGTGGGCGTGAAGATCGAAGAGGCCAAGGTGCTTCTCCACAGCCACCGCGTTGAAAAACTCCCCATCATAGACGAATCCGGCTATTTCAAGGGCCTCATTACGGTGAAGGACCTCGAGAAGGTCCAGAAATTTCCGAACGCGACGAAGGACAAGCTGGGGCGCCTGCGCGTGGGCGCCGCGGTCGGCGTTCAGCCGGCGGATATAGAGCGCGCCGCCGCCCTCAAAGATGCGGGAGTTGACGTCATCACGGTTGATACGGCCCACGGCCATTCGAAGGGCGTAATAGAGATGGTGAGAACGCTCCACAAAAAATTCCCCGATCTTTTTATAATCGCCGGCAACATAGCGACCGCCGAAGCGGCGAAGGATCTTATAGATGCGGGCGCTTCCGCGCTCAAGGTCGGCGTCGGCCCCGGCTCCATCTGCACGACGCGCGTCGTTGCCGGCGTGGGCGTTCCGCAGGTTACGGCGATAGCCGATTGCGCCTCCGTCGCAAGAAAGAAAGGCGTGCCTCTCATAGCCGACGGCGGCGTTAGATATTCCGGCGACATAGTGAAGGCGCTGGCCGCCGGAGCGAACGTCGTGATGGTCGGTTCCCTCTTCGCGGGCACGGACGAATCGCCGGGCGAGGTGGTCATCTATCAGGGCAGGAGCTACAAGGTCTACCGCGGCATGGGCTCGCTTTCGGCGATGCAGCAGGGGAGCAAGGATCGTTATTTTCAGGCGGACGTGCAGCAGCTTTCAAAGCTGGTTCCGGAAGGGATTGAGGGAAGGGTTCCCTACCGCGGAAAGCTTCGCGACTCGCTCTATCAGATGATAGGGGGCTTGCGCTCCGGAATGGGTTACGCGGGCTGCAGGACGCTTGGCGAGCTGGCGGAAAAGACGAAATTCATGCGCGTCACGCCCGCGGGATTGCGGGAGTCACACGTCCACGGCGTCATAATCACGAAAGAGGCGCCGAACTATTGGGTCGAATGATGGATCCCAACCGCATATTAATTCTCGACTTCGGTTCTCAATACACACAACTGATCGCAAGGCGCGTGCGCGAGGCGAAGGTCTACTGCGAGATCGCGCCCTGCACGCTCCCTTTCAAAAAGATAGAATCGTTCGCGCCAAAGGGCATCATACTTTCCGGCGGGCCGGCTTCCGTTACGGAGAAGGGCTCGCCCTCCATCGAGCCCGAGCTTTTGAAGATGGGCGTTCCCATCCTCGGCATCTGCTACGGGATGCAGACGATAGCGAAGGTCTCGGGGGGCAGAGTGGAGAAGGCCTCGCGGCGCGAATACGGCCGCGCGACCATCCATGCGGAAGAGTCCCACGTCCTGTTCTCCCATATCAAGGAGTGGCCGATGCCGGTTTGGATGAGCCACGGCGACCACGTGGTGCGGCTGCCGGAGGGCTTTCGCGTCATCGGCAAAAGCGACAACGCGCCCATCGCCGCGATGAGCGACGAGACGAACACCGTCATCGGGCTGCAGTTCCATCCGGAGGTGACGCATACGCACGAGGGCAAAACGCTTCTTGCCAATTTCATCTTTCAGATCTGCAAATGCGAGCCCACGTGGACGATGGCCTCGTTCATAGACCATTCGATAGAAAAGATACGTCGTGATGTGGGCGACTCACACGTCATCTTGGGCCTCTCCGGCGGGGTTGATTCCTCCGTCGCCGCGGTCCTGATACACAAGGCGATAGGCGGCAAGCTCACCTGCATCTTCGTGGACAACGGGGTGTTGCGGAAGAACGAACCGGAAAAGGTCGAAAAGGTGTTCCGCGATTCCTTTCACATAGACCTCCGCGTGGTCAAGGCGGGCGATAGGTTCTTAAAAAAGCTCGAAAAAGTGGACGACCCCGAGAGGAAACGAAAGATCATAGGGGGCGAGTTCATAGAGGTCTTCGAGGAAGAGGCGAAAAGAATTAAGAACGTGAGATTTCTTGCGCAGGGGACGCTGTACCCCGACGTCATCGAGTCCGTCTCCTTCAAAGGGCCGTCCGCCGTGATAAAGAGCCATCACAACGTCGGCGGGCTGCCCGAAAAGATGGGGCTCGAGCTTCTGGAACCGTTCCGCGAGCTCTTCAAGGACGAAGTGCGCGAAGTGGGCCGCCGGCTGGGACTCCCGAACGAAATAGTCGAGCGCCAGCCGTTCCCGGGACCCGGGCTTGCCGTGCGCATCTTGGGCGAGGTTACGAAGGAGCGCTTGGAGGTGCTTCGCAACGCCGACGATATAATGATGCAGGAGGTGAAGAGGGCGGGCTGGTATACGAAGGTCTGGCAGAGCTTCTGCGTGCTTCTTCCGGTCAAGACGGTGGGTGTGATGGGGGACGAAAGGACCTACGAGAACGTCATCGCCTTTCGCGCCGTGACCTCGACCGACGGCATGACCGCCGACTGGGTGCCGCTGCCGTACGATCTTCTTGCGCTCATCTCCAACCGCATCATCAACGAAGTCAAAGGCGTCAACCGCGTCGTCTACGATATCTCCTCAAAACCGCCTGCAACGATTGAGTGGGAGTAAGCCACGAATCCTAATCGTAATCTTAATCGCTTTTCACGGTTAATATGATCGTAGTTCGAGATCTAGAGTCTAGTTCCAGATCAAAGATCTTAGATCATAGATTACCGACGTAGCCGCATGATCATGGCATAAGCCAAACGAAGCTCCGATTTGAGCTCATCATTGAAAGATGCGGCGATGTAGCCAAAAGCGCAGATGATATCTAGCGCCGCTGCCGTCTCCGCGATGGAAGCAAGCGAAATATCAAAGAAACGATTCCGCTCTCTTGTTGAACGCCTGCCGTTGCCCTCCGCTAGATTGAGCATTGAACTAGAAAATGCCCTGTTAAGCTGATCTTCCAGATAATATGTGCCCTTGGGCAGTTTTTCTATTAGCGTTGGCAACTTTCTTGCGACATCTAGCAACACTACATAGCATTTCAGTTTTTGGTGATTCATGGGTTCCTCCTAGTTTGTTTTTGGCCTCTTGCCTCCTCAATGAGGGTGGGGAGGCAAGAGGCCATAAACAAAAGGAGGATTTTATGTTCAACCACCAAAAACTGAAATGCTACGAGTTTGCACTAGATGCGGCAAGAAAGGTGCCAACGCTGATTAGAGGATGGCCATCTGGTTATGGATATCTGGAAGATCAGCTCAAGCGTGCGGCATCAAGCGTCGTGCTCAACATTGCGGAGGGCAACTACAGGTATTCAGTGAAGGAGCGGAGGCGGTTTTTCGAAATCGCAAGGGCATCTGCGGGTGAAGTCTCCTCGATTCTGGATATCGCGCACGCCTATCGTCTCGTCGCAGATTCAGACTACGCCCTGATGCAGAATATCCTCATCCAGATCGTCAAGATGCTATATCATTTGCGGTAACCTCCGTTCGCCCTGAGCTTGTCGAAGGATGAACGGTGCTCGCTCAGGACAGGCCTGTCGAAGGGCCTACGCGCCCGCCTTCCCCGCCGCTTGCAATAGGGTGGGGAGGGGAGTAAAGAACCACTGGTAACGCGACCACTGGTAACGGAGCAACGGCAATATAACTATTTATTTTTAGCCATTTACGGGTGGGTCAAGTGCAGGTGGCAATCTAATCTTAATCGCTTTTATCGCCGATCTTTTCTGGGGGATGGTCAGGTAGGGCTTAGCCCTTTTCTCTTGCCTCTGCGGCCCATGTGCTCATGAATGTGGTATATGCCGTTTCGGCATCGAGCCAGATGGTGTTCGTAAAGGCGGGATGTGTGTGGCAGCGCGAGCCGTGCAGGACGCTTATATCGAGATTGTTGAAGATGAACGTGTAATAATCCATCGTCCGGCGGCATGGGGAGAAGACGTCCTCGGTCACCTTCACGTATGAGATGTTGGGTATGAGCCCGTACTCGCCGTCGGTATTGGGCGATTCGAAGTCGGCCCTGCGATAGCCGTTCCTCTCAAGCGCACTCATCAATCTTGCGCTCTTGAAATAATCCGAAACAAAGTTCGTGATCTGTGAAATGAAGCTCATAAGTATAAGGTCTCCCTTATACCTATTATCGGCCGAGAAGGGGGCAGAAGTTTCGTCTGAATGAAATTTAGATGCCCCGCAAAAGACGTTCAATTTCGGGTCGTTTGACGCCCTTTATGAAAAGGAGCTTGTTCCGGCCGGTCTCTCCGCGGATGATGGATACGGAGGATTTGGGCACGCAAAGGGTGTGGGCGATGAACTCTATGAGCGCCTCGTTGGCGCGTCCTTCGATTGGAGGCGCCGCGAGTGCAACCGCCAGCGCGCCGCTTCTTTCCCCCTTCAGCCGGCTCTTTGATGCGCGCGGGGTGACATAGCATTCGATCGTCACGCCGTCCTTGTGGTCTTGCATGTTAAGCACAAGGTAATTAATGCAATAATTGATGCCAATACGCAACGTCAGAAATTTGAAGGAGGATTCATCAGCGCCCAGAGCATCTTGCTGACTTCGGTGAGACGCGATTTGACAGCGCTGGAGGCCATCGGAGGCATCAGGCCGAAGGAGGACGCAAGATCGATGCATGCGGAGACCTCCACAGCCGAAGCACGCGCGATCTCGAAGAAGCGGCGGCGTTCCGCTGCGCTTCTGCGCGCGTTTCCTTCCGCGATATTGAGAACGACCGAAGCAATGGCGCGGCGCAGCTGATCATAAAGATAACCAAGCCCGCGGGGCCACCTGGCACCCTCCTTGCTCAACCCCTCTGCTAACCTTACCGCCCTTTGGTAGCACTCCAGTTTTTCGTGCAACATAAACACCTCCTAGTTTGTCAGTTTTCGCTGCCCTCTCATAAAGGGTGGAGGGCAGCGAAAACTGACAAACAAAAGGAGGAGTTATGAATCACGAAAAACTGGAGTGCTACAGGCAGTTGGTTTCAATAGCAGAGGAGGTTGCAAGGAGGGTGGCCAGGTGGCCCAAAGGACACGGTAACCTTGTCGATCAGCTGCGCCGCGCAGCGACCTCCGCGGTTCTCAATCTGGCGGAAGGCAACGGAAAGAGCAGATACAGACGCGAACGCCGCTGGTTCTTTCGAATCTCGCTCGGCTCGATCGCCGAAGTTGCGGCGGCTCTTGATCTTGCCCACGCATTCGGGCTGATCGAAAGCAGAGGGCTGGATTCTCTCAAATCACGGCTTCGCGTGGCATACGTGCAAGTGAGAGCCCTCCCATGAGCCCTGTTCTCTTCTCACAGTTGCTCAGTTATCAGTTCTCTCGCTCTTTTCTCTGTTCTCTGCGGTTAACGGCGATGATCAAACGATGGAACAGCGATAGAAGTGCGATAAAAAGCGATAAAAAAGCGATTCAGAATGGCATTGACACTCAACCAGTATTGAAGCTACTTCAGCCCTGATGCAGCACTCGCCCTTCGTACATCTGCACCTGCATACATATTACAGCCTTCTCGACGGCGCCATCCCCATCGAGGCGCTGGCTCTGCGCGCAAAAGAGCTCAAAATGCCCTCGGTCGCCATGACCGATCACGGCAACCTCTTCGGCGCCATCGAGTTCTACGAAAAGATACAAAGGCACGGGATAAAGCCCATAATCGGCTGCGAGGCCTATGTCGTTACGAAGGGCTCGAGAAAGGACAGGGGCGGCCAGTTGGAGGGCTTCACGTCCCATCTGGTCCTTTTGTGCAAGAATAGGGCTGGTTATAGGAACCTCTGCCGTCTGATAAGTTCAAGTTATTTAGAAGGGTTCTATTATAAACCACGAATAGATAAAGATCTATTGCGTGAGCATAATGAGGGACTGATCGCACTGTCGGGTTGCCTCAAAGGAGAGATATCAAGGGCGCTTTTTGAGGACCGGATGGAGGACGCCAGGGCCGCAGCCCTTGAGTACGCCTCCATATTCACGAACGACCGTTTCTTTTTGGAGCTTCAGGATCAGGGTCTGGAAGGGCAGGCAAAGGTCAGAAAAGGGATCATGGAGCTGGCGAGAGGGACGGGGCTGCCGCTCGTTGCCACGAACGATGTGCATTATCTTTCGAGGGAGGATTCATCCGCGCAGGACGCGCTTCTTTGCATACAGACGGGAACGACCATAGACGCGAAGGACCGCCTGCGCCTTATGAGCGACCAGTTCTATTTGAAGTCGCATGACGAGATGGCCTCTCTCTTCAGCGATTGTCCCGAGGCGATATCGAACACCATGGCGGTCGCGGAGCGGTTGAATCTGGACTTCGATTTCAAGACCTACCATTTTCCGAAGTTCGTACCGCCGGAAGGCGTGGACCTCGCCAATTATCTGGAGCAGCAGGCGAGGGACGGCTTGAAGAGGCGCTGGTCCTCCATCGTCGCGGTCCAGAAGAAAGACGAGGAGACGCTCAAGGCGGAATACGAGGCGCGACTGGTGGAGGAGCTCTCGCTCATCAAGACGATGGGTTTTGCCGGATATTTCCTCATCGTCGCCGACTTCATCGGTTTCGCAAAGACGAAGAACATTCCTGTGGGCCCCGGACGCGGCTCCGCGGCCGGCTCGCTCGTCGCCTATTGCCTCAATATAACGGACATAGATCCCTTGGTGCACGGACTTCTCTTCGAGCGTTTCCTGAACCCGGAGCGCATCAGCATGCCCGACATGGACATAGACTTCTGCATGCGCCGCCGCGACGAGGTCATAAGATACGTCGCGGAAAAATACGGCAATGTCTCGCAGATAATAACGTTCGGAAAGATGAAGGCGAGGGCGGTCGTGCGCGACGTGGGCCGCGTGATGGGCATGGCCTACGGTGAGGTGGACCGCATCGCCAAGCTCATCCCCGCGACGCTCAACATGACGCTCGCACAGGCCCTCGAGATAGAGCCGAAGCTCAAGGACGAGGTGAAGAGATCGCAGGAAGTGAAGCGCATGATAGAGATCGCGCGCTCGCTTGAGGGTTTTCCGCGCCATGCGTCCACTCACGCGGCGGGCGTCGTCATCTCCGACAAGCCGCTCTCCGAGTTCCTGCCGCTGTATCTCGGCCAGCACGATGAAATAGTGACGCAGTTCGACATGAAGGCGGTCGAGAAGGTAGGCCTCGTCAAGTTCGACTTTCTGGGCCTCAAGACGCTGACCGTCATTGACGATGCGGTGAGACAGATCGAAAAACGGCACGGCATAAAAGTGGGAATAGACACGCTTCCGTTCGACGATCCGCTCGTCTATTCGGAACTGTCGCACGGCGACACCGCCGGCGTCTTCCAGCTCGAAAGCTCCGGCATGACCGACCTCGTGATGCGTTTGAAGCCCAGCGTCTTCGCTGACCTGGTCGCTCTGGTCGCGCTTTTCCGCCCGGGTCCCTTGGGCAGCGGCATGGTGGACGATTTCATAAACCGCAAGCACGGCAAGACGCCCATCAGGTACGAGCTTTTGCAGCTCGAGCCGATACTCAAAGACACGTACGGCGTCATCGTCTATCAGGAACAGGTGATGCAGATAGCGAACCGCTTGGCGGGGTTCTCGCTGGGAGAGGCGGACATACTGCGCCGCGCGATGGGAAAGAAGAAGGCCGAGGAGATGGCCAAGCAGAAGGAGCGCTTCATCGGCGGCTGTGTCGCGAACAAGATATCAAGGGCGAGGGCCGAGCGGCTCTTCGATCTTATAGCGAAATTCGCCGAATACGGGTTCAACAAATCTCATAGCGCGGCGTACGCGCTGGTCGCCTACCAGACCGCGTATCTCAAGTTCCATTATCCGACCGAGTTCATGGCCGCGCTGCTCACCACTGAAAAGGACAACGCGGACAAGATCCTGCAGTACATCGGCGACTGCAAATCGAGGGCGATAAAGATCCTGCCGCCGGACGTCAACGAGAGCGGCCGCGATTTTTCCGTCGTCGCCGACAACACGATCCGCTTTGGACTCGCCGCCGTGAAGAACGTGGGTGAGGCGGCCATCGACAGCGTCGTTGCGGTAAGAGAGGCGGCGGGGCCCTTCACGTCGCTGTTCGACTTCTGCGAGAGGGTGGATTCAAGAAAGGCCAACAAGCGCGTGATAGAATCGCTCATCAAATGCGGGGCGTTCGATTTTGCGGGAGCCCCCCGCGCCGCGATGTTCACATCGCTCGACCGCGCCATGGACATGGCGTCCTCGCATCAGCGCGACAGGCAGACCGGCCAGGCGCGGATATTCGACCTGATGGGCGAAAGATCGCAAACGCCCGAGAAGCTCGAAGATGTTCCCGAGTGGCAGGAGCGCCAGCTTCTGGCCTTCGAAAAAGAGTCGCTGGGGTTTTACATCACCGGCCATCCGCTCGCGCGGTTCGAGACGATGCTCGCGCAGTATGCCAACTTCGACACGTCCACGGTGGCCTCCGCCAAGGACAAGCAGGAGGTCAGGATGGGCGGCGTCTGCGCCAAGCTCAAGGAGATAACCACGAAGCGGGGCGACCGCATGGGATTCGTGACGCTCGAGGACCTGAAAGGGTCCGCGGAGATCATCGTCTTCTCCGACGTCTATACCGCGAGCCACCTTCTCATAAAGGGGGAGCGGCCGTTCTTCGTCATCGGACAGGCGGACACGGACGGCGAGACGGTCAAGATCATTGCGCGCCAGATATTACCGCTGGAAGAGGCGCCGGAACATTTGACCAAGAGCATACATTTCATCCTGCACGCGCCGGAAGTGACGGCAAAACATATCGCCCAACTCAAGAACGTGCTGGGGCGTTTTCCCGGAAAATGCCCCGGCTTCGTGCACTTGGTTTCGCCCAATAAGACGGAAACTGTGCTTGCCCTGCCCGACGATTTAAAGCTTGTTCCGACGCCGCAACTTGTGGCATCAGTGGAAAAACTATTCGGTCACAATGTCACGAGATTCATCTCCTAAAAAAAGAGGAAAGGGCGTACGCCGCGCGCGTATGGCGGATCGCGTCTTCGTCGTGGGCGTCAAGCACGGCCGCATGACGACATCCCAGATGGAGCGCTCCTTCGAGGAGCTTGTGCGCCTCGTGAACACGGCTGGGGGGCAGGTGGCCGCGTCCACAAGGCAGGACGTGAAGCGCATCGACCCCGCGACCTTTTTGGGGCGCGGCAAGGTGGAGGAGATCGCCTCCCTCGTGCGCGAGAACAACGCCGACCTCGTCGTGGTGGACGAGGACCTCTCGCCGGTGCAGAACAGGAACTTGGAAGAGCGCCTGGGCGCCTTCGTGCTGGATCGTACGGCGGTGATACTCGACATATTCGCCATGCGGGCGCGCACGGGCGAGGGCAAGCTTCAGGTGGAGCTGGCCCAGCTTGAGTATCTGGCGCCGCGCCTTGTGGGCCGCGGCCGGATGTTCTCGCAGCAGGCGGGCCGCATCGGAACGCGCGGTCCCGGAGAGACGGCGCTCGAATACGAAAGGCGCAACATCAGGGACCGCATCACTCATCTGCGCCGGCAGATAGAAAAGGTGAGGGCGTCCCGCGAGATCCACCGCCAAAAACGCAAGGCGGTACCGATACCCATGGTCGCGATAGTCGGCTACACGAACGCAGGAAAATCAACCGTGATGAACACCCTGACCGACGCCCAGGTCTTCGTTGAGGACAAGCTCTTCGCGACATTGGACCCGACCGTCAGAAGGTTGCGCCTGCCCTCGGGGCGGGACGTGCTTCTGGCGGACACTGTGGGGTTCATAAGGCGCCTGCCGCACCAGCTGGTCGCCGCGTTCAAGGCGACGTTCGAGGAGATCGCTTACGCCGACCTTATCGTGGAGGTCCTGGACGTATCCGATCCGGACGCCCCCCAGCAGGTGAAGGTCGTGGACTCCGTCTTGGAGGAGATGGAGCTCAATCAAAAACCCAGAATACTCGTGCTCAACAAATGCGACCGGTTCGAAAAGTTCTATACGGACGACGACGCGCTTCCGGTCTCGGCCATGACGGGCGACGGAATGGGGCTTCTCGTCGAAAAGATAGAGGGTATGCTCAAAAGCGGTTTTTCGCGGATGAGATTGTATCTGCCGTACGCCCGCGGGGACGTACTGTGCATGATCTACCGCATCGGCCATGTCTACAGCGCGAAACACAGCGGCAAACACGTGATCGTGGACTGTGAACTGCCTGAAAAATACGCCAACAAGTTCAGGCCGTTCGGGAGAACTAGGAGCTTGTCTAAGGCGCAATAATGTTGTAAATCGAAGATGTCATTGCTTCGCTACGCCCGCAATGACCTGATATTATGACAGTTGCAAATATCCTTACTACGATACGTTTCGTTCTGACGCCCGTCTTCGTCGCGTTCTTCATAGTTGAACAGCACGCGTGGGCGATCATCGTCTTCAGCGTGGCCGGTTTTACGGACCTGATAGACGGCACGGTCGCGCGCATGTTGAAACAGCCGTCCGCGAAAGGCGCGCTCATGGACCCGGTGGCCGACAAATTCCTGGTCCAATCCTGTTTCGTCTGCCTGTTCGCGGCCGGTATCATCCCGTGGTGGTTCTTCATCCTGGCCATGGGGCGCGACGTCATGATCGTCTCCGGCATCTTCTATCTCGAATACAAGAAATACGAGCTGCCTTACCGAGCGACGTGGTCCTCGAAGATAGCGACCCTCTTCCAGCTCGCGGTGGCCGTGATAGGCCTCATACTCTGGTGGGAGCCCAAGATGGCGATAGGCGTGCTCTCGCTTCCTGATCTCTATTTCGGCATCATCGTCACGACGTCGCTCCTTTTAGTCGTCAGCGGCGCGCAATACGTCATGATCGGTCTTTCGATCCTCAAAGAGAACCGGGTGAGGGCATGAGCCGCCTCAAACTCAAGCTTGTCGTAAGCGACTTTCATCTCGGCAAGGGTCCTTACTTCGCCAACGGGGAGAGGAACTATCTCGAGGATTTCTTCTACGACCAGAGATTCTCGGAGTTTCTGGCCTACTATTCCGCGGAGGAGTACGAAAAAGCGGATATCGAGCTGGTCATAGGCGGCGATTTTTTCAACCACCTGCAGGTGGATCCTCGCGAGATCAATCCGGAGTTCATCACCGAGCGCGTGGCGCTGGCCCGTACGGGTGCGATCATGGAAGGACACCCGGCCATTTTCGAGGCGCTGAAAAAGTTCGCGGCGACGCCCAATCACCGGATAACGTTCCTTGTCGGCAATCATGATATAGCGCTTCTGTACGCGTCGGTCTCAAGATACGTTGAACAGGCGATAGGCGGGCAGACCCGTGTCCACATGACTCCGCAGCATATCACTGACGGCGTCTGTTTCGAGCACGGCAACCAGCACGTAGCCGAGAACTGGATCGATTTCGACAACCCCTTCGTGACGAAGGACGTCTCGGAGCCGATAATAGACCTCCCGTGGGGCGATCTGTTCGTCATTCGTTTTTTGAACCGCGTGAAGAAGGAGCGCCATTACGTGGACAAGGTGTTCCCGTTCAAGATGTACCTGCGCTGGGCGCTTTTGCACGACACATGGTTCGCCCTGCGCGCGTCCTTCTACGGCATCGTCTATTTCATGCAGGTCCTGCTCAAGGTGGGGGAGAACCGCAATTTTCAGACGAAGAGGACGCTCAAGATCATGAAGGAGTTCTCCTTTCCGGTGAAGATGCACCGCGCGGCCAAGCGCGTTCTTCGCGCGCATCCGGAATGCAAGATCGTCGTCTTCGGCCACGGCCACAGGCCGGCATCGTGGCAATTCGGCGACGGGCGCTGGTATTTCAATACCGGAATATGGAACGAGATGATCAGCATGGACGTAGGCACGATGGGCCGTTCCTTGAGGTTCACGTTCGCAGAGATCTGTTACGATAAGCACAACGCGCCTAAAGGGCAGCTCAAGGAATGGAAGGGCTGCTACCGCGAAGTGGAGGACGTAGTTCTCACATGATAGAATGCGTTGACCTAGGACTCATTTCATACACTGAAGCGTGGGGGATCCAGGAGGAGCTTCGCGCAAGGCGCGAAAAAGGGGATATCCCTGATCGTCTTTTGCTTCTGGAGCATCCGCCCGTCTTGACCTTGGGCAAACGCGAGTGCAAAGAGGATATCGTATCCTCTCCGGAGGCGATCGCCGCGGACGGTATCGGCATCGTGAAAGCGAACCGCGGCGGACGCGTCACATATCACGGCCCCGGCCAGCTGGTGGGGTATTTCATCTTCGATGTCGGGGATGCCGGCATCAAGCGTTTTGTCTGTCTCATCGAGGAGCTTCTTATCGAGACGCTGGGGGAGTTCGGGATAAAAGGCCATCGCGACCGTGAGCACCCGGGCGTCTGGGTGGGGCAGGACAAGATCGCCGCGATAGGCCTCCACGTATCGCGCGGCATCACACAGCATGGATTCGCCCTCAACGTGGACCCCAACCTTTCACACTATCGCCACATAGTTCCCTGCGGGATACGCGGCCGCGGCGTGACCTCGATGAAGGTGCTTATGGAGACATGTCCCGCCATGGGCGCGGTAAGATCGGTGCTGAAGACGAAGCTCGACGGCCTTTTCATAAAAAACCGCGCAGTTTAAGCAATGGTTGAAGTTTATCATCGCCAAAATATTATTAAATAATAGATAATTAGCGCCTAGACATTAAAGTTATGTGCTAGATATATCCCTACGCAATTACTTAGCAACTTCCTGATCTTTCTGCCGAAAAAGAAGCGGGTATTCAACGTGAGGGAGCATGGCTGTTCAATCTTTCAATGATCAGGTCAGGCAAGTTCCCATATTGTCGCACCATATACAAGGCGCGTCCAAAGCGGCAATAGACGAGCTTCTTGTGGATTACGTCGTCCGATACGAGGCGGAAAGCGGCGAGTCGATGGGGCTCTATTGCGATATGGCCGCTACGAGGTGGACGCGTGACCATGAAGTGGAGACGCGTTTTTTCAGGTCTCTTTCGGATTTTTTGATGCGGCTTCCCTCCGCCCGAAGGAGGGCTCCCCTTGGACTGTTGAGTGACGCTTACACCGAATATTTGAGAGGAGGGGCGCGCTGTCCCGTGGGCTCGCCGGCCCGTTCCAGCTACGAACTGGCGGCGAGATACAGGAAGATCGAAGTGACGGACGATCTGCCCGCGGAAGATCGCGAGATGATAAGGAACGCTCTTTCGTCGATCGCCGACGCGATAGGAGCGGGAATGCTCGTGAAGGAGGAGCACCTCTACAGGAGGTTATTGATACTCTTGGGGCGTCCCTACACGCATGCGAAATATCTGGGCTACAAGATAGCGGGCGGTCTCGCCGGCATCGACAGCTCTCATCCAAGGCATCTGACTTTTCCGCGGGATCTGGGCGGGTTCATTTCGATCCTCCACGAGGTGATGATGATCGAAGTTCCTGCTAAGTATGTGAAGCAGTGGAGATCGCTCATGGACAGGGTGCTGGCGGTGGCCTTCGAACGCTCGTTGAATCCCGTCCGACTCTATTACCTGGAGAAGACCCTTGCCCGGATCCTGCTTTATGGCGATATCTTCGAAGAGCGGGCACGCGGCGGCGTAAAGAGGGACCAGAAGGTCCGCGGAAGATCGCCTTCCATCGCGATCCGCATGAAGAGGATGTTCGAGGAGATGCTCGGTATGCTGGAGGATCCGGAGCTTGCCGCCTCGATGGACATAGCCGCGCGGCTCTTTCCGCGCGATCCGGCCGAGGCGATAGCGGTCTTCGAGACGATACTTGAGAGAAGGGCGCAGGGGGGGGGAAGCGGGCCGCGCGGAGGACAGCAGTCTTCTCCAGCCGGTTCGGCGCCGCCCCTCCCTTCGCCGGCGGGACTCCCGCCATTGCAGGGAGCCGTGGAGGTAGGAGGTCTGTTGGAGGAAGAGGGCATTCCGTTCGTTCCCTCCGCGCATTATCGCAACGGGATCGCGGGCAGGATGGTCGGCGGCGCAGTGAGGATGTTCCGCATGCCTGCGATGGTAAACAATATGACGACGTTTTCAATGAGGAACTATGCCGGAACCTGGTGAATTACGCGCTATCACTGATCTCTGTGAGAGGCAGGCCCTGGCCGATGACGCCGAACTCTGCCGCGAAACGGTTGAAGGGTATAAGAGCGCCCTCATGGGATATTGCTACGACGTCCAGACGGAGGAAGACCCGACGGACCTTTTCTGTATGACCGCGCTGCCCCTGCCGTCGCCGCAGGTGCGCACCTCCAATATACTTGGCGACGGCGCGCGCACCGGACGCCTTCTTGTCATCCCGCAACTGCCGATGGATCATGACGACCTGCCCGAGCTGTTGCAGGATGCGTTCGACGAGGACACGTACGAGGCGATAATGAACGGCGATCCGCTCTCGGAGATCGGTAGCGGGGCCGAAGGAACATGGCGCCTCTCCTTGAGGTTCCAGTACGATTTTTTAGGAATGGGCAACGAAATCGGCGTGGAAGGAAGCGAGCGGACGGGCATCGAAGGGGATGATGGTACGACCCACTGGTCCCATTTCGGTTGCCGGCTGGACGGTGCCTACCGTTTCGATTTTGGCCTGAAACTTTCGGCGGGCGCGGATTACCTCTTCAATTACGGAAGGGGGGGCGGCGACATCCACACGTTTGACGGCGTAGTGGGCGCCGGTTTTTCATTCGAGACGGGCGAGGCCTCCATGCTGGAGATGTCGGTCATCGCTAAGCTCGGCTATCTCTTCTCCACCGGCGGGCTGTATCATGCGGTCTTTGCCGGCCCCTTCGACATGTCCGGCTTCGACGCCGCAATAGGCGCGGACATAGAGTTCATCTTTGGCAACGGCTCGTTGTGGTCGGCTCTCATCGGGATAGAGGGCACAAGGACGCTCACGTACCCCGAGGAGGACGGACTTAGAATAATAATGTTTCCTTACTCGCTTTTTCTCACCGTCGGAGCAGCGATTGGTTGACGAACATGGAGGTAACGTATGCCTTTCAGCAAGATAAAGAAGGTCCGCTCGCTTGAGGATATCGGGATATGTCCGCAGCCGATGCCTCAGGGAGCTTGCCTTTTGCGCGATGTGAACATCCCCGGCGTGCCGGGCGCGGAGTTCTCCTGTTCGGAGAAATGGCAACACAGCGCCGGACAGTTTTTTCCGATCGGACTTCCGTTCGACAGCTCGCTTTTCACTCTGGACGGATACAACAAAGATGTCTCTTTCATCCGCAATGCGGATTATGCGCGTGTCTGCCGCACGGCCGGAGAAACCGGCGGCGTCTATGCCCTCTTTGCGTTAAAGAAGGGAGCGGCGGCAAAGGCGCCCGCGGCGCAGGGACAGGTTGCGGCGATCGGCGCGGAGGCGACTTTCGGGACGTGCGCTCCGGGGCCGGATCAGGCGACGCTGCCGTTCCTTCTGACCGCCGATGCGGCGCAATATCTCGCCTCGAAATTTCCATCGCCCGACGACGGCTGCTCGACGGCGGGACCCAACGGGGAGATCTATTATAGGTTCACGACGGATGTTCAGCATCTGGAGCAGGCGATCGCCGACGTATCGAACGACATCAATATGAACCGGCTGCCTCAAGGAGTGACCGTTTCAGAGGCGCAGGGAATGTTGAGCGCGCTTGAGGAGATCAAGCCGGAAACGGAGTGGGTCACGGACGAGGGGAAGGCGATAGGCCCTTATCTTTTCTCGACCGACGGGCTCGTGAGCATGGGGATCGCGGTGCTGATATCCGCGTCCGCAGCCGCGAGCGTGACCGGCTATCTGGTCGGCCGGTCGTTCAGGAAACGGACGGCACAGGAAAAGAAGGGACCGCCGCCGCTTCCCGCGTCCGCAGAGCCGGCGCGATCGTTGCCGCCGAAGGTGCAGCCACAGCCGGAGCTACAGCTGCCGCTACAGCCGCCGCCGTCCCTGCCGGTGAACGACGGAGACCTCCTGCGGCAGACGGTCGAAGAGGCGGATTTTCCCGATATCGATCTTTCGGAGTGCGTGGCCGAGGACGGAGCGCTTGAGCGGTACGGACGCGATCTTAACGCCGAATTCAACGAGGGAAATCTGGAGCCCTTGAACATGGGGCTTAGAAGCGAGGTCATCGCGCAGGTGCGGAGCATATTCGTATCCGGAAGGAACCTGATCCTCACGGGCGAACACGGCGTGGGCAAGGCGTCGATAGTGGACGGGTTGGCGCAGGGGATCGAGATGGGGCTGTATCCTGATCTCAAGGACGCGTCCGTTATTGTGCTCGATACGGAAGCAATCATGGAGGACGCGGCCATGGATCCGCAGCTGACGGCGGCCCGCCTTGAGGCCTTCTTCACCGAGGCGGCTGCTATGCGAAGCGGCGGCAGGCAAGCGATCGTCTTCATAGACCACCTGCAGATATTGACAAGGCCGGAGACCGCCGGCGTGTTGAGCAAGGTTCTTGCCGACGGCGAAGTGACCGTCATCGGCGCAGTCACGGAGGAGGCATACAAGGCGAATGTCGTTCCCTTCATAGTGTCGCATGGCGAGCTGGCAGATCGGTTCGGCAAGATACATATCGATCCCATGACGTCCGCGCAGTCGGTCGAGGCGCTGAAGGCGCGGCTCAAGAACATGGGAGGGGAATGCGGACCGTATCCCGAGATGATGATAAGCGAAGAGGCGCTTATGGAAGCGGTGTATTTGGCCGACCAGTACATCTCGGACGAGGAGCTGCCGGGAAAGGCGGGGCGTCTTTTGGCGGAGGCGATCGAATACAGGAGAGAGCAGAGCATGGAGGATCCTTCCCATGCCGCGCGTCTCTCGTACATTGACGTACATGAATATTTCGAGCAGCGCTATCAGATGAACGTGCCGAACTTTGACGAGTACGAGGGGATAGTAAGAAGCGTCGAGAGTGATGCCCCCCAAACGGAGATTGTCATGTTGCTCGGTCAGAATCGGTCCATTTCGCCCTTCGACAAGCCGACCGTCGAGATACCCTCGCAGGACGTGCAGAAGACCATGGCGCTCAAGTTCGACGCGCAGACGGTCACGGCCATCAGGGAACAGTTGTCCCAGTCGCAATGGTTCAACGATCTCTTCCCTCACCGCCAGATGGACATCATAGACGCGATCATAGCTATGACCCACGAAAAGAGCTTCAGTGCGGAGTACGTGACGGCCGGGAAGATCAGCGCGGCAGGACTTTCGAAGATCCTCGCGGACATGGGGATCAACGCGGAACCCTCCGCCTCCGTCTATATTGAAGGGCCGGCCAAGCCGGAAGGCGCAAATAAAAAGACGGACGGCAACGCATCCGAAAAGGATAAGGAAGCGAAGGCGAAGATAGCGGGGAAGTAAAAGGTTCCGTTATTTTGCCGGCTCTGCGGGGCGGAAGGTGAGGCCGCTCTCCGGCAGGGTCGTTTCTTCGGTCGGGTCCGGTTCTTCGTAGACCTCGATATATTCAGCTTGCAGGGCGCTGTCGGGCAGCGTTTTCAGAAATGCCTGATAGTCCTTGGGATCGACGGTCCCCTTGCGGATCAAGTGCTCCAGCGTGCGCAGGTCGTAGGTTTGCTCTTCTCTCGCCTTGGTCATTTAGGATCAGCTCCTTTCCTATGTCTTTGCCGGGTTCTTTTCTATGTGCATCACGATCTTGCCGTCCTTGAAGATGCGCACGTCGCCGGAGGATTCGCTGATAACAAAAGCTATCGCGCCAGTCAAGGCCGTGATGCCTGCCGCCGCGATGTGCCGGCTGCCCAAGCCCCGGGGCAGCGTGGATTCGTCCGTTGCGGCGCCCAGGTACCTGCCGGCGGTGAGGACCGTGCCGTCGTCGCTTATTATGAACGCACCGTCCATGGCCGCAAATTCGCGTATCGTCTCTTTCAGGGAGGGGAGCAGTATGTTGCGTTCCTCCTCGTCGTAGCCCTTGAAGGGGTTCATTATCATCTGTTTCGAGAGCTGCAGTACCTTGTCGGAATCTCCCAGAACGAAGATAGTGCCCACCGGCTTTCCTTCGCGCCCCTTGTCGGCCAGCTCGACCGCGATATTGAGGACCATCTGGAAGAGCTCCGGTTTGACCGCCTCTGCGAGCTTTATGATGCCGCGGCCGGTGATGATCTCCGATTCGCGGGACGTGTCGACGATGTGGAGCAGGTCCAATATGCCCTGATCGGCCTGCCCGACGCAGAAGACGATCTTGGCGCCCGGTTCGACTATCTCCTGCGACAACGCCAGCGTCGTCGCGATCTTTATCAGGGCCACGCGCGTCAGGTGTATCTTCGGAAGGAGTATCACGGCCTTGGCATGGGAGGCCAGCGACCCCTTTTCGTCCTCCTCCACCTCGTATTTCTTCTTGCGGGAGAGAAGGATTATATCGAATTTTTTTGTGATCCTCTCTTCGAAATCGATGTCGTCCAAAGGGTCGGTGTGGATCATCACTGCGTCGGCTTTGACGTGGGATGCGACCTTGAAGGCCATCTTGATCATCAACTCATTATCGCTCAACATAGGCAGTCGTTGATAACCGATTTTTACCGCGACTTCAAGGAATTTCCCGTCAATTGACCTTTGAGATCAAATGAATTATCCTCCGCGCATTATGAAGAGAATCGCCGTCATCCTACTATTGCTCCTCTTTGGGGCCGTCGCCGTTCCGTTGTTCGCGCGCGCGGCTGTCGGACCGACGTCCCCTTTCCATGTCGCATGGGACGAGGGGCCCGTGAAGGTCGAGGCCGGAAAGAAGTTCAAGGTGGCGGTCACGATACGCGTGCCCGCCGACCACTATCTTTATGCGGACAAGACCGAGGTCGACTTCAGAAGTCTGGAGGGCGTGAGGATAGACGACATAAAGTTCCCGAGGCCGGAGAACCGCCTCGATCCGTATTTTGGAAAGATGATGGAGGTCTACGGGAGCGACGTGGAGATAGAGATAGTCGGCCATATCCCCGACACCTTTCCGGGAGGGGAGCGGGAATTGTCGGCGGTCCTTAACTTTCAGGGCTGCTCTTCGAAACTGTGCCTAAGGCCCGAAGAGCAGGAGGTCGTTTTCACGATCGACGTGGAGCCGGCAAAACAGGCGTCCGGCGTTGAGCCGCGTGGGGAAGCGGGAAAAGGCGCCAAAGAAGGCGTGGCCAGGGGCCCGGGGCTCGGCTCGCTTGTGAAGTCGCAGGATTTCGCGCCCTTGGCGGAGAGGGGTTTCGCTTTTTCGATCTTAATCGTGTTCCTTGCCGGTGTCCTTGTCACGTTGACGCCCTGCATATGGCCGATCGTTCCCGTCATACTTCTCATCATCGGCGTCGAGGCGCAGAGAAAGTGGTACAAGAACATTCCGCTTGCAGCAACCTTCGTCCTGGGGCTCGTTGTTGTGAACGCGCTGCTCGGCATCTCCGCGGCCGCGCTCGGCAAGACATTGGGGTTTCTCTTCCAGTACCGCGTTTTTCTGATCGTCGTCGTCATTTTCTTCGTCGCTATGAGTCTTTCGATGTTCGGGCTCTTTGAGTTCCGCCCGCTTCAGTTCATGCACGAACGGCTGCGGAAGATAGGGGGGAAGGGCTTCAGGGGCGCGCTTCTGATGGGGCTTGCGACCGGCCTCATAACTTCGCCGTGCGCCAGTCCGGTGCTTGCGGCACTCTTGGGATACGTAGGCGCGAAGCAGAGCTACGCCGCCGGTTTCACATATCTAGTTGTCTTCGGGCTCGGCATGGGACTGGTCTTCATCCTCTTCGGCTCCGTGTACGGCATGATAGCCGGCAGATGGAAGGGCGCCCGCTCCGCGGTGTGGGTCAGGCGCGCGTTGGGCATCATCCTGCTCATCCCCGCCCTGTTCTACCTGCGCGCGCTTGTCAGGTGGGACGGCGTTTTTCATCCCGCCGTCGATGCCGGCAAGCCGCGCGTCGAATGGGTGGTTTCGAAAGAGGACGCGCTCAAGTTCGCGCGCCAGTCGGGCAGGCCGATCATGATCGAATTCTACGCCGACTGGTGCCCGCCGTGCAGGTCGCTTGAAACCTCCTTCTTCAAAAGGGACGATATCGTTGGGCTCTCATATCAATTGGTGCCTTTGCGCATCGATGCGACTGTGGCGACGCCGGAGGCTCAAAAAGCGGTGGATGATTTCGGCGTCGTCGGCTGGCCGGCGTTCTTTTTCCTTTCGCCCGACGGAAACGTATATGATGAACTGACAGTCATCTCGTACAATCCCGAAAAGCTCGAAGAGAGCATGCGCGCAGCGATATCTCTGGCCGGGGGCGGGCCCAAATGAAAAGTGCGCTCTTCAAATGCGAGAGAGAGATCGTCGCCGCCTTCGCCGAGGTCTTAATCCCGCTTCAAGCTTCAAGCGAAGAGATGCCGCGCCTTCTTGATAGCGTGGACGGGCACGTCGCTCTAATGACGCGCGAGATGCGATTCCTTTTCCGCCTCTGCCTCTGGGTGTTCGAGCTTTCTGCTTTTTTCTATTACGGAAAGATGCGGCTAATGAGCCGCATGGACGTATCATTGCGGGTCCGCTACGTTGCGGCGTGGCACCACACGTGGTGGTCGGTCAAGAGGACGATGAAGAGATATCTGGAAACCATCGTCTTTATGAACTATTACGGTCTGCCCGATGTCGCCGAAAAGGTCTGCGGTTTCACTCCCGAATTCGCGCCGCCCCTAGGTACGTGCGATTTTCCGTCGGTAAATCTAGTCACCTCAATTCCGGAAGCGGATATCGATGAAGAAGTGGACGTCTGCGTGATCGGTTCCGGCGCCGGCGGCTCGGTCGTCGCCAAGGAGCTCGCGGAAAAAGGCCGCTCCGTTATCGTTCTGGAAGAGGGAGGATTTTTTACCGGCGCCGACGTCAAAAAGGACGTCGTCGCGCAGATGAAGCGTTTCTACCGGAACGGAGGCGTGGTCAACACGTTCGGGTGGCCGGCGATACTCGTCCCGGTCGGCTGCTGCGTGGGTGGGACGACGTTCATCAATTCGGGGACGTGTTTCCGCACGCCCGACCCCGTCTTCGAAAGATGGGTGGCCGAGTTCGGGCTGACCGGATGGTCCCCGTTCCACATGCGGACGAGTTACGAGGCGGTGGAGAAGGTGATGCCCCCCGCAGCTGCCGAAGAAAAAGTGCAGAGCAGGGCGGCTACGCTCTTTGAAACGGGGCTCAAGAAAATGGGGCACAAGCTCATGCCGCTCGCGCGCAACGCGCCGAAATGCTGCGGCAGCGGGACCTGTCCGTTCGGCTGCCCCACGAACGCCAAGCAGTCCATGCAGCTCAACTACATCCCTCTGGCGCTTCAGGCGGGGGCCAGGGTCTATGCGAACTGCAGGGCGAAGCGGATTGTCTACGGCAAAAGGCACGCGACCGAGGTCATAGGCGAGTTCTTCGACAGAAAGGAAGGGAAGAGAGGGGCGCTCATCAGGGTGAAGGCAAAGGCGATAGTTGTGGCGTGCGGCTCGCTTCACACTCCGCTGCTTCTCAATTCTTCCGGCATTCCCGACGTGAGCGGACAGATAGGAAAGAACCTGACGCTTCATCCGGCGGCGAAGGTGATGGCGCTCTTCGACGACGACGTTCGCGGCTGGCGCGGTATCCCGCAGGGTTATTTCTGCGACGCGCTGGTGCCGGAAGGCGTGATGCTCGAAGGAATTTTTTTGCCGCCCGCTTTCACCGCTTCGACCCTTCTTTTGACGGGGGCGGCCCACCGAGCCGCGATGGGGTCCTACAACCGGCTCGCGATGTTCGGCATGATGGTCTCCGACACGACGCGGGGCGCGGTCTTGAAGGGCTTCAGGGGGCAGCCGATCGCGGTTTACAACATAAACCGGCATGACCTCCCCAAATACAGGCGCGGCATACGATTCTTGGCTGACGCCTTCTTCGAGGCGGGCGCCAGAAAATTGTTCCTGCCGTTCCACACGCTGCCGGAGGTCTCGCGCGAAGAGGGCGTGGGCCCCATCATCGAGCACCGGCTGCGCAACAAGGACTTGGACCTTCAGGCGTTCCATCCGCTGGGAACGTGCAGGATGGGCGCCGATCCGCGCGAGGCGGTCCTCGATCCGAACGCGCGTCTCTACGGACTGGACAATCTGTTCGTCGCCGACGGCTCCATTTTCCCGACGTCGCTCGGAGTCAATCCCATGCTGACGATCATGGCCGCCGCATACAAAATCTCGAACACGATAAACAGGGATATCCTGTGATATCATGAAGACGATAATCAGCCCCGACACGAAAAGAGAGAACAGGGTCCCGCCCGGACAGCATCTCACGAAAAAATGGCCGGTGCTTCAGTGCGGAAGCGTGCCGAAGGTGGACGCATCGAACTGGATCCTGAAGATTAGGGGTCTTGTTGAGAAGGAGCGCGAGATGTCCTTGGGCGAGTTCACGGCCCTCCCGCGCGTGAAGGTGTTCTGCGACATGCACTGCGTGACCACATGGTCGAAACTGGACAACACCTTCGAAGGCGTAGCCACTTCGGTCGTCAGGGACCTTGTGAAGATCAGGCCGGAAGCAGGGCACGTCATGGTGCACGGTCTTGTCGACTGGTCGACTAACATACCGCTCGATGAGTTCTTCGCCGAGGACTGCCTCTTTGCGATCAAACATGACGATAGGCCGATCGACGTGGATCACGGCGCGCCCATCCGTCTCATCGTGCCGCGCCTGTATCTCTGGAAGAGCGCCAAATGGGTCACCGACCTTGAGTTCGTCGCCCTGGAAAGGCCGGGTTTTTGGGAGCAGCGCGGCTATCACATCCACGGCGATCCGTGGAAGGAAGAGAGATATTCCGAACCGCCCGACATGTCAGGCAGCGGGATATAAGCGAGAGGAAATGAAAGGGAGGGTAATCATCAGTCCTCGAAAGTGTAAACGAACAGGCCGCTTGAAAGTTTCGGCGCGAACCATGTGGATTTCGGCGGCATGATCCCTTTGCGATCCGCAAGATCCATGATGTCGGACATTGTCACATCCGCAAGGGGCCTTTTTAGAGGGTCGCCGCTCCAGTCGTAGCGATAGACGCGCACTTCGTCATCGGGGAATATCACCGCAGGAAAGAAGTTGTATCTCTCGTCTCCGCGATGGTCCTTCGACTCTTTTCTGATCATCGCGCGGACACGAGAGGCCGCGGCGCTTCGATGGTGTCCATCGGCGATATAGAGCGCGCCCACGCGCGAAAAAACGTTCGTTATGTCGGCCGTCGCCTTCGCACGCCACAGTACGTGCCTTACGCCGTTCCCGTCAGTGATGTCGTAGATGGGTTTGTCCGCCGTCTCGGAAGCGATCAGGCGTTTTATCTCGCCGGTCGAGCGGAAGACGATGATGACCGGCTCCGGATGCGCCCTCATCTTGTAGGCCAGCCGCGTGCGGTCGTCCTCCTTTTCCTTGCGAGTCTTCTCGTGCCGGCGGATGAGCTCCGAATCATATTCGTCCACCGACGTGCCGCAGACTAGACCGGTCTGCGAATGCGTCCCGCTTTCGAGCCGATATACGAAAAAGGATTCCCTGCCGCGCGCGAGCCAGCCGTTCTCCAAGAAGTTCGTCAAATTCCGCGCGGCGGTCTCATAGACGCGGTCGTCATATTCGCCGGTGCCGGGCGGAAGGTCCACCTCGGCTCTCGTGACGTGAAGAAGGGAATGGGGGTTGTCTGCCGCAAGATCTCTTGCCTCCTCCGGGCCAATGACGTCATACGGCGGGCACGCGACGAGACGCGCGATATCCGCTCTCGGCAACAGCGCGGGAAAAGGGATTATCTTTGACATGACGAGGGGTTTATTGAATATATCTTTTTATATGTCAACAAAACGCATCTACAACTTTAACGCAGGACCCGCAGTGCTGCCGCTGGAGGTGCTTGAGGAGATCCGTTCGGGCTTCATGGAGTTCGGCGGCATGTCCATCTTCGAGATCAGCCATCGCTCGAAGAAGTTCGGCGCCATCCTCGAGGAGACAGAGAATTTAGTCGTCGAGCTCATGGGCGTTCCCAAGAACTACCGGGTCCTTTTTCTGCAGGGCGGCGCCTCTTTGCAGTTCGCGATGGTGCCGATGAACCTGATGGATAAGACCGCCGATTACGCGTTGACCGGAAGCTGGTCCAAAAAGGCGCTTGCCGAGGCGAAGGTCGTCGGCGCTCCACGTGCGGCCTTTTCCTCGGAGGAGACGAAGTTTTCCCGGACGCCCGCCTCTTCGGAGATAGACATGGGAAGAGACTCAAGTTATCTCCACATCACTTCGAACAATACGATCTACGGAACGCAGTATCACGCGTTCCCTGAAACGGGAGACGTGCCGCTCGTCGCCGACATGTCGTCCGACATCCTTTCCCGAGCCGTGGACGTTTCGCGCTTCGGCCTCATCTACGCAGGCGCGCAGAAAAATCTCGGGCCGGCCGGCGTCACGCTGGTGGCGATCCGCGAGGATCTGGCCGGGCGCAATTACCGCGGGCTTCCGGCGATGCTTCGCTACTCGACGCATGTCGAGAACAATTCCCTCTATAACACCCCTCCGGTCTTTGCGATATACGCCGTGGGGCTCGTGCTTAAGTGGCTCAAGCGTCAGGGGGGAGTTGCGAAGATGGAGCAGGTGAACAGCCGGAAGGCGGCCCTTATATATGATGTGCTCGACCGCTCGACCTTCTACAGGAGCCATGCCGATAAGCAGAGCCGCTCTTTCATGAACGTCGTCTTTACGCTTCCAAGCGACGAGCTCACTTCTAAGTTCATTGCGAAGGCGGAAGAGAACGACATGGCGGGCCTCAAGGGGCACAGATCGGTGGGCGGCATCCGCGCCTCCATCTACAACGCTTTTCCCATGGACGGAGTAGAGGCCCTTGCGCAATTCATGCGGGAATTCGAAAGGACACGATGAGATACAAGGTACTGTGCACCGACGGCTTTGGGAAAGCGGGTCTCGAAGAGTTGGAGCGGTCGGCGCTGATCGAGGTCGTATTCGAGAAATCGCTCACGCACGAGGAACTGGTGGCTAAGATCGCGCCCTATGACGGGCTCATCGTGCGCAGCGCCTCTGAAGTCTCCCGTGACGTCATAGAGGCGGGCGCGAATCTCAAGGTAGTTGCGCGCGCAGGGGTGGGGACGGACAACATCGATCTCGACGCGGCGACCGAAAAGGGAATATTTGTCGTCAACGCCCCCGCGGGCAATACTACGTCCACTGCCGAGCTCACGTTCGCGATGATCCTTGCCCTCTCGCGGCACATACCACAGGCCGCGCACGCGATGACGGAAGGGCGGTGGGAGAAGAAGAAGTTCATGGGTGCGGAGCTTGCGGGCAAGATCTTGGGCGTCATCGGTTTCGGGCGCATCGGCCGCGAGGTCGCAAGGCGCGCGAGGAGCTTTCAAATGAACGTCATGGCGTTTGATCCCTATCTGAACGATGCGCAATTTGGAACGTCCGGTGCCGATCCTGCCCGGCTCGAGGATATCTACCGGAACGCCGATTACATAACCGTCCATACGCCGCTGACGGATGAGACACGGAATCTCATCGCCGGCCGCGAACTCTCCATGATGAAGCGCACGGCGTATATCGTCAATTGCGCCCGCGGCGGCATAGTGAACGAGGAGGACCTCGCGGCGGCCTTAAAGAACGGAACGATCGCCGGAGCGGCGCTCGATGTCTTCACGGAGGAGCCCTTCAAGAGGCCCGTTTTTCAGAACTTGGAGAACGTCATTCTCACCCCCCACCTCGGCGCTTCGACGCGCGAGGCGCAGGATGCCGTGGCGGTCGAGGCGGCGCTGGCCGTCGTCGGATTTTTCAGCGAAGGAATGAGCTTGGGCGCGGTCAATCTGGACGTGGCCGTGCGCCATGCCGAGGGGCTGAAACCCCGCATTGAACTCGCGGAAAAACTTGGCCGGCTCGTCTCCCAGTTGAGCGGGGGCCGTATCAACAAGCTCACGATACTTAGCTCACAGGCATCGGCCAACGTCCTCGCCCTCTCCGCCGTCAAGGGCGCTCTCGCAGCATGTCAGGGAAGACAGGTAACTCTCGTCAATGCGGCGGCGGTCGCAAAGGATATGGGCGTAGCGGTCGCTCAAGAGACCGTCGAAGAGCGGCAGGATTTCGCGAACGCCTTCGGTATAGCGGTGGAGGCGCAGGGCGGCAGGCAGGAGGTCTGGGGGACCATACTTCAGGACGGAACGCCGCAAATTGTCTCACTCAATAGTTATCGCGTGGAGATCATACCGAGGGGACAGATGCTCTTGATCCAGAACAGCGACCGGCCCGGCGTGATAGGCAGGATAAGCTCGGTCCTCGGGAACGCGGGCGTCAATATCGCGGAGATGCAGAACGTCCGTAACAAGAGGGGGGCCGATGCCCTGACGGTGATCAGGGTGGACGACGGCGTGGATGGGGAGGTCCTGGCCGTGATCGGAAAGGATGAGGCCGTCATCAAGGCATGGCACGTGAGTCTGTAAAATGGCGGTTATGAAGCCGCAGAGTCCGTCAAAATAACTAAGTAAAAGAGAGCAACTTTTCAGACCCCCGACCGAAAAGGGGGGAGGATGACCACACTGGAAAGGACATACAGCAGCATCAACCATTATAAGGGCTCGTTACTCCCCATATACGAAGAGGTCTGCGGCGATACCGCGACCTATCCGGGTGTCGAGGACGGTTTCGAGCGCTATCTTTCGCGCACGCAGTTTGAACAGCCCCAAAGTGTAGACGTCAAATACCTCACTGCAGCGCCCGCCGACGCTGCGGCCGTCTTCCAAAAATTTCTGGGTGGCGGCAAGAACTGCCCCGACGGATCGCTTCGCGGGCGGGCCCGCATGAACGCCTTATCGCTCAGCAGCGCGGCCAGAGGCAGCGTGGCTCAGGGGTCCGACGGGAGCGTCGTTTACGTTCCGGATCTCGCTTCGCTCTATCTCGCGTGGCAGCGTTTTCTCCCGGAATATCTTCAAAACATCTGGGCCGCTCACGCCGCTGTCGAAAGGTACATGGACGATCCGAACCTCGATCTCATGACGCTGGCCGAAATACGGAGGGCGGCGGGCCGCTCCGAGATAATGGCCTCGGAAATGTATAATGAGGTGGTCCCGCTCATGAAATCCTTTAGGGATCGCTCGTGGCAGTGGATCTCCGCCGCATCCCAGTTCGCCAAGATCAATAACTTCCGGTCGCTGGTCCTGCTCTTGCTGGAGAGTGGTCGATCGGGGCCGTCCTTCGAAGAGGACCTTGAGTTCTATGCCGGCACGTTCATGTCGGCGGTGCGAGGTCTCCGTGATCCCTTCGACTGGGTGAAGAGGGTCACGGATGACGTGATCAAGGTGGTAGCGCCCAACGTCCGGTTGCGATGGCCCAAGGAAACGCCCGTAATCGAAACCGCGGATCCGCACACGTTCTACCGTCTCCTTGACCAGATCACCGCTTGGGTGGTCGAGAGCTCTTTCGGCAGGGAGGGATACGTTCTGGAGTTCAAGTGGGACGGTTTTAAAAAGAGATTCGTTGCGATAGTGCCCTCTGCGACCGAGCCGCCTCTCGTGGTGCGACACCTCTTGGAGCGTCTGAAAGGGGAGTTCACGCTCGACAAAGAGGCCGGCACCGTCTGGCTAAGCGTGCCGGTCAAGGTCATATCTAAGCCGTCATCCCCCGTGAACGGGGACAGCGGCGGCGGTAGCGGGCCAGAAGGCGACGAGCCGGTCCCCGTTGTGAACGGCCTGGCGACGGCCGGCGAATCGTTGTTGCCGGTTCAAGGCGCCCTGCAGGCCAACTTCCGCGGCGGTGCGAGCTTCTTCGGTATGGCGCGGCCGCAGCAATTCATACTCATACCGCAGCATTTGAACACGTTCCCCCTCTCGCCCGCCGTTCAATAAATACGACAAATTCATCGTAATATATACTTATGATACAGTGTATTATAAGCGATATATAAGGTTATACCTTAGATCGTTCCAGACGAAAAAAGGCAACTTTTACGACTTTTTGCCGAAAATAATCGGTGAGGGAGCAAAAGGGGGAGTTTCATCGATCGGGGAGCAAAAATGTCAGTAAATCCTGTAGAGATCATTAACAAGTGGATGGGAACGCATTTCGGAGGGAGTTCGGACGTCGTCCTTGACTGTCCGGAGGCGGCGGTGGAGTGCGATGAAGCGGTCCTCGAGTGCTCGGTCCAAAGCGATGTGGCGGCGGGCAATGTCTGTGTGTTCACGAACGAAGCCGGCGTGTCGCCCACGACCATTGATATCTTCCGCTCGGACGGCCAGACGAGGCGGTTCCTCATCAATCCCGCCTTTCTGACCATGTCCTTTGAAGAGCGTGTTGATCATATGACCCCCGTTCGGCCGGAACTGTTCGAAGACGATATATCCGAAAAAGTGGCTGGCGCGCATAGGGACATAGAGTTCGCATCGTTCTTCGACAGCTATCTCAAGCCGGTTGCGACATTCGCCGGATTTCTCTTGCAGTAGGGCGCATTGCTGATAGGTATGAGTAGCGACGAAGAACCGGAAGCGCACGCGGCTCCTCAATATCCGCACGAGTTTCCCGCGGACGGAGGCGACGGCGCGGTTCTGGACCATCTTTCAGTGGAAACTGCAGAGCCGGAGCCGGTAGCAACAGCAATTGAAGAGGACAGGCCAAGGCGAAGGGTCAGCCATCTCCCGTCAGGTTATTCAGCGGATGGCGAAGTTTTAAGATATCTCCCCTAGCACTACTATGGAACTTCTAGGCAAAGTATCAAAGGTCGATTGCGATGTCACGCCCGCCTCGCAGCGGTTGTCGGTATCCCTCTACAAGCTCGTCTGCGGCAATGACGGAGCGTACGCCTATGTCGACGAGGTCGCCGGTGCTCTTCTCGCCGACCAGCGCTTCGCGGAGGTGCAGATCATCAATGAGATGCTGATGAAGGACGCGTATGCGGGCGCGTACTACAGGTCGTTCGGCGAAGAGGCGCTTGTCGTACTTGATTGCGCGCGGGCCTTCGGCGGCATCTGCGTCATCAATCCGTGGAACGAAACGTTCATTCATATCACGACATTTCGTCCGAGGTCCGGCCACATACGGGACGAGATATGGATGCAGCCATGGTATTTTCTTGAGAACCAAACCCCTACTTTTGAGATCGAGGGAGATATGAACCAGTCCGTTCTCAACGCCGCATCAATGGTAGTGGAGTCCCGCTATTACTTTGACCATCCCGAAGCGAGGCCCCCCGAAACGCCGGACGCCGGGCAGGACGCCGGCGGCCAGAGCGCCGTTGACCGCATATTCTCCTATGGCCGTTGACAGGCCCGTCTCCCGCGTGCTTTAAGATCCCCATGGAAGAGTTGATCCGCAGATTGCTCTTGGAACTTGGCGAGGACCCGTCGCGCGAAGGCCTCAAGAAAACTCCGGCGCGGGTCAAGGATTCTCTCCGTTTCTTGACCGAGGGTTATGCGCAGGACCCCAAAAAACTCATCGAAAATTCCGTCTATTCCGACAAACACGAAGAGATGGTTCTGATCAAAGACATTCCTTTGTATAGCCTATGTGAGCATCACATGCTGCCTTTCTTCGGCCACGCGCACGTTGCATATATCCCCAATGAAAAGATTGTCGGCATCTCGAAGATCGCGCGCATGGTGGATTTGTTTGCCCGTCGTCTTCAAGTGCAAGAACGTCTCACGAATCAAATTGCAAATACGTTGATGGAGACCCTTGGTCCCAAAGGAGTTGCCTGCGTCATCGAGGCCGAGCATCTGTGCATGCAGATGAGAGGCGTCCAGAAGCGCGGCACCGCGATCATCACTTCCGCAATGCTCGGCGCGTTCAGGTCCCGTCCGGAGACGCGCGCCGAGTTCATGAACCTCATTAAATAGTTCGCTGATATTTCTGATAGTAGATAGTGCGGCCCATGTTGATCCATTTTTGGGCGAAGAGTGTGGGATATGCATCGTCGGATCGGTTCTTCACGACCTCTGGATAACATGTTTCGAGAAGCGGGATGCCGCAAACTTCATCTGCGACCGCCTCGGCATAAGGGGCGAAATCGGTCGTGATGTTCAACTTCCCGTAGAATTTCAGGACGTGACGGCAGTCTTCCAGAAAATCCCGCGACAGGACCCTGTTCTTTTCATGGCGGCGCTTGGGCCATGGATCGGGAAAATTGACGTAGATCGCGTCCACCGAGTTCTCCCTGAAAAAGCGGGGCAGGGCGCATCGCGCGTCGTCCTGAATGACGGTCACGTTCTTCAGTTTTCTGTTCTCTGTTCTCTCGATCAGTTTATCTACTCTCTTCCTCTTGATCTCGATCCCGACTATCGACTTATCCGGATTTGTTTCCGCCAGATGAAAAAGGAAATCCCCGCGTCCCGGACCGATCTCGACTATGACACTTTCCGTCAACCTCGTGTCGGCAGGGTACACGAACGGGATCTTTTGCAATTCGTTCGTCGAGATTGATTTGTAGGGCAAAGCCGCCGCCATGAAGCAAGAATAACTACAACAAAGGTCGCATTGTCAACTGTGTCAAAACGCGGAGGCGTAGGGGCTGTGGGGTCATGGGGCGTCTCGGAGGTGATTGCATCCATCCCTACGCCTCCGATCTTCGCCCATAATTCCCTTGCCTGCAGGCCCCCGGCGGATATATGCCTTGCGGCGGTGAACCTTGCCCCCCAGATATCCTGTATGAGCGGTTTTGCGGCCGCCGGTAACATGGCGGCCTTCAATGCGGCGTGGTTCGCTGTGAGAACGAATGTGCTGGCGCCCATGGGCCTTGCCGCAGAGCAGCTTGGTGTTCCGCTTTCTCCGCCTGATAATTTCGCTTTGGCCGTCGATATGAGGAACAAAGTGATGGACGGTCTGCGTCCCCATCTCGACCGGCAGATCGTCCGCTTTGTCGACTCGCATCAGCCGCTGACCTCAGAAACGTTCGAAAGCGAGGGATTCGAGGGCCCCGTGGGGGCGGTCCTGTTGGCGGACAGGGTCTATGATCACGGTGTCGTTTCCTTCGATCCAGCGAAGATGTTCATCGCCTCCGCGCTGATGCTCCTGGACAGAAGTCCAGTTGCGATCTCGCATGTTCCTCTCAAGTACGGTTCGCGCGGTCTTGAAGGTTACCGGTACACATATCATCCGATGGAGGAGATGCGCATCCAGACGGAGATCGACAGATTGAGAGTGGATGAGGGGTCCTTGGACCTCGTAAGGATACCCCACATATCACGCGGCGCGCTGCTGAGGATCATCGAACAGCTCGCCAGGGCGCATGATCTCTTTCATCCGCGCCTTCTGAAGCTGAAGAATTTCGAGGCCGGTTTGCAGGGCTGGAATGCTCATGTGTATGGACTGTACAAATTCTATTGGAATCTTCTCCTGCAAGAGGGGGCCTTGGGCCACATCGTCGATTTCATGCTCGACGACCTGAGCGTTGAGAGACCGGAGCAGCTATCTCTGGCCGAGCAAGCGAGAATTCTGGGGCTGACCCATGCAAAGATCAAGTGGGATCGGGTGAGCCCTCAACTTAAGGCCTATCTGCTTTTCAGGCTGGCGGAAGAGGCCGGTGTGGTGCATCCGAGATTTTTGACCGTCGACCATTTCAGAGACCATGAGATAGAGGAATTGGGTTCCACTCTTACAGGTCTATACCGTAATCATAGCGTACGCATAAAGGAACCCGGGAGAGCGGTGGAAGCCGCTCTCGACGATGCGGGTGTTACGCCCCTTGAGAACCTGCCGTGGGACGTGCAGCTCACCGGGCTCAGGCAGCGCGGTTTCATCAAATGGGACATAGTGCCGCTGTCGACGCAACGGCAGTTGCTGGAGACGGCGAGGGATTCGATGCCGGCCAAGAACGGTCTGAAGTGTCCGCATGTTCGCGTGCTCAACACGGCCTTGCTGAAGAATCTCGTCCTCGAGGGAATAGGCGTGAGTCTGGCGGGCCTGCTTGCTCATTACGAGGGTCAGATGCCCCCCGACTACGACGGGACGGTTCGTGATTTCATGCTGGACCGGCTTGGTGTCGAAAAGTTCGAAGAGCTTCCTTACGAACTGCAGTGTCGTTGCCTGCGATATGATATCCGGTCATGGGACAGGATGCCGCGGGCGTTGATCTTAAGATTCATGGAGAGGCTGCAAGAGATACACGGTCTGCCGCACGTTAGATTCGTTTCCAGCCAACAGATGCAAAGAACCATCATACCCGAGCTCGGCCAGCGCCTCGATGGTCTTTATCATCGCTTTCGCGTCACAAAAAGGGAAGATGACACGAGGGAGATCGTCGACATAGTTCTGGATCACGTCGGCGCTCCCAAGTTCAAAGAAATGCCATTGGATCTCCAGCTTCAATGGACGCAGCGGCCCAACGTCAAGATAACGACTTGGCGGCGCGTACCTGAAGGAGTGATCCGTCATTATCTTCTTGAGACGATGAGGGGGGCCGGCGTCAGAACGCCTGATGATATATTCGAACGGCATTTTCATATGAGGGCCGGCGGCAAAGATACGAAGCTCGTAGGTCTGTACAATTATCTCAGGAGCGTGCGGTCGGCCCTTGGCGTGGATCAGAGGACGGTCGACTGGGCGTTTCAGCGCTACGGCGTGATGCAGTTCAGTATGCAGGCGAAGCGGAGCGCCGGGGCGCGGCTCCTGGAACGGGATGAGAAGAGATTTCTCCTCCGCATCGCGAAGATGGGCGACAGAGCGGCGATGGATCATCTGGTCCACTTTTATCGCCCCCTCATAGAGAGCATTGCCCGACGCGTCCTGGCCAGATGGCCCGCTTCGCGTCTGACGATCGACGAGCTCGTCCAAGCGGGGCGGATAGGGTTTGCAAAGATAGTGGAGCTCCACGATCCGGCGAGGGCAAGTCTTGAGACTCACGTGAAGAGCTCTCTTCCAAGGCGGCTCATGAACGCTATCCGGCTGGCCGGCGGATCGAAGGAGGTGTCATTGTTCGATCCGATGAGCGCCGATGAGGACGGACTTACTTATGAAAGCGTCATCGAAGACGTTGGAACGACGCGCGCTGATAGCGATATCGGTGATGCGGAGCTGAGAGAATATGTCTACATGGCGATGGGATCTTCCGGTCTCAATGAGGATGAAAGATTCGTTCTGATACAGAGGGGGCTTGAGGGCCATACGTTGGAGGAGGTCGGACGGATGCTCGATCTAAGTAGAGAGAGGATCAGGCAGCTGGCCGAATCAGCTATGAGAAAGATCGCAAATGGACCTTACGCTGCGGTCTTGAAAGAACTGCTATGAATCTTGCCTCTCAGATATCCTGTATGAGCGGTTTTGCGGCCGCCGGTAACATGGCGGCCTTCAATGCGGCGTGGTCCGCCGTGAGCGTCAACGTCCTGCCGGCCATGGGCCTTGGCGTGGAGCAGCTCGGTGTTCCGCTTTCTCCTCCTGACAACTTTGCGCTAGCCGCCGATATGAGGAATAGGGTGATCGAAGGTGTGCGTCCGGCTCTCGACCAGCAACTTACGCGTTTCGTCGACACGCACCAGCCGCTCACTTCCGAAACGTTCGAAAGCGAAGGGTTCGAAGGTCCCGTGGGGGCGATCATGCTGGCGGACAAGGTCTATGATCACAATGTTGTTTCCTTCGATCCCGCAAAGATGTTCATAGCATCTGCTCTGACGTTAGTGGAGAGAAGCCCTGTTGCCATCTCACATGTTCCCCTCAAATACGGCTCGCGCGGTCTTGAAAGTTACCGGTACACATATCATCCGATGGAAGAGATGCGCATCCAGGCGGAGATCGACCGCTTGAGGGTCGAGGAGAAACCGTTAGGTTTCAGGAGGATCCCGCACCTCTCGCGAGGTGTGCTGATAAGGATCATCGAACAGATCGCAAAAGCGCACGGTTTGCCTCATTTGCGGCTGCTTGGTCGGGATAATTTCAGGACCAGGATGCCCGGCTGGAAGGCGCAGGTACAGGGATTATATAAGTTCTATCGTGATATCCTGCCCGAAGGAGAGAACGCGGGCCGTATAGTCGATTTCATGCTCGACAGTCTGGGGGTTCAGAGATTTGACGAGCTGTCCTTGTCGGATCAGGCAAGATATTTAAGATTACGATATTCAAGGATCAACTGGGACATCGTAGGCCACCAACTCAAAGAATATCTCCTCTTTCGTCTTGCCGAGGAGGCGGGCGTCGTGCATCCGCGTTTTCTGACCAGCGATCATTTCAGGGAATTCGAGATAGAGGAGTTGGGCTCCACACTGATCGGTCTATACGATAACTATAAGGCGCGCTTGAAGGAACATGGCAGAGTCGTGGAGGCCATCCTCAACGACGCGGGCGTTGCCTCTTTTGAGAGCTTGGCCTGGGACGTCCAGCTCAAGGGGCTGGGAGAGCGCGATAATGTCAAATGGGACGTCGTGCCGGCGTCGACGCAGCTCAAATTGCTGGAGATCGCTAAAGAGCGGATGCCTGTGAAGAACGGCTTGAAATGTCCGCATCTGCGCGTGCTTATCGCCGATCAGTTGAAAGTGCTCGTGATCGGGGAGATAGAAGTGAGTCTGGGTGGGCTGTATGAACGTTACAGACGCAAGCTGCCGGAAGATAACGAAGACACGATCCTTGATTTCATGCTGGATCGGCTGGGTGTGGAAAGATTAGAAGACCTTCCCTATGAGTTGCAGTGCCTTTGTTTAAGATACGATGAAAAGCGGCCGTGGAACAGGGTGCCTGCGTCCTTGATACTGAAATTCATTGAGAGGTTGAGGGAGATCAACGATCTGCCTCACGTGAGATTCGTTTCAGCTGAACAGATGCAGACGACGATCATACCGGAGATCGGCCAATCCCTGGGCGGTCTTTACCATCATTTTCTTTTGAGGAAGAGGGCGGACGATCACAGGGAGATCGTCGATATCATTCTTGACCATACCGGCGCTCCCGGATTCGAGGAGATGCCGCTCCGCCTTCAACTCCAATGGACGCAGCAGCAGTCCGGCAAGCTGGCAAGCTGGCGGCGTATGCCCGAAGGAGTGATCCGTTACTATCTCTTTGAGGTGATGAGAGCGGCGGGAGTCAGAAGATGTGATGATCTGTTGCAGCGACATTTTCGCTTGAGAGTCGGTGGCAAGAAAACGGCATTAATGGGTCTGTACACATACCTTGGTAATTTACGGGCCGGCACGGGTGAAAATGCCAGGACGATCGACTGGGCGTTCTCGCGCTACGGCATGGACGTGCAATTCAGCGTGGAGGCCAAGCGCAGCGGCGGCGGGAAGATGCTGGACCAGAGAGAGAAGATGTTCCTGATGGAGATGGCGAAGATGGGCGACAGAACGGCCACGGATCACCTGATCTTTTTCTATCAGCCGCTCATTGCGAGCATCGTATACGGTTTCAGGTCGAGGGCAGGGGGATCGCGTTTAACGATGGATGAGCTGCTCCAGTTTGCACGCATAGAATTCTCTACGTTGCTAGGACTCTACGATCCGACTCTTGGCAGTTTTGAGACATACGTAAAAAGTTCACTTCCCTGGCGGGTCTTAACTGCGATCAAACGGTCCGGCAGAACGATACATCTTCCAGTGTATTATGTAGATTTTATGCGGCAGGTCGGCAGGGTGCGCCGGCAATTATTGGGGAGACTGGAGCGCGATCCTTCGGATGAGGAACTGGCCGGAGCCCTCGGCGTGACCGTCGATACACTAAAGGACAGGCAGTCGCGCTTCACGACAGAAGTCTCTCTATTCTCTCCACTGGGAGGAGATGATGACGAATTCACATATGAAAGCGTGATAGAGGATGTTAACGCGCTTCGTCCCGATAATGAGTATCTGGATACGGACATGCGAGAATTGATTGAGCAGGCGATAAACGGCTCGGGGCTGAATGAGAAAGAAAAGATCGTCATGACGCAAAGGGGGTTTGGAGATCGTACGCTTGAGGAAGTCGGTCAGATGCTCGATCTAAGTAGAGAGAGGATCAGGCAGCTGGCCCAATCGGCCATGAGAAAGATCGCAGAAGGTCCCTATGCCGAGATCTTGAAAGAGATCCTCTGATCCCGCAGTTCGATGTACAGCAACGTTCCTCCCACGACCATCGGGGCTACGAATAGAAGATTGAAGAAGGGGACGACGAAGGCGGAGCCCAAGCCCACCATGGCCCACTTGTTCTTGAGCCCGAACGCAATGCGCTCCCTGAAGGGCAGCACGCGGCGGCCCATCGGCAGATCGGCATAGGCGAAGCCCAAGTCCCACGAGCCGAAAAGAAGTGTCAACGCGACATAGAGTGGGGAGCCGACAACGGGGATGACGTTCAGGATGAATAGCACTACGGGTATGGCAAGGAGCATGGCCGCCTTGAGCGCCTCTATCCTGATCGTGCGGCAGAGGTCCCTTATGAACTTTTTCCATGCGAAGGGCGGGGGCTCGGTGCCGGCGACCAATGTCTCCACGCGTTCAGAGAGCGCATCGTTGAAGGGCGAGGCGATGATGAGGCCTGTGACATAGGAGATAATAAGAAGAATGATTAAGCTTAGGATCACGATTAAGATTTGGAAAATCAGATTAAGAACCCAGAGGAGGGCGTCGGCGACGTGGAGATACCATGTCGTTGGATTCTCGATGTCGAGATGACCCAGATGTGTCGTGAGCCAGCCGTATATGTCGGTGTAGTAATGCGCGAAGCCGGCGATCATTACGATGAGCAGGATAATATTGATAAGGGTGGGAAGGATCGCCCACTTCCAAAGGCGGGGATGCGAGGCCAAGAATGTGAAGCCCCTGAAGAGGCAGCCGACGCCGGAAGCAAGGTCCTTCGTCCTAGACATAGGCGTCTTCATAGAGTAAATTGGCTATAAAAGCAAATGGCTAACGCATTGGACAACGCGGTTGACGGCTATATCACGCATCTCAAGGTCGAGCGCCATCTTTCGGCGAAGACCCTCGAGGCGTATTCTCATGACCTGCGCCGTTTTTCCGGATTCGTTCAAGGACAGGGCGTGGCCTCGCCCGATAAGGTCGCCGAGCCGCATCTTCTGTCGTTTCTGGTCCTGCTCCATCGCGAGAAGATAGGGAGCAGAAGCGTGGCGCGATATCTCTCGGCGCTCCGAGGTTTTTTTAAATATCTGATGAAGGAAAAGACGATCAAGAACAACCCCGCGGCGCGCATCGAATCTCCCGCGCGCTGGCAGAAGCTTCCCAAATATCTGACGGTCGGGGACGTGGACGCGCTTCTCGTCCAGCCGGACAAAAAGACGGATCTGGGCCTTCGCGACCACGCGATGATACAGCTCATGTACGCGTCGGGGCTGCGCATCTCGGAGCTTTGCGAGGTGACACTTGAACGGCTCAATCTCCAGCAGGGGTTCGTCATCATCATGGGCAAGGGTTCGAAGGAGCGGCTGGTGCCGGTAGGCAAGGCGGCCCTCGACGCGCTGAACGAATATCTGGGCGTTTCAAGACCCCGCCTCATGAAAGGAAGGATAGGTGACCATCTTTTCGTATCGCACAGCGGGGAGCATCTCTCCCGACAGCGGTTCTGGGAGATCATCAAGGCCGGCGCCAGAAAGGCGGGCATCACTGTGAACGTGACGCCGCACATGCTTCGCCACTCCTTCGCCACGCACATGCTGGAAAGGGGCGCCGACCTCCGAAGCGTGCAGACCATGCTCGGTCATTCGGACATAGCCACCACACAGATCTACACGCACGTCACCACGAAGCACCTAAAGGACCTGTACAGGAAATTTCACCCGAGATCATGAAAAAGACGTGACACCGTAGACCTGAAACCCCCTGTTCACT